>CAJOMO010000011.1:0-54905 GCA_905235685.1 uncultured Selenomonadaceae bacterium
ACCAACTTGCATATAACAATTTTTAACGCCAATATCAAGCGAAGATTTATTTTAAAAAATATTTAAAATGATAGTTTAATTAACGCCGGAACAATCGAAATGCGGAATAAATTTTTCCTCGGCGGTTTTACCAACTTGCATATAACAATTTTTAACGCCAATGTCAAGCGCGTGTTCGATAACCGAATTGTATTCAAACGTCGTCAGGCGGCGATTAATTTTCTTAAATTCACCTGCGCGAAAAATCGGCGTATACTGATTCATCAGGCTGATATAAACCCTGTCATTAAAATTTTCGTGCAGCCAATCCAAAATCTTAATACTGTCGCGGCGAAAATTCGGCAAAATCAAATGCCGGACGATAACCCCGCGTTTCATCAAACCGGTCGCGCAGATTTCAAAATCGCCGACAAGCTCAAACATTTTTTTGATAGCGGCGGAGGCAACTTCAAAATAATTCGGGGAGGCGGAGAAAGTTTTGGCAATTTCGTCGTCGAAGTATTTCAAATCGGGCAGAAAAATATCAACGCGAGATTTCAGCAAATCCAGCGTCGATAGATTTTCGTATGAATTTGTATTGTAAACGATTGGCAACTTCAAGCCGCGATTTTTGGCAATATCAATCGCAAGGCAAATCTGCGGAACAAATTGCACGGGCGTAACCAATTCGATATTCGCCGCGCCGCGCTCCTGCTGCTCAATAAAAATTTCTGCAAGCCGCTCAATCGAAATTTCTTCACCGTAGCCTTCGTGACTGATTTTATAATTTTGGCAATAAACGCACTTCAAATTACAATGCGAAAAGAAAATCGTACCGGCGCCGGTTTCGCCCGAAATGCAAGGTTCTTCCCATTTATGCAGACTGACAAGCGCCACACGAATTTTTTCACCAGCCCCGCAAAATCCAACAGTTTTAGTCCGGTCAACTTTGCAGCGCCGCGGGCAAAGCTCACAACTTTTCAATAAGTCCAATATCATACAATCAATTATTTTTGAACATACCTTTTGAGAAATTGCGCCGAATGCCGCTCATTCTACTTTCGCGCTCAAATTCTTTTTCGGCAAGCGCGTCAAGGCGTTCAATCGTTGACATTTTACGGTCTTCTTTGATACGAATCTGCATACGCTCCGCCGCCTTTTTAGTTTGGTCTCTAAGTTTGGCGAGGCAGTCCATGCAATAAGTACCGCTGGTAATTGGACGCCCGCAGCTCATGCACGGATAAGTTGCCTCTTTGTCGCGCGAAACTGCCGCGTTTGAAAAAATACCGTCCTGCATCATACGATTGAGCATTTTCTCATTGGCGCCGGTTGCCTCCATAACTTCCTTCAAAGTGCTGCCAGGATTATCGCGAATGTATTTGACGACCTGCTCCTCGAACGCCTTTTCTTTGTCAAGGCAGTCACGACAAACTTTTTCGCCGTGCATAGCTGTAAAAATTTTGCCGCAACGTGCGCAGTTTCTGATTTTCGGTAAATTAAAAGCCATTGTTATCACCTCAATTAAAATTATTCAGCGAGTCAAAGTCAGTCCCGCCATACAAGCCGCTAAGCCCGCCGCAACGCTCAAAATAACATTCGCGCCCGCTAAAATTATTTGCCCGTTTTGAATCAGCATCAAGGTTTCCGCAGAAAATGTTGAAAATGTCGTAAAGCCGCCCAAAAATCCTACCGCTGCCAACAGCCGCACATTTTCTAAGCCGGAACGCCCCGCTATCATTCCCACCGCTAAGCCCATTAAAAAACTGCCTAAAACATTCGCCGCAAATGTGCCAAGCGGAAACGCGCCCATTTTTCCCGCAAGCGCCGTCGTTACGAAATACCGTGCCATTGCGCCTAAGCCGCCGCCTATAAATACTAACAGAAACTTTATCCCATATCCACCTCACCGCCCAAAATTCGCTCAACTTCTTCAAATGTCGTCAATCCTGCGCGAACTTTTTCAAAACCGTCAGCCGCCAAAGTTTTCAAGCCGCCGCTGAGCGCAGATTCACGAATTTTTTCTAAATCTCGACTGTACAAAATCAATTCGCGAATATTTTTTTCGACGCGCAAAATCTCGTGCAGGGCAATTCGCCCGAAAAATCCGGTGCCGCCGCATTTCTCGCAACCAACCGCTTTGTAAACTTTTTCCGCGCCAATTTTCGCCATCTCAAAAGTATTCGCCGCAAGCAATTTTTTACAATGTGGACAAAGCCGTCTGACTAATCTTTGAGCTATCACTCCCTTCAGCGTCGACGCCAATAAATACGGCTCAACGCCCATTTCTATCAATCGGAAAACCGCACTGCAGGAATCTTTCGCGTGCAACGTTGTGAAAATCAAATGCCCCGTGAGCGCCGCTCTTACCGCGATTTTTGAAGTTTCAGCGTCCCGCGCCTCGCCGACCATCATACAGTTGCAGTCCATTCGCAGCATTGCCCGCAAGCCCGCCGCAAATGTCAAGCCGGCTTTTTCGTTTACCTGCACTTGACTTACGCCCGAAATGTGCTGCTCAATCGGATCTTCCAGCGTCATTATTGAGCGGCTCGGCTTATTCAATTCGCGCAGTGCTGCGTACAGCGTCGTCGATTTTCCGGAATTCATCGGTCCGGTTAAAATTATCATTCCCGAAGTTGCGACTAACATTTTGCGGAAAATTTTTTCGTTCGCCGCGGTAAATCCTAAATCTGAAATTGCGTTTAAATTTCGCGCGGTGTCTAACAGTCGGATTGTCAAGGATTCTGCGCCGAAGGACGGCATACTTGCAACGCGCATTTCGGTTTCGCCGAAAATTATTGAGCCGTCCAGGGGCGAAAACGCGGCTGTCGTGTCCATTTTCGCTAAAATTTTTATTCGTGAGATTATCGCCGCCGCAAATTTTATCGGGAGCGGTTCGTGCAATTCGTGCAGGTGTCCGTCAATTCTGTAGCGAATACGCAGAAAATCTTCAAACGGCTCAATGTGCAAATCAGTCGCGCGCATTTTAATCGCAAATTCCAAAAGCAAATCCACAATCTGAACTATCGCTTGAGAATTGCCGCCGAAATTGTGTCCGGCCTGGTGAATCAGCTTGTGCAGCCGCTCCTTAAAATTTTCCAAAAAAATTCCTGCCAATCTTGAATGTTTTCTTTTCTGAAATTTTACTACAAATGCGGCGGTTAATCAATTCAATAAATGTGGAAAATCGGCGGCGAATGGTATATAATTTCTAAACAAAAAACTGGAGAGATGCTATGAGCCCGATGATAACAGCGGTTGCGGCGTTTCTGATAGACGCGCTGATTGGCGACCCGAAAAGCAAATTTCACCCTGTGGTGATGATGGGAAAATTAATTTTGGTACTGGAATATTTTTTGCGGCGCGACGCCGACGAGCAACTAAAGAAAATTTTAAAAGGCGGCGTATTGGTTACGCTGGTTTTGGCGGCAAGTTACGGCGCGGGAATGTGCATTGAAATTTTGGCGGAAATGACCGGCAGTTACACGGCGAAAATTTTTATTGAGGCGCTGGCGCTGAGTTTTATGATAACGCCGCGCTCATTGTCCGAGGCGGGCAGGGAAATTTATTATTTGCTCGAAAGTGAAAATTTGACGCAGGCGCGCATAAAAGTTGGCTGGATAGTTGGACGCGACACGAAAAATTTAAATGAGGCTGAACTTGTGCGGGCGACTGTCGAAACCGTTGCCGAAAATACGGTTGACGGGGTAATTTCGCCGCTGTTTTACTTTGCGATAGGCGGGTTGCCGCTGGCTGTGGCTTATCGCGCAGTCAACACAATGGATTCGATGCTCGGCTACAAAAATCTGCGGTACTTATACTTCGGGCGAGTGGCGGCGCGGCTTGACGACGTTGCCAATTTTATTCCTGCGCGAATAACGGCGGCGTTATTTTTGGCGTCGGCTCTGATACTGAATCTGGATTTTAAAAATGCGTTTAACATGATGATTCGGGACGCGGCGAAACACCCCAGCCCGAACGGCGGCTATGCGGAAGCGACGGTTGCGGGGGCGCTGAATGTTCGATTGGGCGGATTCAATTCGTATTTTGGCGTGACGCATTTTCGCGCGTACATGGGCGACCCGAATGAAAGTTTGCAAGCGCCGCATATTTTATCCGCAATTCGAATGATGTACACTGCCACGATAATTTTTCTGTGTATGGCGATAGCGATATGAAAATTTTGACGTTGGAGGCTGTCAATGGCTACTGAAAGAAAACCGCGAAGAGTCAGGCGCTCATTTAAATTCATATTCCGATTTTTCCAGTTAATATTTGCGCTGGTGTTTGTATTTCTGGCGTCATTTTTCGTAACATTGGCGTTGAGGTCGCCGGACGACGCCGATAAAGTTGAAGATAAGAGAATCGCTGCCGCCGAGACGAGCATTGGCGAAAAAATTGACAGGATTTTTGACATTCGGAGTGCGATTAATGAGAAGCGCAAAAGTATTCGGCATTATGTTTTGTTGAAGGATATTCCGCGGCATTTGCGGCAAGCAATTATCGCCGTGGAAGATGCGCGGTTTTATTCGCACAAGGGCTTTGACATTGAGAGCATTGCGCGGGCGGCGATTGTCAATGTTGAGGCGGGCGAAATTGAAGAAGGCGCGTCGACCATTACTCAGCAGTTGGTTAAAAATTTATTTCTGACGCAGGAACGCTCATTTACCCGCAAAGTTGAAGAATTGCTGTTAGCCATGAGCGTTGAACGCAATTACGACAAGGATAAAATTATTGAGCTGTATCTTAACACGATTTATTTTGGCTCGAACTTTTACGGAATTTACGAGGCGGCTCACGGATATTTTGGCAAAGAACCAAAACAATTAACGCTTGCAGAATCGGCTATGCTCGCCGGTATTCCAAATGCGCCCTCGGTTTATTCTCCCTACGTCAATTTTATGCTAGCAAAAAAGCGCCAACTCATTGTAATTGACGCCATGGTTAGAAATCACCTGTTAACCGAATACGAAGCCGAAAAAGCCCGTATTGAAGAAATTGTTCTAAAAGACGGATATTATTGATTAGGGTATAGTGAAGAGGGGCTAGCGCCTAGTCCCTAACAGACACTCGCTCTTTAAAAATTTTGTACGTCCAGCCTTGATAAATTAAAACCACCGGAACAAATATCACCGCCGCGATTGTCATTATCAATAATGTTTTCGGCGTCGACGCCGCATTGTATATCGTCAAGCTCCATTCCGGCAGCAAAGTCGATACCATAAGCCGCGGAAACAGCGCCACAAATAACCCAATCGTCGTCATTGCGATTGTCACCGTCGTTGTTATGAAGGCGGCTTTTTGTTTGCCCTCGCGCACAAATGACCAACTCGCCGACAAAACGCCCATTGCCGACGCGAATATTATTACGCCCGTCATTTTCGACATTACATCAGTTTCAAATACCGACGCCACCACAAACGCCAAATACGCCAGCCACGCCGCTATTCCTAAAAATTTTGCTTTTCTTTGCAAGTCCAATAAAAGCCTGCCGTCCGCCAATTTCAAACTCAAAAAATTCGCCCCATGAAATGCGAATAACAGTACAAAAAATATTCCCGCTAAGATTGTGTACGGGCTCAGCAAATCGAAAAAGTTGCCCGCGTAATGCATTTGTGCATTTATCGGCAAGCCGCGCAGCAAATTTGCCATCGCCACGCCCCATAACAGCGCCGGTACGAAACTGCCGAATATTATTGCGCCGTCCCAAAAATTTCGCCAATCCGAATTGTCCATTTTCCCGCGCAATTCAAACGCCACGCCCCGCATGATAAGCGCCAACAACATTAAAAACAGCGCCAAATAAAACGTGCTGAACATCGACGCGTAAAAGTGCGGGAATGCCGCGAAGCTTGCGCCGCCCGCCGTTATCATCCAAACTTCGTTGGCGTCCCACACAGGCCCTATCGCCCGTATTAATTGCGTCCGCTCCGATTGCGATTTTCCAATCATCAAAATTCCTACGCCGTAGTCGAAACCTTCAAGTACGAAAAAGCCCGTGAATAGCACCGCGATTAAAATAAACCACACGATATTTAAGTCCATGATTCATTCCTCCTCGGTGATTTTTGTTCGGTTGATAAATTTCACTGCCGCGAATACCGCCAGCACCGCCAAAAATAAATATATCGCCGTGAAACCAATCAGCGTCAGCCAAACTTCGCCGCTCGTTAAATTCGGGCTGACTGCCGCCGCGGTTTTTTGTAAGCCAACCACTATCCACGGTTGACGCCCCGCCTCGGCTATGTACCAGCCCACGGAATTTGCGATAAACGGCAACGGCAACAAAAGCGGCATTAATTTAAATCCGCACAGGAAATTTTTGATACTGTCGCGCAGGAAAAATGCGATAACGCCCATAACAAAAACAATTCCCAAAAGCAAGCCGCCCGCGCCGACCATAATTCTGAAACTCCAAAACATACCTTTGACGTCCGGAATGTAATTGCCCGCGCCGTATTTTTCCGCAGCCGCCCGCTGAAGTTCGTTAATTCCTTTGACTTCGCCGCGAAACGAATTGTACAGCATAAAACTAAATAATTTCGGAACGGCAATTTCAAAATCATTTTTTCGCGCGGCTTGATTGACTTCAGCGATAATCGCAAATGGCGCGGGGTCTTTGGTTTCCCACAAAGCTTCAAGTGAAGAAAGTTTCATCGGGTTAGCCTCCGCCAAATATTGAGTGTGCAAATGCCCCGAGCCCATAACGCCCATTACGCCCAAAAATGTGAAGAGCACTGCGCGCCGCAGGGTACGAATAAACATTTCGCGGGAAATTTCGTCGGTGGCGATTTTCCAGGCGCTGATAATTATCACCAAAAAGCCGCCCGTCGTGATTCCGGCAAAAAGCGCGTGCGAATATTCGCCGAGCACATATCGATTCGTCACTAAATCAAAAAAACTCGCCATAACCGCGCGCCCGTCTTCAATTTCGTAGCCGACGGGGTGCTGCATAAACGAGTTTGCAACCAATATCCAAAACGCCGATAAATTGCTGCCGAATGCCACAATCCAAATGCAAAGGCAATGCAACTTTTCACTGAGCCTGTCCCAGCCGAATATCCACAGCCCAATAAATGTCGACTCAAGGAAAAATGCCGTCAGCGCCTCCAATGCCAGCGGCGCGCCGAATATGTCGCCCATAAACCGCGCGTATTCCGACCAGTTCATTCCGAAGTGAAATTCTTGGACTATGCCCGTTACGACGCCCATTGAAAAATTTATCAAAAATATCGTGCCAAAAAATTTTACCAGTTTCTTCAGCTTGATTCGCTCTTCGTAACTGCCGCTTTTGACGTACCACGTTTCCAGCAGCGCCACGAAAATTGACAAGCCCAAAGTTACCGGCACAAATAAAAAATGGTACACGGTCGTTATCGCGAATTGCAGCCGCGACAGGAGCAACGCGTCCATAAGTATCACTTCCTTCAACGGAAATTAAAATGTTCGGAGCTTTGACTGAAGGCGGAAAATTTTTCGGCTTTGCCTATTCGCCACAAATGCGGCTCAAAGTATCAGCTAAAAATTTTCGAACAAATCAAAAGCTTGTGGAGGCGTGATTGAGATTTTTAGAAATGACGATTGACGAATTGCTGAGTTGGCGAATGTCGAATTGAAGACTTGACGTAAACTTAGCGGCGTCAATTTTAAATGGTAGCATGATTTTCGTCATGCGAATCAGAGCGCAATTTTAAAGTTCCTGCGCGCGAACTTTTGTGCAGCCTCTTAGTTCATCTGCACCTGAACCGACTCCGCCGGAAAAATTCTGCCCTCAACCAAAACTCCGAACAATATTAAATTATTTCGCGGAAAAATCTTCCAAAATTTCAGCGGCGCTGGCGTGCGAATCGAACGGAAATTCATAATCCACCGTGGTATTAATCAGCGCGGCGTCAATTTTCGCCGAAACTTCGTCCGCCGCCGCCTGCAATTTCGCCACAAGAGCGCGGACCTTGTTTCTGTCAAAATCAATCGTCGTCACAACTTCCACGTCGTAGCGGTATTCCGTCTGGTTGCCGTCGTTATTGAAAACATAACCGCTGCCCGCGTTGCGCCGCAAAAGACTGCTGCTTTTCAGCTGCCGCATTTCGCGCAGGGTGTCAAGCGTTCCGTGGCGTTTCTTATTCACGTCAACGGCGGCGTCAATGTCAATTTCGAGTTTCGACTTAGCCGCGGCAATGGCGTTTGCAAGTTTTTCGCGTTCGTCAATCAGCACCAAAATAAAATCGATAACTTTGTTAATATCGGTATAAATTTTGCTGTCGTAATTCGTCACGTCGAAAGTTTCATCGAATTGCCCCTGCGCCGCCCTGCTCCGAAAATGTTTTTCGCGAATAGTGGTAACGTTGCGCGTCACGCTCAAATAATTTGTGAAGTGCAGAAAAAGTTCGTTCAATTTATTCTGCGCTTGAAACGCTTCTTTCAAATTCATAGTTATCACCTCGACGGGATTATAGCAAATCTGCGCGAAGGTTACAAGTTAGTCGGAAAGATTTTGAAGTGCCCCTACAGCGCGTGTGAGCCTCTCTAAGGCGGTTTCGCGCCCAAGCAGGTATAAAATCTCTACCACGCCGCCAGGAGTGATTTTCTGCCCCGACAGCGCGATTCTGAGCGGCCACATTATCGTACCGGTTTTCATTCCCGAGCTCTCAATGTAAGCGGAAATTTTTTCGCTCAAATTTTCGAAAGTCCAATCGTCAACGCCCTCAAGAATTTTAATCGCCGGAGAAATTATTTCAATCGAATTTGCCACGGTAACTTTATTTCGCTTGTTAACGAAAAGTTCAGCGTCGAAAGGCGGCATTTCCATTAAAAATTTAATCATCGCCGGAATTTCGCTAAGTTTCGTAACGCGGCTTTTCAGCAGGCTTGCAAGGTAAATTTTTTTCTGCGCGAGATTTGCATTCAATTCGCCGAAAAATTTATCAGCCACGGCGGCAAATTCTTCGTCCGTCATAGCCTTAAAATATTCGCCGCTCATCCAATCCAATTTGTTGTAGTCGAAAACCGCGGGCGATTTGCTCAACCCGTCCAGGCTGAAGGCGTCAATCAATTCTTGCATTGAAAAAATTTCTTGATTAGTCTTCGGATTCCAACCCAAAAGCGCAACGTAATTTGTGATAACTTCGGGCAGGTAGCCCATTTCAACCAAATCATTGAAACTGGTGGCGCCGTGGCGTTTGCTGAGTTTTGAAACCGTGCCGTCTTCGGCTTTGCCCATAACCGGCGCGAGGTGAATGAAAGTCGGCAATTCCCAACCAAAAAATTCGTACAGCAAAACGTGTTTGGGCGTGGACGTGATAAATTCAGCGCCGCGGATTATGTGCGTAATTTCCATCAAATGGTCGTCGATAACATTTGCGAAATTGTAAGTGGGCATACCGTCGCTTTTCAAAAGTACCTGGTCTTCAAGTTCAGCATTGGCGATTGTGATATTTCCGTGCAGCACGTCAAAGAAAGTTGTTTCGCCGGTTTTGGGCATTTTCTGACGAATGGCAACGCCGTTTTCGGTTTCTTCGCGGTAAGCGTGCCCCATTTCAACAAGTTGCTCGGCGTATTTTTTATAAATGTCCATGCGCTCGCTTTGAACGTAAGGTCCGAAATTTCCGCCGTGGTGAGGTCCTTCGTCGGGAATAATTTTCGCCGCCGCTAAAGTTTTTTCGATAAATTCAACGGCGTCCGCAACATAGCGCGCCCTGTCGGTATCTTCAATTCGCAAAATAAAATCGCCGCCTTCGTGTTTGGCGAACAAATATGCATAAAGCGCCGTCCTCAAATTTCCAATGTGCATATAGCCCGTCGGGCTCGGTGCAAAACGTGTACGAACTTTCAATTTATAAACTTCCTTTCAATAAATCGTTCCAATAGCCGCTGAGCGTGCGGTACATTATCAGCGAAGAAACCGCGCCCGGGTCTTCGAAGCCAATGCTTTTATCGCCCAAATAACTTGCACGCCCGCGTCGCGCAGGAATTGTTTTGGTATATTCAACGCCGTCACGCGCCGCGTCCCTTGCAGCCGTCAAAACTTCCTCCAAATTTTTGCCGCCGGAATTTTCCGCCTTAAAGCATTCGTGAATCGGAATAAGCACGTCAAGCATAGTCTTATCGCCTTTTTCAGCATGCCCGCGCCGCTTAACCGCATTGACAACCGCGCCGAAAACTTTTTCCAAAGTCACAATGTCAAGCTGCGAATTTTCGTCAACAACCTTAGCCGCCTCCAAAATCCCCGCGCCATACAATGGTCCGGCACTGCCGCCAACATTCATAACAACAGCCTCGCCAATCGCCTGCAAAATTTCCTTGAGATTTTCGGTATCGTCGAGTTCGTCAAGAGCCTCTTTCGCCGCATTCGCACCGCGCGCCATATTCAAGCCGTGGTCGCCGTCGCCAACTTTTTCGTCAAGCTGGCTCAAATAATCCTTGTTCGCCAAAATCGCCTTGATAACCGCGTCAGCCGCGTCTCTTGTCATAGTCGCCGCCCCTTTCGATAAAATTTTCTTGCGTTAATCATACCATATCTTAGCAAACTGTGCTATAATGACGATAAGTTTTTTAGGGTATAAAATTTTTTGTTGGAGATGTTTTTACAAATGAAGCAAGGCATTGGAATTAAGGATATGCGCGCGTTTTTCGCGATAGTCGAGGAGGGAAATATAAGTCACGCGGCGCAGCGCCTTGACGTGGCACAACCGGCGCTTAGTCGGCAAATGAAACGTCTTGAAGAGAAATTGCACGTGAAACTTTTTGAGCGCGGCTCTCGCCGTATTCGCTTGACTGAAGCCGGACGCGTTTTGTACGGGCGCGTCGAAAGTATTATCGGCATGGTTGACGGCACAGTCCGCGATATTACCGAAATTGGCACGGGCGCGAAGGGCACAATTCGTATCGGCACAATCACCAGTTCGGGCGCGATGATTTTGCCCGATTTAATTTCCGAATTTCACAAAGTTTATCCTGGCGTCACGTTCGAAATTTGGGAAGCCGAGGGCGCGCGCATTTTGGAACTTTTGGACAGCCACATGATTGAAATTGCCATTACCCGCACCCAGGTTGACAATCTCGCTTACGATTTGCTTGTTTTGCCCAATGAGCCGCTCGTTATGGTTATGAACGCGAAAAATCCTTGCGGCGAAAGTGCTGACGTCGTTAAGCTTATCGAATTGAAAAATCAGCCGCTGATTCTGCCGCTCCGGTGGAAATCCATTTTCGAGGCGAATTGCAAAAAAGCCGGATTCACGCCGGAAATAATTTGCGTATCAGACAGCGTTGTACAAGATTTGCTCATGGTCAAAATGAATTTGGGCGCGGCAATGATACCAATTTCAAGCCGCAGACTTTTAACGGACGGCGATTTAATTTACAAGAGGATAATCGAGCCGGAAATGAAAACTCATACGGTGGTATCCTGGCTGAAAAATCAAACTTTGTCGACGGCGTGCAACAATTTCTTAGCTATGTTCAAAAAAATGTTCGTGAAGGACGACGACAAATGACGCTTGCAAATTTAGTTGGTTTAAAAAATACGGTCGCGCAGATTGTCACGGAAAATGATACGGCGCTTGCGGTAGGTTCGGGCAGTTTGAAAGTTTTGGCAACGCCGAAAATGCTTGCGTTGATTGAGAAAGCGGCGGCTGATTTGGTTGAGAAAAATTTGCCGCGGGAATTGACTTCGGTTGGCATTTCGCTTGACGTGAAACACATTGCGCCGACGCCGATTGGTTTAAAGATTCGCGCAGAAGTTGAAATAGTTGAAATGGACGGGCGCAAGATAATTTTTGACGTGGCGGCGTTTGATGAAGTTGAAAAAATTGGAAGTGGGCGGCACGAGCGCTTTATAGTTGAGCGTGAGAAATTTCAGCGCAAAGCCGACAAAAAAGTAGTTGACAAAACGCGTTGAATTTGGTATTCTTCCCTAGTCTTAAGGAGTGGTACTCAAGTCGGTGAAGAGGACGGTTTGCTAAACCGTTAGGTTCAGTGATGGGCGCGGAGGTTCGAGTCCTCTCCACTCCGCCACAAATTGAAGATATATTCGTGAATAAATGCAAAGCCTTCTTTCGGGAAGGCTTTTTGCTTTGCTCCAAATTAATCCACCAAAACAAAAAAGAGCGCCCAAGGACGGGCGCTCCCGCGGCGCGCTTGTCACGTGATGTGACAATCCGCGCCGCCCTTTTCTTTGCTAGGCGTTTCTTTTCGTGAAAAGAAATGCCGATTAACGCTTATCTATTTTCCCAGCTCCAGCTGCCGTCAGAATTTTTAGTTGCAGTGTAAGCAGTGTAAGAGCCGTCGCCATTGGATACATCGAACTTAGCGCCGTCGTGTCCGTCGCCTTCAAGTTCAAACGTAGCGCCGCCCGTAGTCTTAATCTGGATACCGCCGTTGGAATTGAGCCCGTAATTGTTATCCGCAACGAGCATATCAAGCGTGATATCAAAGAGACGGACGCGGTCATTTTCAGCGTCGAAGTTGGAAACGGTATTGCTGCTGGAGCTATTCAAGAAGAAGAATACATCGTCGCCGTCGCCGCCGATTAAGAGGTTTTCGCCGTAGCTGCCGCCCCACAGGCTTGCGGTTGTACCTTCGCCGCCGGAAATAATTGTATTGTCATTTCCGTTACCGACCAATGTAAGCTGTGTACTTTCAGCTTGAGAAGCATCGATAACGCCAATTCCGTTGTAATAAACACCCTTAGAGCCGTCGAGCCAAATTTCAGTATTAGCATTAGCGTCGCTGTTATCGACTGTCAAAGTATCTAAGTTTCTGTTTGTATTGCCGTGATAATAGGTAACTTCCTTGTCATAGGTAAAGGTGTTGGTTTGACCGGAAGACACGCCGAGTTTCGCGGTAAGGATATTGGAGCCGTCGTCAATGCTGTATCTGAGCATTCTGTCGGGATCTAATTCGCCGGCGATGTGTACTGTGTTATTCGTGCTAAGAGCAACAACAACTTCGCTTTCGATAGCGCTGCCGGTGATTGTGCTTACGTTGTCGTCCCAGCCATTGAGAATCAAAACGTCTGCGCCATTCTTTTCGGGGTCGTCAGCAACGCCTTGATAGTAACCGAAGTTATGAATGGTATCGTCGCCGTCGCCGGAACTTGAGCCGAAGTAAATTGCATGACCAGCAGTAGACACAGCCTCGCCGCCGGAATAAATGACGTCGTCGCCCGCGCCGAGTGAAATATTCTTGTGAGCGTCAGCCGCGGAAGAGCCGCCGAGCGAAACAATATCTTTGCCGCTGCTGCCCAAAATTATTGCCGCATTTTCATTATCGACAGCCAGTCTTGAAATGTTGTGGTACGCACTGTCGCCGAGATTGATATAAAGTTCGTCAGTAACATCCGCGCTGAATGTCAATGTAGAATTGCCAATTCCGTAATAACGATCTGCAACGTCGTCATTGCTGCTTATGGTAACTTGACTGCCGCCCTTGAGCACGCTAACTTTTTCGTTATCATCAGCGTTGCCGACGAGAATATCGTATTTATTGCCGCTAATGGAGTCCATAAACATCATCTGATTAGAGCCAACCGTAGCAATGAGGAGGCTGTTCATAAGACCGAAACCAACAGAATCGACGTCAGCGTCAAGAATGCTGTTGCCCGCGTCTTCATTGTCAAAACCGAAACTGAATCCGGTAACTTCGTTTCTGCCAATGCCGCTGGAACTAAGAACGATAACAGCGCCGGCTTCTTCACTTTCGGAAGTAACTTCGGTGATATAAATTTCGTCCGCGCCGTTGCCCGGGTCAATCGTATCATTGCCGCCCGCAAAGATTGTATCAGCGTCGCCAGTACCAACAACATAATCTGCCGCACTGCCATTTTGGCTTGCAAGAATGATAGCGCCTTTGTCGGTAAAGTCGGAAGCGTCAAGCGTTCCGCCGCCTTCTTCAGCCCAGGCAAAGTTATAAGTTTCGCCGTCTTTGCCTTTGGAGTCGGAGAATTTAACAGCGTTGCCGCCAACGGTGATAGCATTACTGCCGGTAATTGCAATAACGCTGTCGGCAATGTCGACATTTTCAATCATCTGTGCGGCAGTCATATTGTTGCTGTTATCGGAGAATTTCGTAGCAACAATTACGTCGCCTTCGGAAATGCTGTAGTCTTGAATTGCGTAGCCGCCGCCGTTGCCGCTGCCGTTGTTATCATAGAAATAATCAGTGCCGCTGCCGCCGGAAACATAATCGCCCGCGCCGGCAACGATTGAATCTTCACCTTCGCCGCCAAGGAGCGTAGCATAGCCGCCGAGATTTTCAAGGTAAGTGCCAACGCTGCCCGCCTGTACGTAGTTATCGCCAACTGCATTTTCGCCAACAAGAATAATGCCGCCGTTATTCGCGCCAAGAATTGTATGGTTGATAGCGGAGGACTGGCTGCCCGTACCGACCGCAACCAAAGTATTTCTGTCGCTCTGGGTTACATCGATAACCGCAGTCCAGACAGAATCGCCTTCTTTGTTGGCAACGTTGATATCGTCCGCCGCCGCGGATTGGAGCGTGACATTGTGCAGATTTTCTTTATCGCTAAATTCAGTATTGCCGTAAATATTAATGCCGCCCGAAACGGATTCCGGAGTGGGTGAAGAATCTTCAGCGTCTTCATAACCGGCAACAGTTGAGGTTGAAACAGCGGAAGGAGTTGTTGAGCCAACATTGTAGAAGAACTGGAATGCGGTAACGCTTGTAGTTGAGGCGTTATCGAGAGCGTTGTTAATGGAGTCTTCACGCTGACGTCTGCTGTCTGCCGCGCTTTCGTCTTCAGCGGTGGTATTGCCTGCGCCGTCGATTGTGATATAACCGGTATCTTCATTGACGGTAACTTGAGCCGCTTTACCGATATTGTAAACACCGCCGCTAACAGAAAGGGTTGTATTATTGGCAATGCCGTCGATTGTAACGTGCGGGGTACTGCCGCTGCCGTCAACCATAACCGTTGCGGTGCTGCCGGTGAATTGACTGCCGTAAACAGAAATCTTTGTATCGTTCGCCGTCAAAACATATCTTTCGGAACTGCTAACGCCGGACGCGTCATAGTACATTGTGAAGTTTCTATCGGAATTACCGGTTGTAAGAGAATCGCCCGCCTTCAAAGTAACAGCAGAAATTACGTCGCTGCCGCTGCCGGAGATTGTAACATTCGAAGTATTATCAGCTGAGCCGATTGTTGCAGCAACGCCGTTGAGAGTAACGTTAACCGCCGTGCCTTCGTCGAAGGAATAATCGACATTGCCGCCGGTGACGCTGACGTTTTCTTTCGACATAACGCCATTGACAACGAGCTTAGAATCTTCAAGATCCAGTTCAGCATAGCCGGAAGTATTCGAGAAAGTATAAGCGCCGTTAATTGAATAGCTGTTATCGCCGTAAACGGTAATTTTCGCGCCGGTGTCGACGTCGTTAATTTCGGAAATGCCGGCGTTAGTGCCTCTGTTTTCAAGGACGAAATCCAAACCGTTTGAATCGTCGCTGTAAGCAACATAAACCGCGTTGACAGACGCCATTGCCGCGGTTGCTCCTCCGACGCCATTAACTTTCAAATTCGCGCCCGCCAAACCGAACACTTGAGCAAGGTCGTCGTCGTCGATATTTTCAGCAGAAATAGTTGCCGCGCCGGTTTCGTCGAAAATGACAGCGCTATCGTAAGCATTTTTAATCGTTGTCCAAGTGGTATCGCCAACAGTCAAACTTTCCGGAGAAATTGAACTGCCGTAAGTCAAAGTAGCATTGCCGGAGAAACCGCTGACAGTGCCGATTCTTGCGCCGTCGGTGTTGCGTGCGCTGAGGACTGCGCCGGAATTTTCAAATTCCCAAGCCTGCATAGAAACGCCGTTGCCAACCTGTGCGGAAGTGTCGCCAACATTCCAGACGCCGCCATTTGCAAGAGCGCTAACTGAAACGACGCTTGAATTTGCAATGCTTGCAGTGCCGCCGTTAGCCAAATTGAGGACGTCGCTGCCTGCGGAAAGGCTTGCACTGCCGCTGTTAAGGCTTGCTGTCATACTTTCGCCGCTCAAAGTTACATTGCCGCTGGTGTCGAAAACAGCATTTTCTTCGCCGGTTGTGCCGGTAAGCCCCCAAGTTGCCGCTTTGTTGACATTGAGGTTGCTAACGTTAAATTTCTTAGCCGCAGTAGCAAGAGTAGCAGTGCCGCCGAAGCTAACCGTGGCAGCGCTTGTACCGAGGCTGTCGGCAACAAGAGTAGAGCCTTCATTTGAGAAAGACCATTCCTGAGTGCCGAGAGCAACGCTATCAGCGCTGGTTAACCATTTGCCGCCCGCCGCAAGGGAATTTACCGCAGAAATAATTGCCGCGTCGCCGTCCGCGGTAAGGGTTGCACTTGCGCCGGCTGCCAAACTTGCTGAATCACTGCCAACTGTGATATTGCCTGCTGTGCTGGTTTTCACAACAAGATTATCACCGTCGGCGGTAACTTTACTGCCGCTGTTTACTGCGCCGTTGATAACCGTATCATTGACACTGATTAAATCGGTAGCTTTGCCGCTGCCAACAGCCGCCACGCTAACAGAATTGCCGTCGGAAATTTCAGCATTAATCGAAGAGTCGCCGGTAATTGTTGCAGCGTCGCCAATTGCAGTATATTGAATGCCGCTGTAAGCAAGATTGTCATTTGTGTTGACTATCCAGGTTTGTTCGCCGGTGATTGAGCCGAGGGTTGCATTAGCCGAAGTCAAAGTAACAGCGTCCGCCTCGGTGTTGCCGTAAATATCAATGACTTCACCCGAGGAAACAGTGAACGCCACAGTTGCGCCGTTAATCGTCTGTCTTACAGCGTCGCTTGCAGAATAAATCGACAGAGTATCGCCGGAAACGCCCGCAAGTCTGAGAGTATTGCCGCCCGCGGTTACTTCAAAACTTCCGCTTTCGCCGAAAGAGGCGATTGTACCTATTCCCTCAAGAATTGCGCCCTTGGTTGCAGAGCCGCTTTTAATCCAAGCTTCGTCCGCAATAGACGTAACCGTCGCGCTGTCCGAATCATAAGCAACGATATCAACCGCGGAACTAACTTCAGAGGCTTCACTGCCGCTGAACGCATAATCGCTGCTTACGCTGACATTACCGGATGAAGCCGAAACTGTTGCTTCTCCGTCAAAACGTTGTAGATCAAAGGTAAAGAATTTTTCCGTTGTCATAATAACTCCTCCGAAAAAAAATTTTTTGAACCGTCGCGAACCGAAAGGAACTTTCCTATGCTATACTCCAACGAGGGACCGTCACGCCGCGACTTATGACGACAAAGGTACAGCAAATTATTCCACGACGCCAATCGCTTTAATCCGAACATTTCACGGAAAAGCCGGTTTCGTCGACTAAACTGAAATTTAACCAAAGACCACTTCCCCTCGCGCAGTCCGAACAAACGATTTAGCGTCAATAATGGCGTTTTTCTAATCAGTTTGCCTTTGAAATGTTTTACGGCATAGAAAACCCAATTGCCTATCCCGCCGCATATTTATATCAAAAATTCGATTTACAGTCAAGGTTTAAGCGCCAGCTAATGAAATTTTAATGTAAACGCGGTAACTTCAGCAGCTAACCTTTTCAATTTCCGCGGCGATTTTGTTGCAAATTCTTTCAAGTTGCTGTTTATTTGGACCTTCCGCCATAACACGAACAAGCGGCTCAGTTCCCGAAGCCCTAACCAAAATTCTGCCGGTTGTGCTAAGTTCGGTTTCGCCCTCGAAAATGGCGCGCTTGACTTCCTCGGCGGATTTGTAAGATTCTTTGTCACGCACGCGAATATTAATCAGCACCTGCGGAAAAGTCGTCATCATTTTGTTAAGTTCAGCGGCGCTCTTGCCGGATTTTTTCATTGCGGTTAAAACTTGCAACGCGGTAATCAAGCCGTCGCCGGTTGTGCTGTAATCGGTAAAAATAATGTGACCGGATTGTTCGCCGCCCAAATTATAACCATTGGCAAGCATATTTTCCAAAACGTAGCGATCGCCCACCGCGGTAATTTCGTAGCGCCCGCCGAGATTTTCCATAGCCTCGCGGAAACCGATATTCGCCATAACCGTTGTAACCACGGTATTTTTTTTCAGCGCGCCAACCGCCATCATCAATTTCGCGCACATAATCAGAATATGGTCGCCGTCAATCAAATCGCCGTGTTCGTCAATGCAAAGGCAACGGTCAGCGTCGCCGTCGTGGGCAATTCCAATGTCAGCTTTTTTGCGCAAAACTTCAAGCCGCAAATTTTGAATATGGGTTGAGCCGCAATCGTCGTTTATGTTAATTCCGTTGGGTTTATCGCCGAGCAAAATTAATTCTGCGCCCAATTTTTTCAAGACAGCGGGCATTGCCTCATACGCCGCGCCATTCGCGCAGTCCAACGCAATTTTCATACCGTCGAAGCGTTCGGTTGTCGTACTCACAACGAAATCGATATAGTCATTCAATAAATCGTGGCGGCGTTCGACATCGCCGATTTTTGCACCGTCGGGACGCTGAATTTTATCAATCTGCTTAGAAATATTTTCAATTTCGTCTTCAACGGCGTCCGGCAATTTGTAACCGTCGCCGCCGAAAAATTTAATTCCGTTATCGTAAAATGGATTGTGCGACGCGCTGATAACAACACCCGCCGCCGCGCCGATTTTTTTAACAAGGTAGGCAACCGCCGGCGTTGGCAAAATTCCAACTTGCACTGCGCGCCCACCCGCGGAACAAATACCGGCAGTCAAAGCCGCCTCGAACATTTCGCCGGAAATTCGCGTATCGCGCCCGATTAAAATTTTGGGCTTATCTTCAGAGCGCTTACCGAAATAAACCGTTGCCGCATAGCCCAATCTGTAAGCAAGCTCCGGCAACAACTCAACATTCGCCTCGCCGCGTACGCCGTCTGTTCCAAATAATCTAGCCATTGAAAAAACTCCCTTCGGTCGTTTTTTAGGGGTTAGGATTTAGGAAATAGGACTTAGGGATTTTTCCTATTCACCAACCCCCAATCCCTAACTCCTAAATTCTAATTCCTTCAAATCGTTGCAGGTCATTCTGCAAGTTGGAAAATTACTGCAGCCCCAAAATTCGCCATTTTTGCCGGTACGCTTAACCATAACGCCGGTTTTACAGCGCGGGCAAACGTACGTATTCTTAGCCACGGGAAATTTCGCAGTCTTTGCCTTCGCGCAGAGTTCGCCGGTAAATTTCACTTGCCCCGAAATAAAATCTTCCAAAGTGCCGTCGCCTTCGCTCATTGAATGAAGTTTATCTTCCCAAATCGCCGTCGCGTCCGGATAAGTCATTTCGTCGGGCAGGGCGTCAATCAACATATAAGCTTTGTCAGTCGGCTGAAGAATTTTCCGCGCGCCAACTTTCAAAAAACCGCGTTTGATTAAATCGTCAATAATTTCTGCGCGAGTCGCCTCAGTGCCGATGCCTTGAATGTCTTTAAGCTGTTTTTGAGATTCCGGATTTTTTATGTACTTGTGAATTTCCTTCATGCCCTGCACGAGACCAGAAGGCGTGAAATGCGCGGGCGGCTCAGTTGTACTTTTTTTGAGCGTAGATTTTTTATGAGTAACAGCGTCGCCGGTAGCCATTGCGGGCAGGATTTGATGAACTTCGTCGTCAGATTTTTTAACGATATAAAATTCGCGCCAGCCGATTTGCTTAATGACTTTGCCGCGCGCCGTGAAAATTTCGCCCTTGTAGTCGACGGTGGCAACGGTTTCGTCAAAAATGTGCGGCGGGTAAAATTGCACAGCGTAATTTCGCGCAATGAGATTGTAAATATTCAGTTCAACGAGGCTCAAGCCGCCGGTTAAAGGTTTCGTCGTGGGGATAATGGCGTGGTGCGCAGTGATTTTGTTGTTGTTCCAAGCCCAGCTTTTAATCGTGGCGTCGGAGTGATCAATCAAAATTTTCAGCACGGTATCGGCGGTTTTCTGCAAATGTGCAAGAATGGCAAAGGCGTCGCGAAATTGATTAGTGGGCAAAAATTGACAATCGGAGCGCGGATAAGTCGTAAGCTTTTTTTCGTAAAGGGATTGGGCGGCGGCTAAAACAATTTGCGGGCTGTAGCCAAAAGTTTTACCGGCGGCGATTTGCAAAGCCGATAGCGAAAATGGCAGCGGCTGAGATTCTTTCTTAGTGGTGATTTGGTACGAAGAAATTTTACCGTCTTTGGGCGCGGCGGAAAATTTTTGCAGATAAGATTCGGCGAAAGTTTTATCAATCAGCCTGCCTTCGCTGTCGAAAAATTTACCGGCAACTTTCGGTTTCCACTGCGCGAGGAATTTTCCGTTGGTGTGTTCGAACTGCGCGATTATGTTGTAAAAATCCACGGGCTTGAAATTTTTAATCTCGCGTTCGCGGCGAACAACCAATGCAAGCGTCGGCGTTTTCACCCTGCCAATCGGAAAAACAGAATTGTTACCGGCGCGGCGGGCGGCAAGAGTATAAGCGCGCGAAAGATTCATACCAATCAGCCAATCGGCGCGGCTGCGGGCAAGGGCAGACTGTTTCAAGTTAAAAAATTCGGCGTTATCGCGCAGATTTTCATTGGCGCGGCGAATACTGGTTTCATCGAGCGCGTTCAGCAAAATCCGCTTGACGGGCTTATCATTTCCAACAAAATCTAAAACTTCGTCGACAAGCAACTGCCCCTCACGGTCGGGGTCGCCCGCGTGAATAATTTCGTCCGCTTGACTGATTAATTTTTTGACAATGTTAAATTGCTCGGCAACTTTCGGATTAACTTCCAATTTCCAATTTTGAGGAACAATCGGCAAATCTTCAGCGCGCCAAGCTTTATATTTCGCGTCGTAACTTTCGGGGCTGACTTGCTGCAAAACGTGCCCGACAAGCCAAGTAACCACTCCGTCATCGGTTTGAATGAAACCGTCGCCGTGTTTAGGATTTTTCAGGCAACCGGCAATTTCGCGCGCCATTGAAGGCTTTTCGGCGATATACAATCTCAAATTATCACTCCTCATAAAAAAACAAGAGCAGAATCTTGGTTAATGTTTCTACTCTTGATAAGTTAATCCTTCAAAAATAAAAATTTCTTGACAAGGCAAATTTTCAGTGATATATTATCGCCACTGCGGAAAGTTGTCCGAGTTGGTCGAAGGAGCACGACTGGAAATCGTGTAGGCGTTGATAGCGTCTCGAGAGTTCGAATCTCTCACTTTCCGCCATATTTTTTGTCTAAGTTCCGGCTATGAATGCAGGGACTTGATTCTCCCGAACAATTCACCCGTACTGACAATCTCGCCAGGGCATACGCAGCAACGAGAGTTCATTGTAGCGCGGTAGGCTTCGGATTATGGGGTCAAGTTTTTGCATTGATAACCGGAAATTTTTTATTTGGTTAAACGATTCGCGCAGGCGTTAAATTCGGCGATAATTTTTTCTTCGTCCAAAGTTTTCAATTCGCGATTTTGCATTAAAATTTTGCCGTCCACAATAACCGTGTCGACAGAACTTGAATTAGCCGAATAAACCATAAGCGAAACCGGATTGTAACAGGGCTGCCAATCAGCGCCGCTCATATCGAAAAGCACAATATCAGCCTTGTAGCCCGCCTCAAGTTTGCCGATATTTTCAATACCGACAGCCGCCGCGCCATATTCCGTCGCCATTTTAACAGCCTCGAACGCCGGAATTTCCAGCGGGTTAAGCGTGTCAACTTTGTGCAGGAGCGCCGCCAATCTAATTTCTTCAAGCATATCAAGATTGTTGTTGCTCGACGCGCCGTCAGTTCCCAAGCCGACGATAATTTTTTCGCGCAGAAGCCGCGGCACGGGCGCAATACCGCTCGCCAATTTCATATTGCTGCCTGGATTGTGAGCCACGCGAATTTTTTTAGATTTGATAATTTCAATTTCGTTATCGCTCAAATAAACACAATGTGCCGCCAAAGTTCCCTGCTCGAATAATCCGGTTTCAGCAACGATTTCGAAGGGGCGCTTGCCATAATCTTTGACGCAGCCGTTAATTTCGTCCTGCGTTTCGTTCATGTGAATGTGAATTTCAGCGCCGAGTTCAGCGGCAGTTTTGGCAACTTTTTTCAGAAAATCGGGCGGGCAAGTATAAATGGCGTGCGGACCGAACATAACTTTGATTCTGCCGTCGGCCGCGCCGTGCCAGTTTTTGAACAGCTCAACATTTGTAGCAAGTTTCTCGTCGCCGCCGAAAATACCAATCAGCCCGCGACACAAAACGCCGCGCATACCGGATTTTTCAACAACCTGTGCGACTTCTTCCATATTCGGGCCGTACATATCGGCGAAAGTGGTCGTACCGCTCTTAATCATTTCGACAGCCGCCAATTCAGCACCTGCGCGAATATCGCAGTTAGTCATTTTACCTTCGATAGGCCAGATGTCTTTATTCAGCCAATCCATGAGCGCCTTGTCGTCCGAATAACTGCGGAGCAAAGTCATAGAGGCGTGCGTATGAGCGTTGACGAAACCAGGCACAGCGAATTTGCCGCGCCCGTCGATAATATTTTCGCCGGAAACTTCGCCGGTGTCGATTTTAGCAATTTTGTCGCCGCTAATGTGAATATTGGCAACTTCAACTTTGCCATTGGGCTTGAGGACACTAGCATTTTTAATAATCATAAAATTACCTCCGCAAATAAAAATTTTACGCAATAGCGAGGCGCGCACGGACGCGCGCCACCACCGCGCCAAGTCACGTGATGTGACTTCTGCGCGGAAGTTTTCTTTCTTTGCTTTAGCGTTTCTTTCTTTTTCAAAAGAAAGAAATGCGTTAAAAAAAGATTTAAAGACCGAGATAAGCGCGTTGCTCTTCAGTGAGTGTATCAATTTTAATTCCGATTGAATCGAGCTTAATTTCGGCGATTTTATTGTTAATTTCTTCGGGCATAAGATAAACTTTATTTTCAAGCTTACTGTGATTGTGGAGAATATGAGCCGCGCTGAAAAATTGAACGGCAAAGCTCAAATCCATAATCTCGGCGGGGTGACCGTCGCCCGATGCCAAATTGACAAGCCGACCTTGCGCCAATAAATAAATCCTCCGCCCGTCAGTTTGCAAAAATTCTTCGATATTATGACGAACAATCTGCCGACTTACTGATATTTTTTCAAGCTGCGGAATATTAATTTCAACGTCGAAATGACCGGAATTAGCAAGCACCGCGCCATTTTTCATAAGCGGAAAATGTTCAGCAGTAATGACGTCCTTATCGCCGGTGAGTGTCAAGAAAATATCGCCAATCTTAGCCGCCTCAACCATCGGCATAACTCTGAAACCGTCAAAAACAGCCTCGACAGCCTTAATCGGATCAACTTCAGTGACAATAACGTTCGCGCCCAAACCTTTCGCACGCATAGCCGCGCCCTTGCCGCACCAACCATAGCCCGCGATAACAACATTTTTGCCCGCAACAACAAGATTTGTCGTGCGCATAATTCCGTCCCAAGTCGATTGCCCCGTGCCATATCGATTGTCAAACAAAAATTTACAATAAGCGTCATTAGCGGCGATCATCGGAAAAGCAAGTTCGCCGCGCCGCTCCATATTGTGAAGACGATTAACGCCGGTTGTAGTTTCTTCAGAGCCGCCAATAATATTCGGAATGAGCTCACGGCGTTTAGTATGAAGTTGGTGAACGAGGTCGCCGCCGTCGTCAATGATAATATCGGGCTGAATATCAAGCGCTTTGTCAATAAAAAGTTCGTATTCGTCCGGCGTGCAAGCGTGCTTTGCAAAAACCGTAATTCCGTCGTCAGCCAACGCGGCGGCAACGTCGTCCTGCGTGGAAAGCGGATTGCAGCCGGTTATCGCAACTTCAGCGCCCGTGGCTTTAAAAACTTTCGTCAAGTAAGCCGTCTTAGCCTCAACGTGCAAAGAGATAGCAATTTTTTTACCGGCGAAAGGTTTGCTCTGCGAAAATTCTCGCTCAATCGCCGCCATTACCGGCATAAAATTTTTCACCCAATTAATTTTGTCATGCCCGCTCTGCGCGAGCGTCATATCCTTTACAATGGAATTCATTAAAAACTTCCTTTCATTTTAAGAAATTTTTTCATGGTGCGTAACGTCGGTATGCAGCGGCGTAACCGAAACGTAGCCATTTTCCACGGCAAATAAATCTGTTCCTTCGCCGTTGTCGCTGTCGTAAATTTCGCCGCGTATCTCGAAATAATTTTTGCCGCCCTCGCTGTGCCGAATAAATGCATTGATATAATCGCGCTTGCCCAATCGACTGAATTTAAATTCGGCTCGTCCTGCGCGATACCTTTTCGGAAAATTGACGTTGTGAAAAAAAACATCGCCCAATTCCATTTGATTTTTGAAATACCGCGCCGCAACTTCAGCAACCGCCTCAAACGAAATTTCAGACCGAACATCGCGCGAAACCGCCAGCGCCGGAATGTCATGCAAAAAACCTTCGAGCGCGCCGCCCACCGTTCCCGAATACAAAACGTCCGTTGCCAAATTCGCGCCGTCATTTATCCCCGAAATAACCGCGCCGATATTTTCAGCCTTTGCAATTTCTTCAAGGTAAATTTTCACGCAATCGGTCGGCGTGCCGTCAATCGCCCAAACTTCAAAGTCCGGATTTTCAATTTGTCGATATTCCATTTTCCGCTGAACCGTCAACGCGTGCGACATTCCGCTTTGCTGGTACATCGGCGCAACTATCGCCACTTCAAATTTTTTTAGCGCCCGCGCCATCGCCCACAGCCCCGCGCCGTCTATTCCGTCGTCATTCGTCAACAAAACTTTCAACTTTATCACCCCCAAGATTATCAATGATTTTTACGAAGTCGTCAACAGTTTCTGCGCGATTAAATTTGTTCCGAATTTCCGCGCCGCCAATCAAGCCTTTGGTATACCACGCCGCGTGAGCCCGCATTTCACGAATCCCAATGTATTCGCCCTTGAAGTCAATCAATTTTTCGAAGTGCCGCCGCATAATTTTTTTGCGCTCGGTTAAATTCGGCGGCGGAGTTTTTTCGCCGGTTAAAAAATATTTCAGCAAATTGCCGATAAGCCATGGGTTGCCTTGAGCCGCGCGCCCAATCATTGCGCCGTCAGCCTTCGTAATTTCAAAAATTTTATCGAGCGAATCATAATCCCGCACGTCGCCGTTGGCAATGACGGGAATTTTCACGGCGGCTTTGACTTTGGCAATTTCAGCCCAATTCGCCGCGCCGGAATAAAATTGTTCGCGCGTGCGCCCGTGTACCGCAATAAAATTAACGCCCGCAGCTTCGGCAATGCGGGCAATTTCCACAGCATTGATATTTTCGTCGAAACCAAGCCGAATTTTCACGCTAAGCGGCAGGCGGACGGCTTTTCGCACGGCAGACAAAATTTCACCGGCAAGTTTCGGATTTTGCATAAGAGCCGAGCCGTCGCCATTCTTGACGATTTTTGGCGCGGGACAACCCATATTGAAATCGATAGCCGCCGCCGAACCGAAATCTTCAACGAATTTTGCCGCCTCTGCACATATCGCCGGATTTGAGCCGAAAAGTTGAATCGCTATCGGGCGCTCAGCTTCAGCCGTTTTCAACATTTCTAAAGTTTTTTCGTTGCGATAATGTATGCCGTTCGAGCTCACCATTTCCGAAAACATCAGCGATTTTCCCGAAAGTTCCCGCACGATTGAGCGAAAAGCCGAATCCGTCACGCCCGCCATTGGCGCTAAAAAAATTGGCGCGGAAAAAATTTCCTGTACCGTCATTTTACGTAGTGAACGCGCTTTTCGTCGTAACGATCTTTTTGCGGCTTTTTATTTTCCGGATAACCGAACGGAAAAATTGTAAACGCGGCAAGATTTTTGGGCAAATCCAAAACGGCGGCAACTCTATCCATGCGGTCGGTATCGGGCGCAATTCCCAACATAACGCCGCCAAGTCCGAGTTCTTCGCATTCGAGCCAAATATTTTCCGTGGTTATCGCGCAGTCAATTTCAACTTTTTCGGGAACGCGCAAATTTTCCCTGCGGTAGCAAACGACAATAGCCGCCGGTGCATTCAAAGCGGGCGTGGCGTACGGGCTGACTTTGCCCAGCTGCTGAAGAATTTCCTTGTTGGTGACGACGTAAAATTCCCAAGGCTGCTGATTTTTCGCACTGGGCGCTGCCATTGCCGCCTTCAAAATCTGCTGAATTTTTTCCGGCTCAACTTCCTTATCCTTGAATTGCCGAACACTCGTCCGCGTAAAAATCGTATTCATAAAAATTCCTCCTCGACAGTTGCATAAAAAATTCCCGCGTGTTAGAATATCAAAACTTAGAAAAATAATCAAGGAGGGCTTAACATGAGAATTGGGCACGTGGCGATGTACGTTAACGATATGGAGCGCGCGAGAGATTTTTTTGTTAAGTATTTCGGCGCTAAGGCAACCGCAAAGTACAGCAATTTCACTTCGGGCTTCAGCAATTATTTTCTCAGCTTCGACAATAACACCGAGCTTGAAATTATGAAGCGCGAAGCAATGACTGATCCGGCGAAAACTCCGTACCGCACCGGCTTTCACCACATCGCTATAACTGTTGGCGACAGAAAAGACGTCGACGATATTACCAAACGCCTTGAAAAGGACGGCTACCTCGTTGTAAAGGGCGCACGTACAACCGGCGACAGACGCTACGCCAGCGTCATTACCGACTTTGAGGGCAACGAAATCGAAATTATTGCCGAAGGTACTTTTGACGTAAAATAAAAAATTTCTTTTCAAAATAAAATAAGCTGCCGCGCTTTTCGAAGTGTGACAGCTTTTTTTGTTAAGATTTATTTCTTTCGTAAAGTACGCGCAAACCTCCCAGCGTCATTACTGATTTTGAAGGCAACGAAATTGAAATTATTGCCGAAGGTACTTTTGACGTAAAATAAAATTTCTTTTCAAGATAAAATGAGCTGCCGCGCTTTTCGAAGTGTGACAGCTTTTTTTGTTAAGATTTATTTCTCTCGTAAAGTACGCGCAAACCGCTCAGCGTCAAGAAATGATCAATCTTGTCAATGGTTTTAGATTCTTTAGCGATCATTTTGGCAAGCCCGCCGGTGGCAATGACTTTCGCCTGCCAATCAGCGCCCATTTCTGCGCGAATCCGCCGAACAATTTCGTCAATCTGTCCGACGTAGCCGTAAATAATTCCCGCCTGCATACCGGTTATCGTATTTTTGCAGATAATATTTTTGGGCGGAACAAGTTCAATGCGCGGCAATTTCGCAGTCGAACTGAAAAGCGATTCCGCCGCAGAAACAATTCCAGGCGCAATAACCCCGCCGAGAAAATCGCCGTTGTCCGCAACCACGTCAATTGTCGTGGCAGTTCCCAAATCAATCACGATAAGCGGCCCGCCGTAATGTTCGAACGCGCCAACGCAATTCACAATTCTATCAGCGCCAATCGCCCGCGGATTCTCATAATTAATTTTAATGCCGGTTTTGATACCAGGACCAACCAGCAGCGGCTTGATTTTGAAATAGCGCTCGCACATTTTCATAATCGGCACAACCAGCGGCGGCACAACCGACGAAATAATTATATCGCGCACGTCTTGAATACTCACGCCCTGATAACGAAACAAATCATTAATCAGCATGCCGTATTCGTCGCCGGTTTTTTGCCGGTCAGTCGAAATGCGCCAATGCTTCATCAAGTTTTTACCTTCGTACGTCCCCATAACGATATTGCTGTTGCCAATGTCAATTACCAGTAACATTTACGCACCCGCCTTCGGTTTCGCCACGTCAACCCAGCCCGCCGATTTGATATACTTTTCGAGTTCGTCAAGATTCAGCTTAACAACGCTCTTGTCATTGCCCGCCGCCGGATAAACAAATTCGTAGCGTTTCAAAGATTCGTCAAGGTAAATCGGCACGCCGTCATTCACCGCGAAAGGACAAACGCCGCCGACCGCGTGACCGATATAATTTTCGACTTCAGCAACGGGTATCATATGCGGGCGGCTGCCGAATTGCGCCTTAAATTTTTTGTTGTCAAGATTCATATCGCCGCCGAGCAAAATTAAAATCGGCTTTTTGTCGACGAATACCGAAATGGTTTTGGCAATGCGCCCGACTTCACAATTTAAAGCGTGCGCGGCTTGTTCGGACGTGGCGGTTAATTCTTCAAATTCCACAACGCGCTCCGGCTCGCCGATTTCCGCAAAATATTTTCTAACTTTATCTATCGCCAAATTTTTAACCTCCAAAGTCAACGCGTTCGAAAATTTCTCCTGCACGAGAAATTATAATTTTAGCGCCGGTTTCGCGCAGTTCGGATTCGTCGCGGAAACCCCACGTCACGCCGACTGGCAAAAATCCCGCGTTAATCGCCGTCTGAATGTCAACCGCCGTATCGCCGAAATATGCAACTTCAGTCGGAACAACGCCGAATTTTTCAGCAATTTCTAACGCTCGCGCAGGATTCGGCTTTTTCGCGTCGCCGATAACCGCGCCAATTTTTATCTGCGCGAAAATTTTTTCAGTCAGCTCAACCGCCGCGAAATGTTGTTTATTCGTGCAAATGCCAATCGGAATATTTTTCGCGTTAAGATTTTTCAGCAGCTCGATAATCTCCGCGTAGGGCGCAGTTTTATTCGTCAAGTGGCGCTCATAACAGCCGTTGTAATATTCGAGCGCCTCATTGACAAAATCGGCGTCAGTGGTTTCAAGCGCGCGCTCCATCAATTTTCTTGCGCCATTGCCCACAAATCGCCGCACCTCGTCAACACTGCGCGAAGGCAAATTGTAATGAGCAAGCATTTCGTTGACGCTGTCAGCCAAATCAGCCAACGTATTTAAAAGCGTGCCGTCCATATCGAAAATAGCAGCCTTGTACATAATTCAGCCCTCAAGTTTTTTGGCAAGCAACTCATTTACCATCTGCGGATTGGCTTTGCCCTTCGTCGCCTTCATAATTTGCCCGACCAGCGCGCCGATAGCTTTTTTCTTGCCCGCGCGGTATTCGTCGACAGCCTTTGGATTTTTGGCAATAACGTCGTCAACAATTTTTTCAATCTCGCCGGTGTCAGTAATTTGAATCAAGCCCTTGTCCTTAACAATTTTTTCGGGCGAATCGGCGCTGTTCCACATTTCGACAAAAACAGTCTTAGCAATTTTGCCGGAAATTGTGCCTTTCTGAATGAGCAAAATCATTTCGGCAAGGCGTTTCGCGTCAACCGGCGAATTTTCAATCGTCAAATTTTCCGCGTTCAAATTTTTAGCCAAATCGCCCATAATCCAATTAGCCGCCAATTTCGCGTCCGCGCCGTTCGCAACAACCGCGTCGAAGTATTCAGCCATAGCGCGCGAACTGGTGATAATTCCCGCGTCATATTCGCTGAGCCCGAAAGTTTTAATCAGCCTTTCGCGGCGGGCGTCCGGCAATTCCGGCAGAAATTTTCTGAACGCCTCAATTTCCGCGTCGGTGGTAACAATCGGCGGCAAATCCGGTTCGGGCATATAGCGATAATCATTTGCGTTTTCCTTAGAGCGCATCGACTGCGTGATACCTTTCTCGGGGTTCCACGTGCGGGTTTCCTGGACAATCACGCCGCCGTCGTCAAGGACTTCAGCTTGCCGCTCAATCTCATAATTAATCGCGTCTTCCAGCGCCTTGAAAGAGTTAATATTTTTCATTTCGGTGCGCGTGCCGAGTTTCGTACTGCCAACGGGGCGCAGCGAAACATTTATATCTGCGCGAAGGTTGCCTTCTTCCATGCGGCAATTCGACACGTCGATATATTCAAGGATGGATTTAATTTTTTCCATGTAAGCGCGGGCTTCGGCGGCGGAATGCATATCCGGCTCGGAAACAATTTCGATAAGCGGGACGCCCGTACGGTTATAATCCACGTTCGAAGTGGCGGAATCTTTAATCGTCGTGCCGCTGTGTACCAATTTGCCGGCGTCTTCTTCCATATGAATACGCGTCAGCCGCACAATTTTTCGCTCGCCGTCAACTTCAATCTCAACGTGCCCTTCGTAAGCTATCGGCAAATCGTACTGCGAAGTCTGCCAATTTTTGGGAAGGTCGGGGTAATAATAATTTTTACGATCAAATTTGCTGTACTTGTTGATTTTGCAATTCGTGGCTAAGCCGGCTTTAATCGCAAATTCGACAACGCGCCGGTTAATCGTCGGCAAAACGCCGGGCAAACCTAAGCAAACCGGACAAGTATGAGTATTCTGTTCCGCGCCAAAAGTTGTCGCGCAGCCGCAAAAAATTTTCGTCGCCGTTTTGAGCTCGCTGTGAATTTCAAGCCCGATTACCGCTTCATATTTCAAATCAATCACTCCTATTCAAAAGTTGCCCTTCGCCCGATTGTGCGTCTTGCAGAGCATTTGACAGTTTTTAATATCAGTCTCGCCGCCCTTGCTCCACGCCGTTACATGATCCGCGTCCATTTCGTTGTACTTATAAATTTTCGTCGAATTTCTGTCGCTGCCAATCGCGCAGAGCGGACAATTCGATTTACCAATTTTTTTAGCCGCCTCAGTCTGCCGCGCGTGAACAGTTTTTTTCGTCGATTCTTCAAAAAATCTGATATGCAAAAGTTTCGCGTCTTTGCAACCGCCCAAAACATATTCAAAAATCCCGCGCTTATCGGTCACGGCTTCGTCGGCGTAAAGTTTCTTAACTTCGGCGTCAAGAGCGGCGGTGTCATATTTATTTTCGTGGTAAGTTTCATAGAGTCTGCCCCATTCAAGCCCGCGCATTTCGTCGCGAGTTTCGCTGAAAGTTTTTTCAATCCAATCAATAACGCCGTCGAAATAATTTTTCAGCTCGTCAATATTCTTGTCGCAACGGTGGCGGCTCATATATTTGTCGATATCGTCGCGCTCCGAACTTTTCGCAACCCAACTTAGCGCGGTTTGCAAAATTTCCTGCCGCTGAACATTGCCTTTGATATAATCTTGCCAAACCTGCAAATTGGAATTTTGGCTGTTGCTGAACTCTGCCTTCGCCGCCGTAACGAAACTGCCGCTGTAAATCGCATTTGAAATTTCCTGCGCATTTAGCGGTAACCCCGCAATGTTTATCGTTCGAAACCACGCCTTAATTTCTTCGGGCTCGCCTTCACAAATATAAATCGTCAGCCGCGTTTTCAAAAATTTTTCGCGCTCGGCGTCTTCCAACGAATGAAAATATTTCGGCTTGAAGGCTTTAACGGCAAATTTCCCCAAAATATATCTGCCCAAACTGGTTATGCGCTGTTGCCCGTCCAAAACTTCATATTTATCTTCAGCGATTTTGTTAAAGTACAAAAGCCCAATCGGATAACCGCTAAAAATCGACTCGACAACCGCCGCTTCCATCTTTGCGTCCGCGTAAATGTAATTTCGCTGATATTCCGGCTGAATGGTAAGTTTGCCGTCCCAACCAAATAAGCCCTTGTTTTCGGCTTCGTCAAATTCAAAGCCCGCGCAAATGTCCTCTATCGTCAAATCTGTTCTAAGTTCAGTTTTCATTTCAATCACCGCGCCATTATCCGCGAGCCCCAATTTGCAAATCTGTTACCGATGGCTTATTTGCAATGTATTTATCAAGGTTCGGCTTACTTTCGGTAAGGGATTTCTCTGCGATTCGAAGCGACATTTTTTCGCGACTAAGATTTTTGCCGCCGGTTTCTTCCAAATCATTAATAATTTCATTCAAAGATCCGGCAATCATTTCATACGCCTTACTCATTGCAATTCACCTCGTCTCAAAGTATTTTTCAAGTTTTTCAATGAGTTGCTTAATGCTATTTCGTTCAGCCGCCGATAGATTCTCCATCTCATTTTTGGCGAAAACCATAATCAAAAATATCACGCCGTTAATTTCAAAATCGACGTAACAGACGCGCGCGCTATGAGATTTTCCACGATTGCCATATGAATATCTCATCTTGCGGAGTCGCCCTGTGCCTTGAATCACCGCACCAACTTTAGGATTTTTCAATAAAATCGTCTACAATTCCTTCAAATTGTCGTCTGTCAGTCCCAACGCTTTCCATTGCTCATCAAATTTTTTGCCGTGAATAAACTCACGCTGTATTTCAGCAGTTTCAATCATTATCACCACCACGCCGCCGCTTAATTAATATTCGCCGATAACCCAGCACGCCGTCAATATAGTTAATGTCATCGGCAACTTCGCTGCCGTCATGATATCGGCTGTCACCGAGAATTTCAAATTGTTCGGGGCAATATTTATCCAGAAAAGTTATCGGCACGCCCATGACGCCGTCGTAGTCGTCCGGTATCGCGTCGGTGTAGGGAACTTCCAGCGCGTCGTAGTTGTCATATTTGCGGTAGCCCACGCCTTTAATTTCTTTGTGCTTGCTGTGGCGAATGTTGCGTTTCTCCGTCATAAGTTTTAAAGGCTCGTGGCGTTTTTTATGGTCAAGATTTGTCAGCCAAATTGCTGGCACATTTTTAAAATTTTGCCCGTCAATAATTTTGTCGACAGTTTCAGGGTCGGCAGATTCCATCCACATTCCGCCAGCCCAATCTCTGCAACCAGCCCAAATTTTATTTTGCATAATGAGCGGAAAAACTTCCTTGTAAGTCAAACAATTTTTGTTGCTGATAATGAGAAATTTTTTTTCGCCGTCCAAAATCCAGCTGAGAAATTCGCGGAACAAACTAAATGGCGGATTTGTTATGATAATATCGGCTTCGTCGCGCAGAACCTTAACTTCCTGGCTGCGAAAATCGCCGTCGCCTTCCAAATATTTCCACTGAAGATTATCAATGTCAACATTTTCCGCGCCGCGCTCCAATGTAAAAATTTTGCCGCAAGTAATTTCTTTGTCCTTGTCAATTTCCTCTGCGTTGACGAAAAGGCTGTACATTCCTTGATAGATATATTTTTTCTTGTTAATGGCGTAGCTGGTGGAAATTAATTTTTTGATACCGAACTCTTTAAATTTGGCGGCGAAATATCTGGTGAAGTTGCTCCATTCGGGGTCGTCGCACGGCAAGAGAATAGTTTTGTCGCGGAAAATATTTGGGTCGTAACAATTCATTTCCTTTTCGATATCGTCATATTGAGTATAAAATTCGTCGTTTTTATTACGCGCGGCGGCGTTCAAATTAGCGTTAGCCATAAAACCACCTCAAAGTTCCAGGACACTGCCGGTAGAAAAATTTGTTCGTATATCGTCGCCGGAGCAATGGCACAGCGAAAATCTTTTGACGCCCCAATTTTCCAGCGTCGTCAAAGTTTTGTCAATTCGCGCAGAATCCGCGCCGCTCAAATGGACGCCGCCAATCACGCTATTTATCGGCAAATCCAATTTTTTCTGCACAGTCGAAACGATATTCAAAATTCCGACGTGCGAACAGGCAACCACCACCGCCACGCCGCCGCCTTCGCGCAGGACAAGGCAAATTTCGTCGTCGAAGTTATCGGGAACTTTATCAGCGCCGCGCACAAATTTTGTCGGTATCGTCTCAAAATTAAATCGCCGCTGAAAATTTCCAATCAGCCAGGAATCGTCGTCCAGCTGAATCAAATCATTGCAAACGCGCTGCTCAATCCGCCACTTCGCCAAATCTTGAAAAGTAAAACCCGCGCCCTTGTAATCGTAACCGGCGGCACTGCGCGAGAATTTTTCGTACCAAAAATTTTTGCCGGTGTAAATGTAAGCCGGTTTTTTAATTTTAACCAGCGCCGGAAAACCGCCCGCGTGATCGTAATGCGCATGACTTATCGCCACAAAATTAATTTTCGTCAAATCAATGTTAAGTTTCGCCGCATTTTTCCAGGCAAGGTCGGTTTGCCCGCAGTCAAAAATAAATTTCAGCGCGGGCGTCTCGACGAAAAGCGAAAGTCCGTGTTCACTTTCAAGGTTGGGGCGAAAATTTTTATCTTCAACCAAAACTGTAAGCCGAATCATTTTGTTTACCTACTGCGCGATTTTGTTGCCGGAATTTTGATTTTGCTCATAAGTATAGGCGGCGCGCAAAATTGTAGCTTCGTCAAGCGGCTTACCAATCAGTTGAACTCCAACCGGCAAATATTCCCGCGTGAAACCGCACGGAATTGAAATGCCGGGCAAGCCCGCAAGGTTCGTCGGCACAGTGCAAATATCCTGCAGATACATTTTGAGCGGGTCGTTAACCATTTCGCCGATTTTGAACGCGGCATTTGGAGTTGTCGGCGTCAAAATCAAATCTACATTTTTAAAAGCCTCGGTAAAATCGTTTTGAATGAGCGTGCGAACTTTCAGCGCCTTCAAATAATACGCGTCATAATAACCGGCGCTGAGAGCGTAATTGCCAATCATAATGCGGCGCTTGACTTCTTCGCCGAATTTTTCAGTGCGGGTATTCGTCATCATATCGATAATATCAACGCCGTCAACGCGCGCGCCGTAACTCACGCCGTCATAGCGCTCAAGATTCGTCGCTGCCTCCGCCGGTGCAATCAAATAATACGTGGCAATGGCGTATTCGGTATGCGGCAGGCTAATTTCAACGATTTTTGCGCCGAGTTTTTCAAAAACATCAGTTGCCTCTATAACCGCGTCTTCAACTTCCTTGTCCATGCCGCTTACAAAATATTCTTTGGGCAAACCGATTTTCAAATTTTTAACGTAAGTAACAAGACTTTCGGTAAAATCGGGAACAGCCGCCGCCGTCGAAGTCGAATCCATTTTGTCGAGCCCGCAAATAGCGTTTAAAACCATCGCGCAGTCCCGAACGTCGCGGGTTATCGGTCCTATTTGGTCAAGAGACGACGTAAGCAACCAGTCCATAGCGCGAAACTCTGCCGTAAGTCGGCTTTAAACCAACGACGCCGCAAAAACTCGCCGGTTGCCGGATTGAGCCGCCGGTATCAGAGCCGAGCGCAAAAATCGCCTCGCCGCTCGCAACGGCAGCCGCACTTCCGCCGGAACTTCCGCCAGGCACGCGCTGAATGTCCCACGGATTTTTGGTCGGGTGGTACGCGGAATTTTCGGTAGAGCCGCCCATTGCAAATTCGTCGAGATTAGCTTTGCCGAGCATTACCAAATTTTGAGCGTTCAATTTTTCCATAACCGTTGCATCGTACGGCGGAACAAAATTTTCAAGGATTTTCGACGCGCAGGTTGTTTTAACGCCTTTGGTGCAAATGTTATCTTTAATTGCGCAGGGGATACCTTCAAGCGGCGCAATTTCTTCACCGCGGGCAATTTTCGCGTCAACTTTTTCAGCAGTCGCAAGCGCAATTTCGCGGGTAATTTCCAAATACGCGCCAATGTTAGATTCTTTTTCGTCAATGCGGGCGAGCAGATTATTTGTCAATTCGGCGGCGGAAATTTTTTTCGCAACGAGCATATCGTGCAATTCGTGCGCCGTTTTTTCGTACAGTTTCAAAATTATTCCTCCAATACACGCGGGACTTTGAAGTAGCCATCTTCCTTAAGCGGCGCGTTCGACAGCGCCAAATCTCTGTCGAGCGACGGCTGAACAACATCTTCGCGGAAAACATTTTGCATTGGCAGCGCGTAAGTCGTGGGCGAAATTTTTTCGGTGTCAATGGATTTTAAAATATCCACATAAGACAAAATTTCTCCGAGCTGTTCAATTACGCGCGCGGATTCTTCGGGGCGGATTTTCAGCCGCGACAAACTTGCCACAGTTTTAATATCCTGTTCGGTTACCTTCATAAAAAATGACGCGACCTTTGACAGCCGCGCCTGCCACTTCCTTTCGCAAAAATTATTTCACAAGATTATCGAAATCGGCTTGAGGCACGAGCGTAACCAAGCCCATTATCGCCAAAATTTGCTCCAACGCAACGCGCGCAGAGGCAGTATTTTTAATGACAAAGTTGGCGTCCTTCCAATGCTCAAATTCTTTGTTTTCGTCGGCGTATTCAACGTAATATTTAATTTCCTCATTGGAACAGCCCGCGCGCAACATCCGTTCGATAAAAACTTCCTCGTTAATCATTAAAAAAATCGTAACCAAATCCTGGTTGATAAATTTCGACAGCTGCTTGATACCGTCGGGCGTCATCATAATCATAACGCTGACTTTGTGCTGCTGATAAGAATCAAGGACATCTGCGCGACGAATGCCAAATGAGCTGCCCTGATATTGGCTGTTGATAATCAACTTTTCGGCGGCGTAAGCGTCGGGCTTAACGGTTGTGTACAATTTGCGCTTATAGGCGTAGCGGTCGTCAAAATATTTCGTGGTGATAGTTGGGATATAATGAAGTCCCATTGAAACCAGCTGCGAAACCATAGACGATTTACCGGCGCAGTGCGGACCGAGAAACGCGTAGACTTTATTTTTAGCCATTTAAAGACTCCTCTCAATAATTTTCAGCATTAACTTCGAAATAACTCTGCGGGTGCTTGCAAACGGGGCAAAGAGTCGGCGCGTCAGTTCCAATGACGATATGCCCGCAATTCCGACACTCCCACATTTGGACGCCGGCTTTTTTGAAAACTTCTTGTGCTTCGACATTTTTTAAAAGTTTGCGGTAACGTTCCTCGTGATGCTTTTCGATAGCCGCCACGCCGCGGAATTGTTCGGCAAGTTCTGTGAAGCCTTCCTCTTCGGCTTCGCGCGCCATTCGGACGTACATATTCGTCCATTCAAAATTTTCGCCGTCAGCCGCATGCAAAAGATTCGTCGGCGTATCGCCCAATTCACCCAGCGCCTTAAACCAAAGCTTAGCGTGTTCCTTTTCGTTGTCAGCGGTTTTCAAAAACAGCGCCGCGATTTGCTCATAGCCGTTTTTCTTAGCAACGGACGCAAAATAAGTATACTTATTGCGCGCCTCCGATTCACCGGCAAATGCCTCCCAAAGATTTTTTTCAGTCTTAGTACCGGCAAGCGGATTAGTTTTCGCGGCGGGAACAACTTTTTCAAAATCGATGGACGGGTGCTTACAAATCGGGCAGATAAATTCAACCGGCAATTCGTCACCAACATATTCATAGCCGCAAATCCGGCAGCGCCAAATGGTTTTACCTTCCGCAGTTTTGCCAACAGCCGCCGGTTTTGGTTTGATATTCGACTGATAAAAATTATAAGTAGTCGACGGCGTGTCGTTGAACTTTTGCATATCGACGACTTCAGCGATAAAAATGCTGTGCGTGTCGAGTTCAACCTGCTGAATGACGTTGGCGCTGATAAATGAATTTGTGCCTTCGGTAATGGCGAGCGTGCCGTTAGACGTGCGCTGAACTTTATCGTAGCCCGCGAATTTGTCAACAGTTTTGCCGCTCTGGAAACCAAACCGTTTGAACAAATCGAAAGTTGCCGCTTCGCTGATTATCGACACGGTAAACTTTTTGGACTTGACAATCATATCGTGCGTGAAATTGGATTTGTTGACGGCGATAGAAATTCTGTCTTTGGAAACGGGCGCGGCGGTTACCTGCGTCACGGTATTAATTATGCACGCGTTATCTTTATTTTTGAAATTGGAACTTAAAACAAACAAACCATACTGAACGTTGAATAAAACTTTGCTGTCCACGTCGAAGCCCCCTAAAAAAATTTTTTTCAAGATACCTCTTGTATTATAGCGGTTTCAGATTTTCTTGTAAATGTCAAGGTCTGGTAGAAAATTTTTTACTTTGCTAAAATAGCTAAACCAATATTTTTTTTGGAAAGGAGAGATCGCGATGGAATTAAGGACGGTTACGAAACGCTCGGGAAATTTTGTTGCGTACGACCGCGCGAAAATTTATAACGCCGTTTCCGGCGCAAACCGCGACGCTTCGACGCCCGAAGATAAACTTCAGCCGGACGACATTGAGCGCGTGACAGTTTCGGTTGAACTTGCCATTGGCAACCGCGAAAATATCAGCGTTGAGGAAATTCAAGACCAGGTTGAAAAATCTTTAATGGCGCAAGGTTTTTTTGACGTTGCTAAGCAATTTATTATTTATCGTGAAAAACATTCGCAGCGGCGGCGCGCTCAAAAAGAATTGATGGATATTTACCGTGATATTTTTTTCGCCGATTCTGCTGACGTGGATTTGAAACGCGACAACGCCAATATAAACGCCGACGCGTCAATGGGAATTATGCTGAAACTGGGCGCGGAGGGCGCTAAACATTTTGTTGACAATTACGTTTTGCCCGAAGAATTTGCGCGCGCGGATAAGGAAAATTGGATTCACATTCACGACAAAGATTTTTCGCTGATAACTTTGAATTGCTGTCAAATAGATTTGCTGAAACTTTTTCACGGCGGATTTTCCACAGGGCACGGTTTCCTGCGCGAGCCCAAATCGATTCGCTCTTACGCGTCGCTGGCGTGCATTGCCATTCAGTCCAATCAAAATGATATGTTCGGCGGGCAAAGCATTAACGCCTTCGATTATGCTATGGCGGAGGGCGTGCGCAAATCTTTCAAAAAAATTCTTGCGGCGGAAATTGAGCGCGCCTGCGAATTTTGCGAAGTCGAAACTGCCGCCGAGATTGATTTTAACATTTGCACTTATTCGGAAAATGAAAATCCTGCCGCCGTGGAAAATTTAACCGCCGTGATTGGCAATAAAAAATTAGCCGAAAAAATTTACCGCCAGGCTTGCCGCGACGTCGAAGAAGAAACTCACCAGGCTATGGAAGCGCTGATTCATAATTTCAATACCCTGCACTCTCGCGCAGGCGCTCAAGTTCCCTTCAGTTCGATTAATTACGGTATGGACACTTCGCCGGAAGGGCGCCTTGCAATTCGCGAAGTTTTGAACGCCATTGAAGCCGGTTTGGGCAACGGTGAGACGCCGATTTTTCCAATTTCAGTTTTTCAGCTAAAAGACGGCGTGAATTACAACGTCAACGATCCGAATTACGATTTGTTTCGTCAAGCCTGCAAAGTCAGCGCCAAAAGACTTTTCCCGAATTTCGTAAATCTCGACGCGCCGTATAATCTGCAATATTATCGCGCAGGAGATTATAACAGCTACGTTGCAAGTATGGGTTGCAGGACGCGCGTTATGTCGAATGTCAACGGCGCTGAACAATCCGGTTCGCGCGGAAATTTTTCTTTCGTGACGATTAATCTGCCGAAGCTGGCGATTGAGGCGCGCGGCAGTGTCGAAGAATTTTTCCGCCTGTACGATAAATATATCACCATTTGCCACGATTATTTACTTTTCCGCCTAAAAACCATTGAAGAAAAGCACGTTTATAATTTCCCGTTTTTAATGGGACAGGGCGTATGGATGGGCTCGGATAAATTGAAACCTGCCGATACGATTAAGGAAGTTTTGAAGCATGCGTCATATTCAATCGGATTTTGCGGTTTGGCTGAATGCCTCGTTGCTTTAATCGGCAAACACCACGGGCAAAGTGCAGACGCGCAAGAGTTAGGCTTGAAAATCGTTGGACACCTGCGCGAACGCACGGACGAATATACAAAGCTTGAACGGCGAAATTGGACGACATTTGGGACGCCCGCCGAATCCACCGCCGGACAATTCCAGCGCGCCAATCGCAAACAGTACGGGCTGATTAAAGGCGTCACCAACCGCGATTATATGACAAATTCAAGCCACGTTCCGGTTTATTTTCCAATCCGCGCCAATGATAAAATTCAAATCGAAGCGCCCTATCACGCGCTGTGCAACGCCGGTCACATTGCCTATATCGAAATGGACGGCGACCCGACGAAAAATCTTTCCGCGTTCGAGGCGATTGTCCGCGCTATGCACGACGCCAATATGGGCTACTTTTCGATAAATCACCCCGTCGACCGCGACCCCGTTTGCGGCTACACCGGAATTATCGCCAACGAATGCCCGCATTGCCACCGCAAAGAATTTGAGAGCGGCACTTTCCATATTGACAGACTTAATCATTGACAGAAAAATTTTTGTGTGATATGCTAATTGCCGTTTACCGCACGATTAGGTTTGAAAATCAGCAATGATACCGAAATCGGCGAGTTCATCCTTATGGAGGTGTTTAAAATGTACGCAATTATTAAAACCGGCGGCAAACAGTACAAAGTTTCCGAAGGCGACGAAATTATCATTGAAAAGCTTGAGGCTGAAGAAAATGCAAGCGTAACTTTTGACGAAGTTTTGGGGATTTTTGACGGCGACACCGCGAAAATCGGCACGCCGAAAGTCGAAGGCGCGAAAGTTACCGGCACTGTCATTAAAAACGGCAAAGGTCCTAAAATCCGCATTTTCAAATACAAGCACAAAACTAATTATCGCCGTCGTCAAGGGCATCGTCAGCCGTTCACGAAAGTTAAGATTGACAAAATCGAGGGATAACTTATGATTAAGGCTGAGATTTACACGCAGTCTGACGGCAGGGCGGTTGCCTTCATTATCAGCGGGCACAGCCACGTTGGCGGTCCTGGTTACGATATTTATTGCGCGGAAGTTTCGACTTTGTCATACGCGGCGCGGATTTGCCTTCAACAGCATTTGAACCGAAAAATTTTGCGGGAAAATTACGAGCACGGCGGCTTAGGTATCGAACTTGGAGACGCGCCCGACGATTTGACCGAGGCAGTTTTTCAGACAATGATAATTGGGCTGCGCGCTGTCGAGGAAATTGCGCCGGATATGATGCACATTGAATTTATCGACCTGGACAGTTCCGCTGAAGATAATCTTCACAAACGCCTGCAAAATATGAGCCAGTCCGAGGGAAATACTTTGCCGGATTTTTCGGTTGAACAAGTCAAAATTCGCGCAGATATTTTCCAAAATGCGGAAGGTAAAATTTTCGGCTTCGACGTCGAAGAACGCAAAGATTTTGCAATGGACGAGCTGAAAATTTATTGCGCAGGAATTTGGGCGTTGGCGAAATCGGCTTATCTCTGCGCGAAAGATTATTTGAAACGCGACCTTGACATTGAAACAGACAGCGGCAAACTCAAACTGAAATTGAAAACGCCGCCCGACGATTTAACGGAGGCGGTTTTTCAAATGATGCTTTTGGGTATGCGTGAAATTGAAAATCTCAAGCCGGAAGCTTTGAAAATTACTATCGGAGGTGAACCCCATGTTTAATTTTGATTTACAGCGTTTCGCACATAAAAAAGGCGTCAGCTCCACGCGTAACGGGCGCGATAGTGAATCCAAACGTTTGGGCGTTAAAGAGCAGGCAGGTACAATGGTTACCGCGGGAAGTATTTTAGTTCGTCAACGCGGCACTCATTTTCACCCTGGTTTGAATGTTGGACGCGGCAATGACGATACACTTTACGCGAAAATCGACGGCAAAGTTGCGTTCGAGCGCAAAGGTCGTTGGCAAAGAAAAATCAGCGTCCATCCGGTTGAGGCTGTTCAACTCGCAAAATAATAACCCCCGCACGGGCTTAAAAATTTTTTCGACATAATGTAAAATCTCTGACAGTAAAGTTGTTGGAGATTTTTTTTTATGCGCAAATATATTTTCAGCCGATTAATTCAGCTCGTGCCGATTTTATTGGGGATAACATTTTTGACTTTCGGAATGATGCAATTTACCGCGGACGACGCCGTTGACAAAATTTATGAGGGCAGCGTTTCCGAAGAAATTAAATTGGCAAAGCGCGCCGAACTCGGACTTGACAAAAATTTTATCATTCAGTACGGAAATTGGCTCGCGGGCGTTTTAACCGGCGATATGGGCAGAAGTTTTATCAGCGGCAAATTGGTTTTTGAAACTTTCGCGGAGAAACTTCCGGCGACGATTGAGTTAATGCTGGTATCGATTTTGCTAACAATTTTCATAGCGACGCCGGCGGGGATTTTGGCGGCAGTCAATCAAAATAAATTTCCGGATTATTTGATACGCGCGCTGAGTTTCGTTGGAAATTCGATGCCGAATTTTTTTGTGGGGCTGTTGCTGATATATTTTTTGGCGCTGAAATTAAATTTGCTGCCGATAATCGGGGCGAGCGTGATAATGCCGGCTTTGACTTTGACAATCTCGATGGGCGCGAAATACACGCGGCAAATTCGCGCAGTCGTGCTTGAAGAATTGCAAAAACCGTACGTAATGGGCGCGCGTTCGCGGGGCGTCAGCGAATTTACAATTTTGACAAAAAGCGTCCTGCCGTCAATTTTAGTTCCGGTGATAACACTGCTTGCGTTGTCAATCGGCTCACTTTTGGGCGGCACGGCGATAGTTGAAACGATATTTATGTGGGACGGCGTGGGAAAAATGGCAGTTGACGCGATTTTGATGCGGGATTATCCGCTGATTCAAGCTTATGTGGTATGGATGGCGATAATTTACGTGGTAATAAATTTGGCGGCGGATTTGCTGTACCATTACATTGACCCACGGGTGCGTTATGAGTAAAAAAATTTTGCCGCAATTAATTTCGGCGGGCGCGTTAATCTTCATTGCGATTTTCGCGCAGAACTTGACGCCGTTTGATCCTTACGCTCAAGATTTGGAAGGAGCATTAGCGCCGCCCAATTCGGTAAATTTGTTGGGAACGGACAGGTACGGGCGCGATATTTTATCAAGAATCATAATCGGCTCGCAAACGACAATTTTATCGGCGCTGGCACTTTTGGCAACAATATCAATCGTCGGCAGTTTAATCGGCGCGGTATGCGGTTTCAAGGGCGGCAAATTAGATGTATTTTTAATGCGGCTGTCGGACGTATTTTTGGCGTTTCCGCAAATGGTTTTTGCAATAGCGGCGGCGGGCGCATTGGGCGGCGGCTTATTCAACGCGGCTTTGGCTTTGGCTTTAATCGGCTGGACGAAATACGCCAGAATCGCGCGCAGTTTGACTTTGACGATACGAAAAATGCCGTACATAGACGCGGCAAAATTGGCGGGCACGGGCTCAGTTGGAATTTTGTTCAATCACATTTTGCCGAATATCGCAGGTCCGATTTTAGTTACGGCGGCGCTGGATATCGGCTCAATCATAATGGAATTGGCGGGGCTGTCGTTTTTGGGTTTGGGAGCAATGCCGCCTACCGCCGAATGGGGCGCAATGATGAACAATGGGCGTTCAATGTTGCAAACTGCGCCTTGGGTAATACTTTCGCCTGGCTTTGCCATTTTCCTAACGGTTGCGGTTTTCAATTTGTTGGGCGACAAACTGCGCGATGTTCTCGATGTCAAAAATAAACGTTAATCAACTTTCTTTCTCATTGCAGAAAGAAAGTTGCAAAGAAAGGCTAGCCCGCGCTTATGTAATTCGCTTCCAGCTCATTAGGGGCGCGGGCAAGGGGTTCGGGCGCGCGTCCGTGCGCGCCTCTTAATTTGAGGAGGTTGGATTTATGCGAAAAAAATTATTGGCGGCACTGTTGAGTGCGGGGGTTTTGTTTAGTGGTTGTGGCAACGGAGGCGGCAATTCCGCTGCTGACGACAAAAATTCTTTCACGTACGGCACGGTTGCTTACGGCGTGGCTATGGAAAATGCCGGAACAGATCCGCACGAAAGTTACAGCGGTTGGTCGACTATTCGATACGGTATTGGCGAAACGCTTTTCAAATTTAATGAGCATATGGAACTTGAGCCGTGGCTCGCCGAAAATTTCGAACAGGTTGACGATTACACGGTGCGGGTTAAAATCAATGACGCGGCGGTTTTTTCCAACGGCAAAAAAGTTGACGGCGAGGCTGTCAAAAAATGTTTGGAACATTTAATAGCCACTCACGACCGCGCGCCGCACGATTTGAAAATTTCCGGAATAACGGCGGACGGGCAATTTGTAACAATCACTTCGGCGGAAAAAGTTCCCGCGCTGTTGAATTATCTTAGCGACCCGTACGGCTGCATTGTCGACGTTGACGCGGGCGTTGTCGATAAAATTGTCGTTGGCACTGGTCCTTATCGCGCGGTGAAAGTTACTGATACGCAGATTGATTTGGTCAAAAACGAAAATTATTGGGGCGCGGTCAAGCCGAAGTTGGAAAAAATTACCGTTAAAAGCATAACAGACGGCGATACTTTGACGATGGCTATGCAAAATGGCGAGCTCGACGCGGTTCAAGGGCTGCCTTATTCCAGCTTGAAACTTTTTACAAATGACAATTTCAAAATCAGCCAGGTTGATACTTCGCGGATTTATCAGGCGGCGTTTAATTTCGACACGCCCGAACTTCAAGATTTGAATGTGCGCAAGGCAATTTCGATGGCGATTGACAAGGACGGTTTTGTCAAAGTTTTGTTGAATGGCAATGGCACTGTGGCGGTTGGTCCGTTCCCTGCGAATTTGAGTTTCGGCGATAATGAAGTTCACGCTGTACCGTACGATTTGGACGGCGCGAAAAATTTATTGGCGGAAAGCGGCTGGGCTGATACCGACGGCGACGGCTACGTTGACAAAGACGGCAAAAATTTGGAACTGCGCTATTTGACTTATACTTCGCGTCAAGAATTGCCGTTGTTGGCTGAAGCGGCTCAGGCGAATTTGAAAAAAATCGGCGTCAAGCTTAACGTCAACGCCACTGATAATTACAAAACTTTTCTGCGCGACGGCGAATACGATATTTTCAGCAAGGCGATTGTGACAGCGCCGACGGGCGACCCCGAATATTATTTCACGAGCCACATTGTACCTGGCGCGGTTGACAACGCGGGGCATTATAACAGCGCGGAAATTTCGCGGCTTGAAGACGAACTGCACAATACATTTGGCGCGGCGAATCGTTCAACTTTGGCAATTCAAATGTCCCAACAAGTTTTGGACGACTGCGCGCTTTTCTACGCATCTCATTTGAAAATGTCGTTTGTTATGAAGCCGAATGTTGAAGGTTTTCGGGCGCACCCCTCGGATTATTATGAGATTTTGCCCGAATTGGAGAAAAAATAATGTTTGACAATATCTTGACGGTTGACGAAGTTTCGGTTGCGTACGGCGCGAAAGAAATTGTTCACGGCATAAGTTTCAATTTGCGGCGCGGCGAAATTTTGGCTGTGGTTGGCGAAAGTGGCAGCGGCAAATCCACGATTTTGAAGGCGATAAACGGTTTAGGCGGCATTGTGACTGACGGGCAGATTTTTTTTGGCGAACGGGAAATTACGAATTTATCAATGGGCGAACGCAAAAAATTAGCCGGTGAATCTATCGGCACTATTTTTCAGAATGCGGGCGCGTCGTTTTGTCCGGTGAGGAAAATTGGCGCGCAAATTTTTGAAAGTGTTGCCGCTCACAAAAATTGGACTTACGCTGAATTTCTCGAACGTGCGGAAATTATTATGCAAAATATTAATCTTGACGCGAAAATTTTAAATGAATATCCGTTCAGATTATCGGGCGGAATGGCACAGCGCGCGGGGATTTTGGCGGCAACGATACTTGAACCAAAATTGTTATTGGCGGACGAACCGACTTCAGCGCTCGACACAATCACGCAGTTAAACGTCGTCCAGGAACTTATGAAACTGCGGGCGCGGCAACAAATTTCAATCGTGATAGTTACGCACAATATCGGCGTGGCGGTTTACATGGCGGACAAAATTTTGGTACTGCGCAAAGGGCAGCAAATTGAATTTGGCACGAAAGAACAAATCTACAAAGCGCCGCGGGAAAATTACACGCGCGAATTAATCAAGGCGGCGGCGTGATGGTTTTGGAAGTTCGACACATTAAAAAAAGTTTCAACGGGCGCGTGGTGCTTGACGATATCAATTTGAGCGTGGCGGCGGGCGAATGCGTTGGCGTTGTTGGGCTGTCGGGGTGCGGCAAATCGACTTTGGCAAAAATTATTTCGCGGCTGATTGATTATGACAGCGGCGAAATTTTTGTTGACGGCGAATTGCAGATGATTTTTCAGTTGCCGGAGGATTCATTTAATCCGCGAAAGACTTTGGGCTGGAGTATTGCCGAGCCGATGAGAAACCGCGGCTTTGAAAATATTTCTGCGCGAATTGGCGAATTGCTCGGTGAAGTTGGTTTGCCCGTCGATTATGCGAAACGTTATCCGCATGAAGTTTCAGGCGGCGAATGTCAACGCGCGGCGATTGCGCGGGCAATTTCCGTTAATCCGAAAGTTTTGCTTTGTGACGAAGCCACTTCAGCTTTGGACGTTACTGTCCAGGCGCAGGTTGTCAATTTGGTAAAAAAACTTTGCCGCGAAAAAAATATCGCCTGCCTGTTCATTACGCACGAAATTTTTATTTTGCCGAAAATCGCTGACAGGGTTGTTGTTATGCACGGCGGCAAGATTGTTGAAGAAAATTCGCCGGCGAAAATTTTTGACTCGCCGCAATCGTCTTTCACAAAACAACTGATTGAAGGTGGAGCATTTTGGAGAATATCGGCAAACGTATAGAAAATTATTGGGACGAGCGCAGTGAAGATTTTAGCCGCGTTCGCCGAATGGAAATTGAGGGCGCGGATTTTGCGGCGTGGAATGAAATTATTTCTGAGCATTTGCCCGCCGGTAAGCTGAAAATTTTGGACGTAGGCACGGGCGCGGGGTTTTTTGCTGTGTTGCTTTCAAAGCTCAGTCACAGCGTCACCGGAATTGACATGTCGAATAAAATGCTGGCTGAGGCGCGTAAAAATATTTCGGATTTTAATTGTCGCGCAGATTTTTTCAAAATGAATGCGCAGGATTTGAAATTTGCCGATAAAACTTTCGACGTGGTTATCAGCCGGAATTTGACGTGGATTTTGCCCGATGTTATGGCGGCTTATCGCGAATGGCACAGAGTTTTGAAAATTGGCGGCGTGCTGATTAATTTTGATTCGAATTACGGCGATAAAAATTTTATGAACGAAAATACCTGCGCGAAGGGCGAAGTTGAAGACGAAATGCTGATTGAATGCAACGAAATTAAAAACAGCCTGCGAATAAGCACGCACAGCCGCCCGACGTGGGATATTGATTTTTTGAAGACGCTGGGCTTCGAAGTGAAATTTGACGCCGATATTGCGCCGCTTGTTCACAAAACTCAAACCGTTCCGTACGACCCGATTGCGCTTTTTGCCATTTACGCCACGAAAAAAATTTGATACAATACCAAAAAATTTTTAGAGGCGTTTATGCAATGTGAGATATTGACTTTTCTGAAGACGCTGGGCTTCGAAGTGAAATTTGACGTCGATATTGCGCCGCTTGTTCACAAAACTCAAACCGTTCCGTACGACCCGATTGCGCTTTTTGCCATTTACGCCACGAAAAAAATTTGATACAATACCAGAAAAATTTTGGAGGAGTCTATGCAATTTATTGACAAGAGCAAGATTAGCGTAAAGGCGGGCGACGGCGGCAATGGCAAATCGTCATTTCGGCGCGAAAAATTTGTTCCGAAAGGCGGACCCGACGGCGGCGATGGCGGGCGCGGCGGTGATGTGGTTTTGTTGGCTGACGAAAATATCAACACGCTGCTGAATTTCCGGTACAATCGAAAATTTATTGCGGGCAACGGCGGCGCGGGCGATGTCAAGCGTCAATTTGGGCGCGGCGCGGCTGATTGCGTTATCAAAGTTCCGATTGGCACGGTTGCGAAAGATGCGGCAACCGGCGAATTGCTTGCAGATTTGGTTGAAAATGGGCAGACGGCGATTGTTGCCAAAGGCGGGCGCGGCGGGCGCGGCAATGCTAAGTTTAAATCTTCTTCGCGCAGGAGTCCGACCTTTGCGGAATTTGGCGAGCCTGGCGAAAGTCGCGATATTTTATTGGAGCTGAAACTGCTTGCCGACGTTGGGCTTGTTGGATATCCGAGCGTTGGCAAATCTAGTTTAATTGCGGCGGTAAGCGAGGCGCGTCCGGAAATTGCCGATTATCATTTCACAACGCTTGTTCCGGTTTTGGGTGTGGTGCGGCTTGACTACGAAAAAAATTTTGTAATGGCGGATATTCCAGGGCTGATTGAAGGCGCGGCTGACGGCGTCGGTTTAGGGCATGATTTTTTGCGGCACGTTGAGCGCACGAAATTAATTTTGCACATAGTTGACGCGGCGGCGATTGAGGGGCGAAATCCGGTTGAAGATTATCACAAGATTAATTTTGAGTTGAAGCGGTACAGCGAGAAAATTGCAGCGCGCACTCAAATTTTGGTTGCGAATAAAATTGACTTGCCGCAAGCTCAAGAGCATTTACCGGAACTTGAAAAACTCGCGCAGGACGAAGGCATTAAATTTTTTGCAATATCGGCGGTAACTCACGCGGGCGTTGACGCACTGATTAAATTTATCGGGCAATGGCTTGACGAACACGCCGCGGATTTTGAGCCGGTTATTGTGCAGGACGAAATTAAAATTTTCAACGTTGACAAAGACGACGACGAAGTTATCATTGAGCGAAATGACGCGGCGGACTTTATCGTGCGCAATAAAAATCTTGAGAAAATCGTTGCAATGACAAATTTTGATAACGCTGAAGGTTTGCGCCGTTTCCAATACATTTGGCGAATGAAAAATCTGGACGCGAAACTCAAAGAGCGCGGCATCAAGGAAGGCATGACGGTTTACATCGGCAATATGACTTTCGAATGGCACGAATAAAAAAATACCCTTCACCAAATCGGCGGAGGGTTTAATTATTTTCACGAAAGAAAGAATTTATTTAGTATCATTGGAAGCGTAAGTAATTTCGGGTTCGTCCTGCGCGAAAATGTTGTTGCTGTCGAAGTTGCCGTTCCAGTTGGTAACAGCCGCGCCGTCGCTCATAATCGCGTCAAGATTATTTGAGCCGATAAAATTATTATCTTCGGCAAACCAGAAATCTTCAACCAAATCAGCCGAGCTTGAATCCTCTTCGCCGGAATAATCCGCCGCGTAAGTCGACCAGAGCACGTCATTAATTTGGAAAGTTTTATCCGCGCCGTCTTTAATCGTAACGGTTTTGTCGGAAACGCTGGTAATAATGATATCCGAATCAACCACAGTCACGCTGGAAGTCTGCGAATTGTTCAAGTATATCTTATCTTCGTCGCCAATGTCAATAATAACATCGCTGCCGCCGTCCGCGTAATATTCAATCGAATCAACGCCCGCGCCGCAGTAAATCGTATCGTCGCCGCTGCCGCCGTTAATCGTGCCGCCCGCTTTGCCCGCGTAAATAATATTATCCTTATCGTCGCCGGTGATATTCGCCGCAAGAGTAACATTTTGCGCGTCAATGTTCGCGGGTCTGTCGCTGTCATAATAAGCAAGGTTAAATTCGCCGCTGTAATTTGCGTTAAGGACAACTGCGCGATTGTTGATAACCACGTTGCCGAAAGTCGCCGCGTATTCGCTATAGCGCGCGTCTTCCTGCATGTCGCTGATTCTGATATTTTCATAGCGCGCGTCCATTAACGTTATCTTATTTCCATTAACAAGATTGATAACAATATCGTTGTCGGTGAGTGAAACGCCGTTGAATTGAGATTCTTCACTGGTTAAATAAATTTGATCTGTACCGCTGAAACCGTAAACTGTATCGTTGCCGCCGCTGCCGTTGTAGGCGATAGCATTTGAGCCGCCGGTGAGTGAAATATAATCGTTGCCCGCGCCGCCGTCAATGTAAGAGCCGCCGCTGGAGGCGTAAATCGTATCATTGCCCGCGCCCGCGTAAATGTAGCTGTAACCTGTGCCGCCGTAAATCACATTGGCGTTGCTGTTGCCGTAAATAATCGCTTCGCCCGAAACCGAGCTTGCGTCAATATCCATAACGGTATTTGTGTAATGAGCGGGGTTGAAAGTTCCGGAATAATCGGACGCCAAAATTGCAGTGGTATCGCTGAAGGTAACTTTGCCGAATGTACTTTCAATGTTAAAGCTTTCGGGATTGTTGCCGCGAATGTGAATTTTTTGGTCAATGGCATCTTTGAGGGTAATTTTGTTGCCGCTCTTAGTATTCAAAATCACATCGTCGTCGCTGAAGCTAACGTAGCTGAATTGGTAATTGATATTGTTCGTGCCAAAATCGATAAAGTCGCCGGTTTTGTAATTGTAAATGACATCGTTGCCGCTGGTGTAGCGAATAGAATCGTTGCCGTTGCCGCTGTAAATCGTATCGTTGCCCGCGCCCGCGTAAATCGAAATTCCAACATCGCCGCTGGAAATTACATTCGTGGTACTCGTGCCGTAAACGCTCATTGTATTTTTAATCAAAGAAGCGTCAATGTCAACAATGCTCGCCGCGTAATAACTCGGATCGAAAACGCCGGTATAATCGCTGTCCAGAGTTACCGAAGTGCCGTTCATTGTAATTTTGCCGAAAGTATTGCGATAGGTTGTAGAGCCTTCGCTTTGATAATCGTAAATGTAAATTCGCTGTTCGCGCGCATTTTTCACGGTTATGGTTTCGCCGTTTTGCGTGTAAATGAGTACGTCACTGCCGCTCACGGAAATATTTTTGAACTGGGCGGCGTCATTCGCCAAATAAATGCAATCGCCGTTTTTGTAATTGTAAATCGTATCGTTGCCTTCGTCGTCATAAATGCAAATGGTATCGTTGCCCGCGCCGCCGAATACAAAATCATCGCCCGCGCCCGTGTAAATCCTTGCGCCGGCTGTTCCTGCCCAAATGAAATTGACTTCGTCGTTGCCGTAAATTGTATTTTTGCTCGTTGCCAATGAGGCGTTGATATTCACCGCCGGCTCATTCAAAATCGAATTGTAGGAATCCAGGCTGAAAGTTCCATCGAAAGCACTTGAAAGCGTCACGGTTATTCCGCTTGCCTCTTCGGTATCGTCAACAAATTCACCGTTCAAATATTTGTTGTTAATCGTACCGTCCATAAGCGTAACAGTCTTGCCTTTAGCTTTTTTCAATTTCAAAACGCCGTCGCCGACGGAAAAGATAACGTCATTGCCGCTAAGCATACCGCTGTCAATCGTCGCGCCGGAAACGGAAATTGTATCGTCGCCTTCGGTGTAATCGGTTATCACGTAATAATTATCGTTGCCGGAATAAACGAAAACGTCATTGCCGCTGCCGCCGGTCAAAGTATATTTGCCGTTGCCGCCAACAAGCGTATCGTCCCCAACGCCGCCGTTGATTGAGCCGTTGCCCGTGCCGCCGTAAATGATATTATTCAGTCCGTTGCCGGTAATGCTGATAGCCGAGCGTCCGGAAGCGTCAATCGCCTGCAGTGAAGTATATTTGCTGGCGTTGAAGGAACTCAAGCTGTAATCTGAAGTTATCGTAACGGCGGAGGCGTTCAAAGTATCAGTGGTTGTGTCGAAAAGTAAATCTGTTGGCAAAGTGGCGGTTGCATCTTTCTCAAGCTGAATCGCGCCGTTGTAACAAATGCTGGCAACTTCATTGGAATTGACGATTTTTATTGAATCATTACCAACGCCCTGCAAAGTCAGATTACTCTTGCCGATTGTCAAAATGGCGTCCGAGCCGCTCACTGAATAAACAACAGGATAATCGCCCGCCAGCGAAATAATATCTTCACCGGCAGTGTAATCGGTGATAACGTCTGAGCCGTCGCCGCTGTCATAGACAAAAACGTCTTTGCCGTCGCCGCCCGCCAAAGTATCATTGCCTTTGCCGCCAACAATCGTATCGTCGCCGTCGCCGCCTTCAATCGTATCAGCCTTTGTGCCGCCCGCGATATAATTATCCGCCGCGTTTCCGACAAGTTCAATTGCGCTTGTACGGGCTGAGGCGTCAATCGAAACGACATTTGCGCCGTAGGAACTCAAATCACCGGTATAAGCCGAAGTTACCGTTAAAGATTTAGCGCGGGCAACGCTTGTACCGCCGTAAATTAAACCGTTGCGGTAAATCCGCGCGTTGTCGTTTTCGTCTGCAATGACAATTTCTTTTTCGCCAACATCCTTCAAAGTAACAGAGCCCGTACCGATTTTTATAATGGCGTTATTGCCGCTGACGGTGTAAGTGCCAACGGACGCGCCCACAACTTTCAGCGTATCGTCGCCGACGGTGTAATCGGTTATCGTATCGTTGCCGTCGCCGCTGTTGTAAATGAAGACATCTTTTCCCGCGCCGCCGGTTAAAACGTCGTTGCCTTTGCCGCCTTCGATTGTATCAGAACCTGTGCCGCCGTCAATCGTATCATTTTTTTCAGTACCGGCGATATAGTTATTTTTAGTGTTGCCTACAATTCTCATGGCGTCCGAATGACCGGAAGCGTAAATTGAAGCAACATTTGCGCTGTAGGAACTCAGCGTATTTCCGTAATTCGAAGTAACCGAAACCGCAGCAGATTTAGTTGTATTCGAGCCGTCATAAATCAAGCCGGAAAGGTAAGTTGTAACGTTGTCGTCCGCGTCAATAACGGCAACCGCGGCGGTTTTGCCATTTTTAACTTTGATAGAGCCGCTGTCGACTTTAAGGACAAGATCCGAGCCTTTGAGCGTGTAAGTGCTGACAGTGCCGCTGGAAATTTTGATATAATCTTCGCCCGAGGTGTAATCGGTAATGACGTCGTTGCCTTCGCCGGTTGCGTAAACGAAAATATCTTCGCCCGCGCCGCCGGTTAAAGTATCGTTGCCTTTGCCGCCGTCCAGGGTATCAGCGCCGCTGCCGCCGATAATTTTGTTCGCTTTGGTGTTGCCGGTAAATTTCAAACCGGCAGTACGCCCCGAGGCGTCGACAGAAACGACATTTGAACCGTAATCGGAAGTCGTGATTGTATTTGCCGCGCCGGACATAACCGTTATTGCGGTGGATTTGGCAACAGTGGCGTTGTTGTAAATGATAGAATTTTGGTAAGTGAGCGCTTTTTTTCCGGAGTCCATCAAAGTTACCGCAGAATTTTTACCATTTTTGACAGTGATTGAGCCGATTTTGCCGATTTGGAAAATGGCGTCTGAGCCGCTTATCGAATAATTTGCGACCGCGCCGACAGTTGCCTTAATGGTATCTTGACCGGCAGTAAAATCGGTAATGACGTCGTTTCCGGCGGTGTAAATGAAAACGTCTTTGCCGTTGCCGCCGGTTAAGGTATCGTTGCCTTTGCCGCCGCCTAGGGTATCATTGCCGGTTGAGCCGATAATCAAATTATCTTGACTGTTGCCGGTAATGCTCAGAGCTTTTGTGCGGCTTGCGGCGGTGATTGTGGCGACGTTTGAGCCGTAAGCTGAATCCGCCAATTTATTTCCGTAAAAAGAAGTAACGGACAATGAAGTTGCGCTTACGGAACTTGCGCCGTTGTAAATCAAACCGCCTTGATACGTTGTCAAACTGTTTTTTGAATCGGCAACGGTTACGGCGGTATTTTTTGCGCCTTTAACCTTCAATGTATTTGAGCCGACTTTGAAAACTACATCGGAGCTGCTGACAGAATAAGTTGCCGTGGCGGAAAATTTAATTGTATCGTTGCCTGTGCCATAATCGGTGATAACATCGTTGCCCGCGGTGTAAACGAAAACGTCATTGCCCTTGCCGCCGGTTAAAGTATCGTTGCCGGTTCCGCCGCCGATTGTGTCCGCGCCCGTGCCGCCGACTATCACGTTATTTTTGGCGTTGCCGGTAATATTAACTCCGGCTTTGCGCGTTGAAGCCGTTGTAATTGTCACGACGCCCGCGCCGTAATTTGACGCCTGCAATGTATTTCCGTAACTTGCGGTTATTGTCACCGCGTTAGCTGTCAAAGTATTATCTGTACTGTAAATCAATCCGTTAATTTCAGTAGCCATAAAAGAACCCACCCTTCCAATATTTTTGCGCGCAAAAAAACCCCTTACTTAATTATCGGTAAGAGGCTCAAAAAAGTTTAATTTTTGTGCTTTATTAGGAAATTTTTAATTATTTTTCAAGGTGAAGTAGGAAATTTCGGGCGGGCAACCAATTCTAATCGGAAACCAACTGCCGCAGCCGACGCTAACGTAGCCGTAACAATCTTCATTCTGGAACATGCCGCGCGAATATTTGAAGACGTTAAAAATCGGTTTGCCGAAAATCCCGAGTTGTTCGCCGTGCGTATGCCCCATTAACGTGAGCGGAATATTTTTTTCAACCGCCGCGTCAAAAAATTCCGGATGATGAGCCAGCAAAATTACCGTGGCGTCATAGGGAACTTTCGACAGCGCCGTTTCGACGAAACTTCGCATTTGTTGATAAAAAATTTTGTCCAAATCGCCGCGCTCACCGGACTTAGTAATTGGAGAGGCGGGCGGATAATCCACGCCGATAACATACAGATTCGAAGTAACGTGAGCCGATTGATTCACCAGCCAATGAATTTTAGTTTTCGCCAATTCCGCCTCGATATGCGGAACGCCGCGAAAATGTTCGTGGTTGCCGTGAATATAATAAATTCCGTGCTTGAATTTGTCGCAGAAACTGTTAACCAGTTGAATCGCTTTGTCATTCATAGAATTATCGTCAAAAATATCTCCGGTTATCGTCAAGATATCGGGCTTAGCCTCCGCCGCGCGCTGCAAAAGGAATTCCAGCCTTTCCAGCGAAAAATACGCGCCCAAATGTATATCGGAAATCTGCGCGATTTTAAAGCCGTTCAATTCGGGCGGCAATTTTTTTATCGGTATGTCGAAAAATCTATCTACGACGTTGAAACGTTCGACGCGGTTTCCGTACAAAGTTATCGCCAGGGACGCCAGCGGATAAAGCAAGCCCCATTTCAGCGCCCGCCTTCGCGCAGGGCTGTATTCCGGCGGCGGATTTAATTTCCGGTAAATCGTGCGAATTATCAGCGCCAAAATCACCAGAGCCCCGCACGCCAATTGTGATATCAAAAATACCGTGGCGAAACTGCCGAGAAAATCTACCGCCGCGTTCGGCAAATGCGCCCGCATTGAAAAGCCGCCGATTATTCCCAAAATGATTATCAAATCCAGCGCCGTCAAGATTTTGTAAATTTTTGCTTTGCCCGCGCCGTCATATAAAAAATTGACGCTGATTAACGCCATAGCCCAAATCAACGCCAAAATTGCTGATACATACATCAAAAACATTTTTCAAACTCCAAGCTGCAGTTTCGCGGCAGTCACAACATTTTTCATGAGCATTGCAACCGTCAGCAAACCAACGCCGCCAGGCACGGGCGTAATGGCGCCGGCAACTTCCACCGCCGCGTCAAAATCTACGTCGCCAACCAATTTTTTCGGCGCAATCCGATTTATCCCAACGTCGATAACCACCGCGCCGGGTTTAATCATATCGGCGGTTACGAATTTTGGC
>CAJOMO010000011.1:54930-59084 GCA_905235685.1 uncultured Selenomonadaceae bacterium
TCGTCGACTTCGGCAAGATTTTTCGTATGCGAATGGCAAACCGTAACCGTGGCGTGGCGCGCCATAAGCAAATGCAGCATCGGCTTACCGACAATATTACTGCGCCCGATAATCACCGCGCGTTTGCCGTCAATTTCAATTCCCGCCAAATCGAGCATTTCAAGACAACCGGCGGGCGTGCAGGGAACAAGCTTAGGATTGCCGATAACCAGATTGCCGACGTTCATTGGGTGAAAACCGTCAACGTCTTTCAGCGGATTAATCCTGTTCAAAATTTCGTCAGAATGCGACTTAATCGCGTCCGGCAGCGGCAGTTGGACTAAAATACCGTGAATATTTTCAGCGGCGTTTAATTCGTCGATAATGTTCAGCAATTCTTCCTTCGTGGTATTTTCCGGCAGAGCAACCACTTTAGAATTTATTCCAAGTTCTTCGCAAGTTTTATGTTTGTTGCGGACGTAAACTTGAGAGGCGGGATTTTCGCCAACGATTATAACCGCAAGCCCAGGCTTTAAAATCATTTTGTCAACTTCGAAACGGACTTTCTCTTTAATCAGCGTGGCAAAATCTTTACCATACAAAATTTTAGCGCTCATAATTTCACCTCAGCCTAAACTTTTAGATTTTTCAGTGGCGGCAATGACTGCCTCGATTAACGCACTGCGGAAACCCGCGCGTTCCAAAACCCGCACGCCTTCAATCGTCGTACCGGCGGGCGAAGTAACCCTGTCGCGCAGAGCGTCGGGGTGAGTTCCGGTTTCCAAAACCATTTTAGCCGAGCCGAGCAAAGTTTGAGCGGCAAGTTCAATCGCGGCGGCGCGCGGCAATCCTGCGGCAACTCCACCGTCAGCAAGCGCGTCAATCATTAAAAATGCATACGCCGGACCGGAGCCGCTTAAGCCCGTCACCGCGTCCATCAATTTCTCGTCAACTTCGACTGCGCGACCGATTGACGACCAGAAATTTTTAGCTAAATTAACGTCCATAGCCTGCGCATTTTTGCCTGGCACATAAGCTATCATACCTTCGCGAACCAAAATCGGCACATTCGGCATTGAACGAATAAGCGCGTGTTTCGGAAAATATTTTTCGAGAACTTCAAGTTTCAAACCGGCGACAACAGAAATAATCGTTGTGTTCAGCGAAATTTTGTCTTGAATTTCAGTCAAAGCCGCGGCGGCGTCTTTCGGTTTCACGGCGATAACCAGCAGATTAATTTGTTTAGCAAAATTATCGACGCCCGCGCCCGCATTCACGCGATACCGATTATTCAAATCCGCGCAACGCTCCGCCCGCAATTCCGAAATGAAAATGTTATGCGCCGGTACAAAATTATTGATAAGGCCGTTGATAACGGATTCGACGAGCGCGCCGCCGCCGATAAAGCCAATTTTCAAATCTTCCATCAGTGTATCATCCTTTTTAAATTTATTGTTTTTTGCGTGAGAATTTTTTTATTTTGTTTTGGCGGATTTGGTTTGGGCGGATCGACAACTTCAATACTTTCAAGTAAATTTGTGACTTGCCCGCGAATTTCCGCCAAATAAATATCGTAAAGCTTTTTTTGCTCAAGAGTTTCAGATTCAGTCAAGCCGATTGTACGCTTTTTCCGCGCCAATTCGTTAATTCTGTCCAACATTTCTTTGGTTATCATAAAAATCACTTCCCCTGCTGTTTTGTTAATATTAATGCAAGTCGGCGAAATATGCAACGGGAATTTTCGCAGCGCCGCCGAAATAACACCGTGACTGGAGGGTTTAAAATGCAAACAAAATTTTATGCGCTGCTTTTTGATACGCGCTCAATTCAGCGGTACATTTATTCGGGAAACCGGCTCAGTACGAATATTGGCGCGTCTTACATTGTCGACAAACTTTTTAACGAGATTCTGATTAATGGCGTGTTGCAGAAAATTTTTCCGGCGGAAGATTTTTCGAGCGCGGCGGATTCTGTTTGGGTCGCGGCGGGCGATAATTCTGAGCCGTGGGAAAATATGCGCGAATGTTGCGTGGCGTATATCGGCGGCGGCAATGCACTTTTGCTTTTCAAAGTGGACAGGCGGCTTGAAGTTGTGCGCGAATTTACCGGAAAACTTTTGATTGAGCGCCCTGGTTTGAAAGTGGGCGTGGCTCACGGCGAATTGACTTTGCTTGACGGCAAACTTAATCAAGCGGATATCGATAATCTTTACGCGGAATTGAAACGCAATCAGAATAAAATTTTTCCGGCGGTGAATGTGACGTACACGGGCTTGACTTTGAGCTGTGAAATTAACGGCGAGGCGGCGAATTTTTGTAAAGTGAGCAATGGAGAAGTGCGTTTTTATTCGCAGGAGACGGCGATTAAAGCGAAAGTTGCTGACGCGGCGAATTTGGATTTGAAAAATCGTTTCGACAAAATTTTTGAGCTGAAAAATTCTGCGCGACGGATGGGCGAATATCAATTTCCGTTGAAAGTTGACGAACTCGGGCAGCGCGAAACTGAAAATTATTTTGCGATAATCCACGTGGACGGCAACAATATGGGTTTGAAATTTCGAACGTGCAACGGGCTTTCCGAACGGCGCAAACTTTCGCGCGAAATTAAGCGCAAAGTCGAAGGCGCATTTGCCGATTTGCTGATTAAAATTATTGCGCTGAAGGAGGGCGGCGGCTTTGACAAAATTTTGGATTTGAAATCTGACACGTTGCCGATACGCCCGCTGATAATTGGCGGCGACGACGTAACTTTTCTTTGCCCCGCGAAATTGGCGATAATTTTTACCAAAACGCTGATGGAATTTATGAGCGCGGAAACGCCGGAAAAATTGACGTCAAAACTTTCACGGCACATGGACTGTTGCGCGGGCGTGGCGATATTGCCGACGGCGTATCCATTTTTCCGCGGTTACAAATTGGCGGAGCAGCTTTGCGATTAGGCGAAAAAATCAATGCGGCTGCTGTTGCCGCCGGATTTGAACGACAGGGAAAATTTGACAGCGGCAGATATACCTTTCAGTTCGAGCTGGCTGGATTATGCGATATTGCACGGTGAACAAGCGCCGACGCTTGAACAGATTCGAGCGACAGAATACAGCGGCGCGCGCGGCAATTTGCATTTCGGACCTTACCGCGTGGCAAATGGAACTTCAAACAATTGGCGGCAAAATCTGCCCTCATCACGACTGCGACGGCGGGCGCGGCAATTCCAAAACCGACGCCACCAAATTCACTATTGCCGGACGTGCCGGATTGGAATTTTTTAAAGACGGACGAATTTTTATTGTGGACGGCAGAAAAAAATTCACAGACGCCGTACGTTGACGCGATAGAGCTGACGGATTTTTACGACGCGGAGGTAGCTGAGCAATGGAAATTGATTTGACAATCGAAATTTTGACGCCAATACACTTGGGTTCGGGGCAAGCCGATGTGAATGTCGACGCGGAAATTATTCACGACGCGCTGGGTTTCCCGTACTTTCCGGCGAAACGTTTTAAAGGTTTGCTGTACGAGAGCGCGGTTGAGATTTTTGAAATGTTCGAATTGGCGGGAATGTCAACCGAAAATTTGTCGACGCCGGAAAATCTTTTTCACAGAAAATCGACTTCGGATGTTCAGCTGATTGTGCCGAATTTTTATCTTGAGAATTATGAAAAACTCTGCGCGGAATGGAAATATTTGCAGGCGGCGTACCCGAAATTTTTTGAGCCGACGGATATTTTGAACGCCTATACTTCGATTCGGTATCAGACGCGTTTGGAAAATGGCGTAGCGGCGGAAAAATCTTTGCACAATCTGCGCGTGTTAAATTCGGGCGAAAAATTTTACGGCAAAATTGAATTGCTGAATGGCGACGATAAAGTCATAAATTTGTTGGCGTTGGCGCTGAAAAATATTAAATTCGCCGGAACGAAACGCAACCGCGGATTCGGCAAAATAAAATGCGCGGCGGAAATTGCGGGCAAAACTGTCGAAGAAATTGTTGCAAATTTTTTCGCTAAGGAGGCTTGAGTGATGCACAGGCTGAAAATTTTTATTCGGACGCTGGCGCCGGTTGTCATTTCTGCGCAAAGCAATTCCACGATAATGACGGAGACGCACGCGGCATTTAGCGGCTCGATAATTCGCGGGGTATTGGCGGCGCGGTATCTTGAATTGAAGAAAAATCCCGAC
>CAJOMO010000012.1 GCA_905235685.1 uncultured Selenomonadaceae bacterium
TTAGTTGAGGTGTGTTATGGAAGTTAAAGTTATGAAAAATATTTTGGGCGAAAATGACGCGCTCGCCGCCGAAAATCGCCGTTTCTTTCGCGAAAAAAATATTTGCGTCGTGAATCTGATGGGCTCGCCTGGCAGCGGCAAAACTACTTTGCTTGAAAAAACTTTGTCGAAATTGGCGGGCAAAATTAATGTGGCGGTTATCGAAGGCGATTTGTTCACTGCGCGAGACGCTGAGCGTATCGAGCGCCAAAATGTGCCGGTTGTACAGATTAACACGGCGGGCGGCTGTCATTTGGACGCGGCTATGGTTCGGCGCGCGGCGGAAAGTTTGAACCTTGATAAAATTCAGCTGCTGATTGTTGAAAACGTCGGCAATTTGGTTTGTCCGGCGGAATTTGACATTGGCGAAAATTTCAAAGCGGTTGTCTTGTCAATAACCGAGGGCGACGATAAGCCGCTGAAGTATCCGCTCATTTTCAAAGAATCCGCCGTTGTCCTTCTGAATAAAATTGACTTGTTGCCGTACACGAATTTTAATCTTGAAAATGCGCGCGAAGATTTGTTGGCAATTCATCCACAAATTAAAATTATCGAAACTTCCTGTACAAGCGGCGCGGGGCTTGACGCGTGGGCTGATTGGCTGATTGGGCGGGTGAATTGATTGGAAAGTTTATTCGTCAAAGAAATTACCGTTTTGGGAATTGGCAACACGATTTTGACTGATGAAGGTTTCGGCGTGAAGGTGGTTGAATTTCTGCGCGAGAATTATACTTTTCCGGAAAATGTAAATTTGGTAGACGGCGGCACATTGGGCGTCGAACTTGAGCATTTCATTGTCGGCACGCAAAAACTTTTGATAATTGATTCAATTGACGGCGGCGCTGAGCCTGGCAAGATTTTTCACCTGCGCGACGACGAAATTTTAAAACACTTCACGCAAAAAATTTCTGCGCACGAAATCGGAATTCAAGATATTTTGACAATGCTTGAAATTACCGACAAAAAAATTCCGCACGTTGAACTTATCGGCGCGCAACCTTACAATTTAAACGCCGGAACAAATTTAACGCCGGAAATGCAAAAATTTCTTCCAATTTTCGCCGACAAAGCTATGGAAATTTTAAAATCTTGGCAAAGTACTTGATTAATTTAAATTTTTTTGGTAATATGACACGTCAAACGTAATTTGTAAAATTTTTGGAGGTAGTTAATAATGAAAAAAACTTTAGCAGCGTTACTATTGACTGCGGCTGTGTTTACGACGGCTGGCTGTGGAGGCGGAAATAAACCTGCCGAAGAAGGCAATCCGAACGCCAACGCAGCTGTGGAACAGGCTGGAAATGTAGCTCAAGAAGTTCAAGACCAGGCCAACGCGGCTGTTGATAGAGTCAAGGCGCTTGCTGACGAGGCCGCTGCAATTATGGAAACTGTTAAAAACGGCTCTGACAAAACCGCGCCCGCTCTTGCCGGTATGGTTCCTGGCGCTAACCTTGACACTGCTAAATCGCTTTACGGCGAGCCGACGGTTGCAGCAGATCAAACTTTGCAATTCGAAAACGGTCTCGATATGAGAGTTGACGCCAATAACAGCGTTCAAGAAGTTTCCACCACCTTTGAAGGACTTTACACTCCTGGCGATATCGCTGTTGGTATGGCTGATTATACACTCGATCCGGCTTACGGCAGCGCCACGGCTGTTACCAATCTTGACAACGGCGACGTCGTTTACAAATACGTCAGCAAAGACAATCGCCGCGTTATGGAATTTGTTACCCGCGGCGGCACTATCATTGAAATTAAGTGCAGCTTGAATCAATAAGCAATTAACGTTTGTACAATAAACAAAAGGTCGGTCGCGCAAAAGTGCGGCTGATTTTTTTTGTTTAGAAATTGACGGATTGCGTAAATAAATTTATAATTTCGGCGTCGAAAGAAGGGATACTATGATTTACGCAGACAACGCGGCAACCACGCAAATGAGCGAAAAGGCTATCAAGGCGATGTTGCCGTACATGGAAAAAATTTGGGGCAATCCCTCAAGCTTGTACAGTTTTGGGCAAGAGGCTAAGGACGCAATGAATTTTGCGCGCGAAGAAATTGCTCACTGTCTCGGTGCGGCGGCGGCTGAAATTTATTTCACTTCGGGCGGCAGCGAATCAGACAATCAGGCGATAATTTCTGCGGCGAAAATCGGCGCTAAGAAAAATAAACGGCACATTATTTCCACGGCGTTTGAACATCACGCGGTACTTCACACGCTGGATAAATTGAAACGTGAGGGCTTTGACATTGAACTTTTGGACGTTCACGAAAACGGAATTGTCACGCCGGAGCAAATTAAAAATTCCATTCGCGCAGATACCGCGCTGGTTACGATTATGTATGCGAATAACGAAATTGGCACGATTCAGCCGATATCGGAAATTGGCGAAATTTGCCGCGCAGCGAAAATTATTTTCCACACGGACGCCGTTCAAGCCGCCGGTCATTTGCCAATCGACGTCAAGGCTCAAAATATCGATATGCTGTCAATTTCGGCTCATAAATTCCACGGACCAAAAGGCATTGGCGCTCTTTACGCGCGAAAAGGTATTCAGCTGGTAAATATCATTGAAGGAGGCGCGCAGGAACGCGGCAAACGCGGCGGCACTGAAAATGTTCCCGCGATAATGGGAATGTCCGCGGCTCTTTCGGACGCCTGCGCGAATATGGCGGCGAATAATTCTAAACTTTTAAAATTGCGGCAGAAACTTATCGGCGGGCTGATAAAAATTCCGCACAGCACTTTAAACGGCGACGCTGATAAACGTTTGCCTGGCAATGTCAGTTTTTGTTTTGAAGGTATCGAAGGCGAAGCTTTGTTGCTGCATTTGGACGACAGGGGAATTTGCGCGTCTTCGGGTTCGGCGTGTACTTCGGGCTCGCTTGACCCCAGCCACGTTTTATTGGCGATTGGGCGTCCTCATGAAATTGCTCACGGCTCGCTTCGATTGACTTTGTGCGAAAATAATACCGAAGATGAGGTTGAAAAGATTATCGCGGCGGTTGGTGAAGTTGTTGAATATCTGCGATCCATTTCGCCGCTGTGGAAGGATAAAGTTATCGGCAAACGCGAATTTATTTTGCCTGCGTGAGGGGGAATTGATATGCCGCTGTACAGTGCAAAGGTTATGGATCATTTTCGCAATCCGCGCAACGTTGGCAGTATCGAAAATGCGGACGGCGTCGGCGAAGTCGGCAACGCGGTTTGCGGCGATATTATGAAGATTTATTTGAAAATCGACAACGATATTATCACCGATGTTAAATTTGAAACTTTCGGGTGCGGCTCGGCGATTGCGTCAAGTTCCATGGCTACCGAAATGATTAAGGGTAAACCTGTCAGTGAAGTTTTGCAGTTAACGAATAAAGCTGTGACTGAGGCGCTTGACGGCTTGCCCGCGCACAAATTGCATTGCTCGGTGCTTGCCGAAGAGGCGATTAAAGCCGCCATTGAAGATTATCAATCCAAACATAAATAAAATTTTTCCACAAATAAAAAAGTCGGTCGCGCAGTTGTGACCGATTTTTTTGTTTAGAAAATATTTTTCTGCTTAGCCGCCTTCAGCCACTCCGGAAATTCATTCAGCAGCCGCGAATACAATTCCGAATTATCGACAGTGCGGAAATCGTCCAACGCGAAAAAATTTGTGTTGTCAACCAATCTGCCGCGCAAATTGTCAAGCCGCTCAAGAAATCCGTAGCCGCCCAACAACCGCCCTAAAAATCCGCTGGCGTCATTGCCAATCCCAACGAATTGCCAGAAAATAGGCAGCTTCGACGATTTAATTACAATTTCTTCGACGTCATCGTCAATTTCGCCGTCCGTCACGAAAATCACATAAGCCGGAATTTTGCTGTCTTGAAATTCCTTAACAACGTCCTTCATAACCAGATAAGCATTCGTGCCGCCGCCCAATTCGCTCATCAATTTATTAAAATTCGCGGGAACGGCAGATTCGTAATTCGCCATATTGACGCTCGGCATACGCCGGATATATGAGCCGTAATACCAAAAATCCAGTTCGCCGTCGTCGTCAAATTGCACGGCTATCGGCAAAATTTTATTGACAATTTCTTGAACAGTGCCGTTTCTGTAACTTTCGTACATCGAGCCGGAAATATCCATAACTAACGCAACCTTAGCAACCACGTCAAGCAAATTGCGCTTTTCCAATTCAATTTTGAGCGGCTTAACCAGCGAAACCAATTTAGGCGCGCCCTCGGCGATTTTCTTTTCCAGCGAAACTTTTTTAGGCGCAGGCTGAACTTCCTCAGCCACTTCACCGCCAAAAGATTTTAAAAGCGCGTCCAAACCGCCATTGAAACCGCGCGCCACAACATTAAAACGCCAGCTGTCTTTGCGGTAAATTTCCAGCGCGGTAACGGCTTTTTCCTGTTGAAAATCAGCGCCGGTAAATTCCGCCGCGATAGTTTCTTTGCCGTCCTGCGCGATAAAAATTTTGTGCGCGGAAATTTCGCCCATCGTCCCCGCGCCGTCAATGCTGCCCGTGAAAACCAGTTTTTGAATCGACGCCGGAATTTTGCCCAGATTAACCGTAAATTCAGCGCCGCCGCCGATTTCCCTGTAAACAATTTCGCTTGCGGGCGACGCGGGCTGATTGTAAAAAATCATATATCGGTCGTCAGAAAGTTTTTCGTCTTTGTCGACACCAAAACAGCTGAAATCGTAAACCGCCGCGCCTTTAATCTGCAAATTAATCTTCAGCGGCTGATTCGTATCAAAAAATTTTTCAAGTTTATCGCGCGTGCCGCGTTTCGCCTGCATAAAATTCACCTCGGAAATTTTTTAATCAGTATAACGCGAATTAGTTTGATTGACAAGGGCGGCGGCGAATTATAGAATTGCGGCAGAGGTGATTTGAGTATGAACGTCGGAATTGACATCGGTTCGACGACGATTAAATGCGTTGTTCTGGACGGTGATAAGCAAGTCATACACAAGGATTATTCGCGGCACTTTTCGGAAATCAGCTCCGCGCTTAAAAATACTTTGGCGACACTGAAAAATATTTTTGGCGAAACGAAATTTAAAATTGCGCTGGCGGGCTCGGCGGGAATGGGCATTGCCAAAAAAATTTCCCTGCCGTTTGTTCAGGAAGTCATTGCCTGTCAAAATGCTGTCGAAGAATTTATTCCGAAAACTGATACGGTTGTGGAATTGGGCGGCGAAGACGCGAAAATTATTTATTTGAAGGGCGCGCCGGAAGTTCGAATGAATGGCGTTTGTGCGGGCGGCACGGGCTCATTTATCGATCATATGGCGGCTTTGCTGTCGACGGACGCGGCGGGTTTAAATTCTTTGGCGGAAAAAGGCAAACAGATTTATACAATCGCGTCGCGCTGTGGAGTTTTCGCCAAAACCGATATTCAGGCGCTGATGAATGACGGCGCGAAAAAAGCTGATATTGCGCTGTCGATTTTTCAAGCGGTAGTTAATCAGACAATCGGCAACCTCGCGCAGGGCAGACCGATTGAAGGCGTCGTTGCATTTTTGGGCGGGCCTTTACATTTTTTGCCGGAACTCAAAAAACGTTTTGTTGAAACTTTGAAACTTTCGCCGGAGCAGGTTGTCAACACCGAGAACGGAAATTATTTCGTAGCGGCGGGTGCGGCGCTCAGTGACGAGGCTAAAAGCGTTTCAGTTGCCGATTTGGAAGAATCTTTGTCAGCGAACAGCGATACGGGCAAGGCGAAAAGCAATTTACATTCGCTGTTTAAAAATGACGCTGATTATAAAAATTTCCGCGCGCGCCACGACACGGCGAAGGTTAAACGCGGCGATTTGAAAAATTATCGCGGCAAAATTTTTATCGGAATTGACGCCGGTTCGACCACAACCAAAATCTGCGCGATTGGCAAAAGCAAAGAAATTCTGTACACGGATTATAAATCGAATGGCGGTTCGCCGCTGAAAACTGTTATCGGGCAAATCAGCGAATTGTATAAAAATCTTCCGGCGGGCGTTGAGATTGGCAAAGTTTTTACCACGGGCTACGGCGAGCAGATTGTCAAAGCGGCTTTGCACGCGGACGGCTCAGAAGTTGAAACTTTCGCCCATTTGTGCGCGGCGCAGGAATTTTGCCCCGAAGTTTCATTTGTGTTGGATATCGGCGGGCAAGATATGAAATGCTTTTTCGTCAAAGACGGCACGATTGGCAACATTACGCTCAATGAGGCTTGCAGCGCGGGTTGCGGCAGTTTTATTCAGAATTTCGCGCAGGGCTTGAATATGAGCGTGGGCGATTTTGCGAATAAGGCTTTGACGTCGAACGCGCCGGTGGATTTGGGAACGCGCTGTACAGTTTTCATGAATTCGAAAGTCAAGCAGGCGCAGAAGGAAGGCGCGAGCGTCAATGATATTTCAGCGGGAATTGCGCTGTCGGTTATCAAAAATGCGCTGTTCAAAGTTATGCAGCTGAAAAATGTTGACGACCTCGGCGAAAATATTGTTGTGCAAGGCGGCACTTTTTACAATGACGCGGTTTTGCGCTCGATTGAAGAAATTCTCGGCAAAAAAGTTATTCGTCCGGACATTGCGGGCTTGATGGGCGCTTACGGCGCGGCGATTATCGCGCTGGAAAATTCCACCGGCGAAATTTCAAATCTGTTAACCGCTGACGAATTGACAAATTTTGAGATTGTAACGAAATCCTATCGGTGCGGGCGTTGCGGCAATAATTGTTTGATAACAATGCAAAAATTTCCGGACGGCGGCAAATTTTTTACCGGCAACAGATGTGAGCGCGGCGTTGGCGGCAAACCGAAAACTTCAGCCGAAATTCCGAACGCTTATGCTTACAAATATAAACGTGTCTTTGATTATGAATCTCTCGCGCAGGACAAGGCGAGCCGCGGTGTTATCGGCATTCCGCGCGTTTTGAATATTTATGAAGATTATCCGTTTTGGCATACGTTTTTCACGGCGCTGGGCTACCGCGTTGAACTTTCGGGCAAATCTAATGCCGAACTTTTTTACAAGGGCATGGCGACTATTCCGAGCGATTCGCTTTGTTATCCGGCAAAATTGGCGCACGGGCACATTATGGATTTAATTTTGCGCGGCGTCGACAAAATTTTTTATCCGTGTGAGCCGTACAATTTCGATACGCGCTCCGATAATTTTTACAATTGCCCGATTGTGGCGAGTTATCCGGAAAATATCCGCGGCAATATGGACATTCTGCGCGAAAAAAATATCAAATTCATTCAACCTTTCCTGCCGGTTCACGATATGAAAAAATTGAAAAAGCGCCTTGCCGAAGAATTGCGCTCTGAAAATATTTCTGCGCGAGAAATTGATTCGGCGGTTGACGCGGCGGAGCTTGAGCTGAATAATTATCGGCGCGACGTTATGGATTTTGGCGAAAAAGTTTTGGCGCGCATAAAAAAAACCGGCGAGCAGGCGATTCTGCTTGTCGGTCGCCCTTATCATATCGATCCGGAAATTAATCACGGGATTTCTGAAATGATTCAGTCGTACGATTTGCCGATAATTTCTGAGGATTCGATTTCGCATTTGCCGACAAAATCTGCGGCAATTTCTTTCGTCAATCAGTGGAGTTATCACGCGCGGCTGTATCACGCGGCACATTTCGCGGCGGAAAATCCCAACGTCACGCTGATTCAGCTAAGTTCATTCGGCTGCGGCTTAGACGCGATAACCACCGAGCAAGTTAAAGAAATTCTTGAAAGTCACGGCAAAATTTACACGATGATTAAGCTGGACGAAGTTTCAAATTTGGGCGCGGCGCGAATAAGATTGCGCTCACTTTTGGCGGCGCTGAAACGGAAAATTCCCGTGGCGTATCAGCCGGTGGAAATTAAACCGCGTCCGAGATTCACCGCCGATTGTAAAAAGACTCATACGATTTTGGCTCCGCAAATGGCTCCCATACATTTTGAACTGATTCAAGCTGTTTTGAAAAAATACGGCTACCGAATTGAAATTCCCGATTTGCCCGACAAAGCCGCCATCGATTTGGGCTTGCGCTACGTCAACAATGATATGTGTTATCCGGCTATCGTGGTTATCGGGCAGCTTATTGCCGCGCTCAAATCCGGCGATTACGACGTGGATAATACTTCGATTGTGCTGTTTCAAACTTGCGGCGCGTGTCGAGCCACGAATTATATTTCGGTATTGCGGCGCGCGTTGAAATTTGCGGGTTTTGGTCAAGTGCCGGTTTTCGCCTGTTACGGTTTGCCGGACGAAACTGACGCCTTCGAATTGAGCCGCGATTGTTTAATGGACGCGGTTAAGGCGGCGATTTACGGCGATTTGCTGATGAATGTTTCAAACAGAATGCGCCCCTACGAAATTCACGCGGGCGAAACTGATAAACTTTACGATAATTGGATGGCGCTTGCTAAGGCTGACTTGCTCAGCGGAAATTTTTTGACTTTTCGCCGGAACGTTAAAAGGATTGTTGCGCAGTTTGACGAAATACAAATCGACGAGAGCCTTGACAAGCCGAAAGTTGGAATTGTCGGCGAGATTCTGGTTAAGTATCACCCCGTGGCGAATAATCAGCTGGAAAAAATTCTTGCTCAAGAGGGCGCGGAAGTGGTTATGCCGGATTTCGTTGATTTTTTCTTATATTCGGCGTACGATGAGATTGCGCGTCAAAAACTTTTGGGCGGCAGCTACAAGGCAAAATTTTTCGGCGAAATTTTTATTCAGTTCATCGAATTTTTCCGCCGTCCAATGAAAAACGCCCTCCAAGATTCCAAACATTTTCGCGCGCCGCATTCGATTAAAGAAACTGCGAAATTTGCTGCGCGGCACGTCAGCGTTGGGAATATGGCGGGCGAAGGTTGGTTTCTTACGGGCGAAATGGTTAAGCTTATCGAGGAAGGCGTGAGCAACATTGTTTGCCTTCAGCCGTTCGGTTGTCTGCCCAATCACATTACCGGCAAGGGCGTAATGCACAATCTGCGCGAAAGTTACGCCGACGCAAATATCGTTGCCATTGACTGCGACGCCGGCTCTTCCGAAGTCAATCAGCTTAACCGAATTAAATTGATGCTTGCCGTTGCGAAAAAAAATATTGTGGCGGCTGTGTAAGGAGTGTTTATTTTGAAAAAAGGCGACATTATCGAACTCACCAAAAAAATGATTTCCGCGCCGAGTTGCTACGTTGGTTTGAAGGAAGCGGGGCAAAATTGGCTTGACGCGGTCGGCACTGCGGGCGAAAAGGAAGCGGCTAAAAAATTGGTTGCCGAACTTGAAGGCGATATCACCGACATTGACAGCTTGGTTGCATTTGCGCATTCCGAAGACGCGGCTAAGATTTTCGGCGAAGGCGTCAAAGGTTTTGCGGCTCACGCGGACGAACTCAAAGCCAGTGGCGCTAAATTCTGCGACTGCGGCGCGTGCAAACCTGGGCTTGAAATTCTCAAAAACAAAGCCTTAATTCTCGATTAATTAAACCAATTAAATTTCTCTGTCGGCGGATTTATCTCTGCCGATTTTTTTATTTTTATAATTTTTCTGGTGTGCGCCGTACGAAAACAGCTCCAAAAATTTCTCCACCAAATTAAGCTGCTCCTGCGTCAGCCCTTCAAGGTTAATTAAAATTTTGGACATCGGATTGGCATAGCCGAGCAAAATATAATCCGTCGTCACATTCAACGCCTTTGAAAGATTTATGATAGTTTTAGCCGTCATGCTTTTCTTGCCGGTCTCAATATAAAACAAAAACTGCGAAGATATTCCCGCCATTTCGGCAATTTGGTCGCGCGTTTTGCCCTGCGATTCGCGCATATTCCTTATACGACTTCCAATCTGTTTATTAAAATTATTTTGCATATCCATAATATCACTCTCCTGCTGGTACTGATTTTTAATTTTAAAGGATTTTCCGCCAATAATGTACAATCTATATTATAAATTATAATTGGCAAGGGTTAACTTTAGTTGAGAATTTTAAGGTTGGAGGATTTTTCCGGCGAATAGGTTACTTGATTTTTTTTCGAGCCGTGATATAATATGCAAGCGTTAAGTTGAGGATATCGGCTTAATCGCTGGAAGTTTTTTAGTATGTAAGGAGATTTTTTTAATGACTTTCGAAGACAAAACTCTCGTATGCAAAGACTGCGGCAAAGAATTCATTTTCAGCGCAGGCGAACAGGAATTTTACGCGGAAAAAGGCTTTGAAAACGAGCCGACCCGTTGCCGTGACTGCCGCGACAAACGCCGCCGCAACCGCGATGGCAGCGAACACCGCCAGATGTTTACCGTCGTTTGCGCAGACTGCGGCAAAGAAACTGAAGTTCCCTTCGAGCCGCGCAATGAGCGTCCGGTTTACTGCCGCGACTGCTTTGCTAAACACCGTCCCGCCAGAGCTTAATTTGGCAAATCGGCGGTCTGCGAGTAGTTGTGCATAGATTGTTGCCGATAATTCAGGTGTAATGAAGTCCGAGCCCGACTCGGGCTTTATTTTGTTTAAGGGGGATTTTCCTATCAGCTACGCCATTTTAAAATTTTTGAGTTGGATAATTTGCCGCCTGCCCTTCAATTTCGCGCTGTCGATTGGAAATGCTCTTGCCAAATTTTTATGGCTGTTCGTTCCCGCCAAAAGAAAAATTCTCGCGCAGGAAAATATTCAGCAATGTTTGAATGTAGACGCCGAAACCGCTAAGAAAATCGCGAAGATTAGCGCTGTCAATTTTGGCTCAATTTTTATCGAAGTTATGAGTTTCCCGAAGTTGAAAAATGATATGCACCGCCACGTGAAAATGATTGGGCTGGAACATTTGACGAATTACATTAACAGCGACAGGGGCGGGCGCGGCGCGGTGATAATGACGAGCCACAGCGATAATTGGGAGCTTATGGGCGGGGCGTTTGCTCAAAATGGCATTCCGCTGGTTGGCGTGGCAAAAAAGCAGAAATCCGAGGGCGCGGACAAATTTATCAACGAATACCGGACGCTGATTGGCATGCACATAACTTATCGGAGCGGCGTTCGTGAAATGTACAAACTTTTGGACGAAGGGCATTTTATTGGGCTGATAATGGATCAAGACGTTGGACGGCACGACGGCGTTGTGGTGAAATTTTTCAATCGGGCGACAAATTACGTGACGGGCGCGGCGTCAATGTCCAGGTTTAAAGGCGTTCCGATATTTCCGGCGTTTATGCACAAAAATTCGGATGGCACTCACACGTTGGAGATACAGCCGCCGCTTTACGTTGAAAAGACTTCGGACAAGCGCGCCGACATTTACCAAATGACTCAGCAACTTGCAACCCTGACTGAACAGCACATTCGCAAATATCCGGCTGAATGGTTTTGGTTACACGACCGCTGGAAGTCGATTCGCGTAGAATTTACGCCGGAAGAAATTTCCGAACTTAACAGCAAACTTGACATATAAAAAATAGGGCGCGCACGGACGCGCGCCCCCGAACCCCTGCCCGCGCCTCAAATGAGCTGGAAGCGAATTTCATAAGCGCGGGCGATTTTCTTTGCCGGCGTTTCTTTTCTAAAAAGAAATGCCGAATCAGAATTGACTATTGAGCGAATTGACTGTAATTGCTGAAATACTCATAAGCCTTTGCCGCGATTTGCTGTTGTGTTTGGAAAGAGCGGTCGTTATAATCTTGAAAACCCGTCGGACCGAGCGCCGAATAATCGCCAATTTTTGAGGCTTGAAATTCGTCATCCTGTTGCATGGTGCGCGAGATACTTTCAACCGACACTTCCAGGGTTTCGCGGGCGTTTTGGCTGAATTGTCCGCGTCCGACATGCACTTCGTCGCCGAAATTTGAAACGGGGTCGCGCGCCGTGAACATTCTTTCGGAAGTTGCCATACTGCCGTTATTAATGGCGGTACGGTTATTCTGCATCATTGTCATTCCCAGCCCGCCGTCCAGTTTTGCGTGCTGAATAACATTTTGAATAGGCATACATTATCCCTCCTTGAAAAAAATTCTCCAATATCCTCACAGCCGCATTTTACCACGCGGCTTTTTTATTGGCAAGATTTTACTTGATAATTATTTATCGGCAAATTTCCGGAAAATCTTTACAGTGGGCGAAAAAAAATCCTTCCCGAAAAACAAGAAGGACTAACAAAACAATGGTGTCAAGAACATTTATGATACGCAAATCCGCTCGTCAGCAAATTCGCCGTATCAACGAATTTATGAAACAATGAATAAGATGATTGCATAAGCAGAAAAACCGCTGACTCCAATGAAGCCAACGGTTTTTTGCTCGTAGGTCGCCGCTTCCGAGCCGCGCGCCTAAGAATTAGTTTTTTACTACCATAAGAGCCTCTGTAACTGGAGGTTATTCAGCCCTCGACGGGGCTTTTTATTTACGCCGCGAGAATTTTAATCAAGCGGTCGTTATCGAATGTTAAATTACTGGAGCAAGCTGAGAACTGCACTTGAATTTTGGTTAGCCTGCGCGAGCATCGACTGAGCCGCCTGCAAGAGAACATTATTCTTCGTGTAGTTGGTCATTTCCTTAGCCATATCAGCGTCACGAATAGTAGATTCAGCCGCCTGGACATTTTCGCTGGAAGTCGTCAAGTTGCTGGAAGTGTATTCAAGTCTTGCCTCGATAGCGCCAATGGTTGTCTGCTGGTCAAGAGCTTTTTGAAGAGCGTTATTGAAAACGGCAACCGCCGCATTAGCATTTTCTTGAGTGGACACGTCAACAACTTTGCCGTCGTTGCCTTTAAGTCCGAGGGCGTGAGCGCGCATATCAGCCAAACCAACGGAAATTGATTGACTTGCCGCCGCGCCGATATGGATTTTCAGAGCGTTATCTTCAACGGATTCATTGCGTGCGAAATTGAGGATAGTCCAAGAATTGAGCGCGGTATCAACGGATTTGCGAACATTGCCTTCAGCGTCGGAAATGCTGATTGAGAAACCGGCGATTTGTCCGTCAAGTCCGGATTGCGCCGCCGTGATTGTCAAACCTGCCGTGCCGTCCGGCGTGGAAACGATATGATTCGTTGCGTCGACGCCAACCTGTGAGCCGGTCAAAAGTGCAGGTCCGCTGAACTGAGCAAGCACGCCATTTTGAGCCAACTCAAGGGATTTTGCATAGTTATTTCCCGAGTCACCCAAAGTTGTCGCTGCTGTGGCAACCGCCGTTGCCGGAGTTTCCAGAGAAGAATACAAAGGAAGAGTGGTTAATGCCGCCGGAGCTGATCCGTCCCAACCAGTTGCAGCAGTAACAGTGGCGGCGGAATCAGTATACTTGAAAGCTGCCATCAAAGTGGCGAGACCCGTTTTAAGTTGTCCGTCTTTGAGAGTTGAAAGATTGAGCGAATTGTCGTCAAGAATTTTGTTGAGCTGGTATGCAACGGCGTCGGTGATAGCTTTAATTTGGCTTGCCTTTTCGGCGTCAGTCAATTCGTTATCTGCGGCATAAGTCAAAGTTTTGTTATTGTAGGAAGCCGCCGCTGTCAAAGTGAAAGTGCCTGCCGTTGCGCCGGTCATTTGTCCGGTCAAATTGGAGATATAACTTTCCACCGCCAACGAATAAGAATTTTTAGCATTTTCCACACTTTGCAACTGCAACAGAGCGTCCAATTCCGCGAGTCCCACGTTATAATCTTTAATGGCGCTGTTCAAATCAGTCAAAGCGTCTGCCAGTTCCGCATTCGCCGTGGTGTATTCTTCGTAGTAGCCAATCAAAGTATCGTTGCCGCTTGCGTAAATTCTCTCTTTGTAAACGTTAATGGTTTCCAAATTGCCGTCCCAGCTGATTGTACTGCCAAATTGCGTCTGGAGTTCTTGATAGAGATTGTAAGCCGCACCTGAACCGGTGGTGCCGTCGGACGCAACATAGCCAACTTTTTTAGCCAGAGTGTTGTAATTATTTAGCGCTTCCTTAACCGCCTGGAACATCTCACCGTCATATGCTCCGGTCAATGTACCAGCCCCAATTGCAGGATCTTTTGTGAAAGTGACAGTATCGCCGGTATCTGCTGCAGCTCCGGTGGCGAGTTTCAAGGTATGTAAATTGGCATCATCTGCATCAGTTACCACGAACGAAGCGCCGGCAGTTGCAACGTCTGACGCATCTGAACCTGGAACCTGGCTCTTGTTCATATTAAGGGCGTCTTTCAAATAGGCGACAGCGTTATCAATGGTCGTTTTGGTTGTTGCGGCGGTAATGAGCCCGTCCGCCTGTGCAACGTCCTCATTTGCAGTCGTCGCGAAGATTTGACTGGACTGGTCGATTTCTTCAGCCTTGCTGAAAATCGTCCCGAGTGTATTATCGCCGACGCTGAAAGTAGTTACATAGGTATTGCCGCCCTGAACGTAGGAAACGGTAACTTTGTCCGTGGATTCGATAACGAGGTGTTCGCCATTGCGCGCGTAGAGTTCGGTAAGTTTGGTGAGCGCGGTGGTGTCGGTGGCAAGAGCCTGGTTAGTCATTGAGCCGTAAGTTGCCTTGCCGCTCGGAGTTTTGGAGCCGTCCAACAAATATTTTCCGTTAAAGGTAACAAGGGCATTGTCGTCGATTTGGTCAACGAACTGGTCGATTTCCTTTTGGATAGTAGCGCGGTCGTCGTCGGTGTTGGTGTCGGTCGCCGCGTCGATAGCTTTTTGTTTGAGGGTTTTGAGAATTTCAACGGTGTTAGCAACTGCGCCCTCAGCAGTTTTCATAAGACTCGAACCGTTTTGAGTGTTCTGGTTAGCCTGGTCGAGCGAGCTGATCATAACGCGCATACGTTCCGAAATAGCGTAACCGGAAGCGTCGTCTTGCGCGGAATTGATTTTCATGCCGCTCGAAACTTTCTGCAGACTTTTCTGCAACGCGCTCGTATTTTTGTTAAGTGTGTTGAGCGTGTTGACTGCACTCATGTTGTTTTTTACTACCATTGCCATTTTAAGTTTCCTCCTTGGCTTAAATAACGTTATCCTTTTTAGCGAGTTCCTTCCCGCCTGTATGTAATAAGCAAATCTCCGCCGGAAAATGACCGTCGCCAAATTCCAAACGATTCGCCGTGCACAAAGCGCTCGACGCGAAGATTTACCCATTAGTCTTTGGATAATTAAGCGAGTCTAAATTGCCCGCTTTTTTGTCTGCGTTCGATATTCAATTTGCAAAGAACCCGATTCAGCCGAAACGCACCGACTGAATCATTTATTTTTACCCGAGATTTTAAATTCACAAGAGTTTTACTTGTTTCAAAGAATTTATCGGCGATTTTCCGAAGGAACTTAAGTGATTTTTAGGTAAGTTGTTTTTTTTTTTTGATAATTCCGCTGCGACCCACAAGGGGTCTTGCGGCAATTTGGGGTTGATGTAAACTAAAAAATTTTTCTACCGATACGGTTTCCGGAAATTTTATCTCCTCGATATTTTTTCAAGCTCGGAAATTCTTTCGTTTTGTTGGACAAGCGCGTTTGTTAAATTGCCGATAACGTCCGTCATATTTTTCAGCATTTCGTCCACGCGCTGAAACCTTGCGGAAAACTGCAAGAAATTTTTCTGCCTGTCATTGCGCGCGCCCTCAATCAGCCGCTCCATTTGAAGAATTTCATAATCTTGCAAAGTGTACGCCGCCTTCGCCGGAATTTTTTCGCCCGCGCCAAAAATAACCTCATACATATTCGCGAAAAATTTATCGTCAATTTCCAGCGCCAAAAGTTTTCTGTACTGTTCCGGCGTCAAATATTTTTTCAAATCGATTGCGCCGCGCAATATATCATATTCCGTATTTTTTCCTACCGTTTTTTCAAAAATCTGCACTGCAACGCTGAAAAATCCGTATATCGCCAGGATAACCGCCTCCGGCATTTCCGATTTTTCGCGCAGTGAGCCATAATCGATCAGAAAAATTTTATTCTGCTCTTCGTCGTACAAAAAATTCATAGTCCGAATATCGATGTGGTAATAGCCGCGCCCTTCCAGAAAAATCATGCACTTCAAAATCTGCTTAACAAGCTCCGCGCTGTCATAATCGGTTCTCCGCTACGATAAATATGTACAAACTTGAAAGAAGTGATACATATTTATACAGTGATGTTCTCGCGAATCATCTTCCTGCTTCGACGCGTCCGCTTTTGCCGAGGCTACTCGCGTTTGATATGACGCTCCACAGGCTTAAATTCCCTAGTAGCGATAGGTACATATCTGAAGTTTCTTCTTCGTGAAACTCTTCAGATTTTGTAATTTGCCTTACGACTATCAGCAAATCACTGCTTGGTTTTCGCCGACCGTTCCTCCCTGCTCTCTTTGCGAAGCATTTCTGCAACGTCGCAGTCTTATGAGGAGCTATTGCAAGAGTGTATTTTTTTGCAATTTTGTTTAGATTTTTATAAACAGTTTTCAAGCCCACTCAGTTTAACCGATAACGGCGAGCCGGTAATTTTATCGCGAACAAGCCAAACTTCCTGCTCAATTTCGGTTTCTTTGACGTCGAAGGCGTACAATGCGGGAAAATCCGCCGCGCCTCCAATTTTCCCTAAAACTTGACATTCATTTTCAAATTCCTCAAAATGTTTTGGCGCGTCCCTGGTTAACAATATCCGCGCCGTCTTGACAAATTTATCTTCGCAGAAAAAATACCGCCGAGCATATTGCTCCCAAAAGTCTTCGGGTACTTCGCCTGGATTAATTTTCAACATCCCGATTTCTTCGAAGTAAACGTATTCGTTGCTGGCGAAAACCAGCGGGCGCTTTTCTTCGGCGGAAATTTCATTGTATGACAAAAGTTTGACGCAGGAAAATTTATCAATCATCACGCGATAATCGAACGGCAATACGACGCAGATTTTGTTCGAAGAGCCATTTCGAAAATGCAGGCGGGGATTTTTTGCGCCAAATAGCCAATAACCAACTTCACCTTAGAAAGTCCGTGCAAACCGCAAAGAGTATTGAAGACGCCAAAACTCACAACCAAATCGAAAGTTCCGGCGTTGAGTTTGTTAAGCGGATAATCTTCAATTCGCACCCAATCAAACGTGATTTTCAAAGCCGGATTTTCGCCGCGAAGAATTTTCCACAGCTCCGAAAAAGCGCGGTCGCCGTCAATTGCAGTAACTTCAGCGCCCCACGACGCCAGCGTCAGACTTGTAAATCCGAAACCGCAGCCAATTTCAAAAATGCGCAACGGGCGATTCAATTTCCTACTCAGTGCGTCATAAACTTTGCGGATATCTTGAATTTTGTTTTGGTAAAGCCGCGAAATTTCGTTGTCGTATTCGGGGTGACCATATATCGGTTGGTAAATCTGCGGGAATTTTTTTAACACCGCCGCCAAATTCGTTTTGTTGGACAAAATAATCATCTCCATTCGGCTAAAAATTTCAAGGTTTCAAAGCAAAATCCTGCACACAACCGCAAAAATATTAGCCCTTGACTTTTTGTCTAAAAGGAATTATCATATAGGCGTTTTCAAGAAATGAAAGCAACGTAAATCATTTGGGAGGCTAGATAGTATGATTAAACCACTCGGAGACAGAGTTGTCATTGAAGTTGCCGAAGTTGAGCTCAAGACTAAGAGCGGAATTATTATGCCGGAGACTTCAAAGGAAAAACCGCAGAAGGGCAAAGTCGTTGCAGTTGGCACGGGCAAACTTTTGGATAACGGCACGCGCGCCGTTCCCGAAGTCAAAGTTGGCGACGATATCATTTTTAACAAGTACGCGGGCAGCGAAGTCAAAGTGGACGATAAAGAATATCTCGTGATTCGCGAAAGTGATATTTTGGCGATTATCTAATTCGGAGGGAATTTTATAAATGGCGAAAGAAATTTTGTTCAATGAAGACGCCCGCCGCGCACTCAGCCGTGGCGTTGACGCTCTTGCTAATGCTGTGAAAGTTACACTTGGTCCGAAGGGCAGAAATGTTGTTTTGGAGAAAAAATTTGGAGCTCCGTCCATTACCAATGACGGCGTAACCATTGCCCGCGACATTGAGCTCGAAGATCATTTTGAAAATATGGGCGCGCAGCTTGTCAAAGAAGTTGCCACGAAAACTAATGACGTTGCCGGCGACGGTACTACCACCGCTACACTCCTTGCGCAGGCGATTATCCGCGAAGGTATGAAAAACGTTGCGGCTGGTGCGAATCCTATGATTATTAAAAAAGGTATCGAAGCTGCCGTTAAAAAACTTGTCGAAGAAATTAAAAATTCCGCGCAAAAAGTCGAAGGCAGAGACGCTATCGCGCAGGTTGCCGCAATTTCCTCCAGCGACGAAGAAATTGGTAACCTTATCGCCGACGCTATGGAAAAAGTTGGTAAAGACGGCGTTATCACCGTTGAAGAATCCAAAACTATGACCACGAATATGACCGTTGTTGAAGGTATGCAGTTCGACCGCGGCTACATTTCGCCGTACATGGTTACTGACGCCGACAAAATGGAGGCTGTCCTTGACGACCCGTACATTTTGTTGACTGACAGAAAAATTTCTTCGATAGCTGACATTATGCCGATTCTTGAGCAGATTGTTAAAATGGGCAGACCGCTGGCAATTATCGCTGAAGATGTTGACGGCGAGGCGCTTGCTACTATCGTTGTTAATAAATTGCGCGGCACGTTCAAAGCTGTTGCGGTTAAAGCTCCTGGTTTCGGCGACAGACGTAAGGCTATGCTCGAAGATATTGCAATTTTGACAGGCGGCACTGTGATTAGCGAAGATCTCGGACGCAAACTTGAAAGCGTAACTTTTGAAGATCTCGGCACGGCGCGCCAAATCCGTTCGACTAAGGAAGAAACCACAATTGTTGACGGCGCGGGCGACAAAAAAGCTATTTCTTACCGCGTTGCTCAAATTAAAAAGCAAATCAGCGAATCCACCAGCGATTTTGACAAAGAAAAACTTCATGAGCGCCTTGCAAAATTGGCGGGCGGCGTAGCTGTTATCGAAATTGGCGCGGCTACTGAAGTTGAAATGAAGGAAAAGAAATTGCGCATTGAAGACGCCTTGAATGCAACTCGCGCAGCTGTCGAAGAAGGCATTGTTGCCGGCGGCGGCACGACCTTTATTGATATTTTGCCCGCTCTGGACGAAATTAAACTTGAAGGCGACGCGAAAGTTGGCGTTGACATTGTTAAACGCGCAATTGAAGAGCCTGTTCGTCAAATCGCAAGCAACGCCGGACAGGAAGGCAGCGTAATTGTCGAGGCTGTTAAAAAGTCCGGCAAGGGCGTAGGTTTCAATGCGCTGACGAATGAGCTTGTCGATATGATTAAAGCCGGTATCGTCGATCCTGCGAAAGTAACGCGTTCGGCGCTGCAAAATGCGGCAAGTATCGCGGCAATGGTTTTGACGACCGAAACTTTGGTTGCCGACAAACCCGAACCGACACCGCCTCCGCCTCCTGGTATGGGCGGCATGCCTGGCATGATGTAATTTAAAATAGCAGTCCTTTCAAATCAATAAATAATCTTAGCTCCGGCGAAAGTCGGGGCGTTTTTTTTATGATAAATTATGACAAAAATTTATGCGTGAAATGTGGCAACTGCGCGACGGAAAGTGAAAATGGCGGCGTGAAAATAATTGACGGGCGAATTGTGATTGACGAAAATTGCGTTGAAGATTGGGCTTTAATCGCTGAAACCTGTCCGGTAGGAGCATTAACATTACAAACAAAAACAAAAGACGCCGCCCAAGGACGGGCGGCGCGAACCCCCGCCCGCGCCTCAAATGAGCTGGAAGCGAATTTCATAAGCGCGGGCTAGCCTTTCTTTGCAACTTTCTTTCTGCGATGAGAAAGAAAGTTGATAACAGATTAAATTACTTCAACGAGTTCGTATTGCGGGTTACCCATTTTGAGATTAGCCATAGCGGCAAGTTGGTGGAGTCCTGCGCGAGATTCGATACGTTCAACCAAATCACGGTTACTGGTAGAATTATAAACCAAATCGCAACAAGCTTGATCTATTGCAAGAATATCAGTGGAGGCGCAAATTCCGATATCCGGAATAGTCGGCTCAGCGGCGGAAGTTCCCGCACAATCGCAGTCAACGCTCATTCTGCGCATAACGTTTAAGAAAACGATATGTTTGCCGAAAAAGTCACAGGTAGCTTTGCCGCTGTCAGCCATACGCTCCATAAATTCATCTTTGAGCGGCATAGTACCGTCGAACCACGAAGGACCAGGCGGAGGCATTTCAGCGCCAGGGTAGCCGTGAACTTGAACTTTACCGGTTTGCCCGCTCGCACAGCCAATCGCAATATTTTTCAAACTGCCGCCAAAGCCGCCCATAGCGTGACCTTTAAAATGTGTCAAGACAATCATTGAATCGTAGTAAGCCATATTCTGCCCCATGGCAACTTCCTGCAAATGAATACCGTTGCGAACAGGCAAAACAAAATCGCCGTCTTCGTCCATGATATCGACAGGGCAGAAAGTCCATCCATTAGTCCGCAAAGTTTCGCGGTGACCGGCTGTCGTATAACGAGCGCCTGCGTAAAGTGTGTTGCACTCCACGATATTTGAGTTGGGAACTTGCGCCTGGAACGCTTGAACCATATCACGCGGCAAAATATTCGGACCGTGCGGCTCGCCCGTGTGCAATTTAATTCCAACTCTGCCGTAAATTTCGCCGTTAATCATTTGGTAAAGACGAATCAAATTTTCCGTGCTAATCGTGCGCATGAAATAAACTTTCGCCGCCGAACCTACCGGATTTTCAACCAATTTACTGCCGACAACCGGAGCTTGCCGAGTGAGCCTAATGTTTCGCGTTGTAAGAGTTGCCGCCTCTGAAACATTGATGCCGCCAACCGCAGTACCAATCGCCGCCATTCCGGCCATTTTCAATAGATCTCTGCGCGAAATGTCCATGTTAATACCTCCAAAAATTTATTCGAGTGCCTTATAGATAAGCGCCGCCAGAGCCGCGCCAATCAGCGGGCCAAAAATGAATACCGGTAAACATTCAAGAGGCGCACCATTTCCGCCCGCCGCCGCAATTACCGCCGGACCAAAACTGCGCGCCGGATTTACCGAAGTCCCCGTTAATCCAATTCCTAAAATGTGGACGCCAACCAGCGTCAAACCAATCACTAAACCGCCAAATGAGCCGTGCTTTGCCTTTTCCGAAGTCACGCCCAAAATATTTATCACGAAAATAAATGTAAGCACAATCTCAACCAGCAAGCCCGCCATCGAACTGCCATTGACGCCCGCCAATCCATTTGTGCCTAAGCCGCCCGTCATATCCGGAACATTTCCCATTACAAAAATCGTCGCCAAAAGTTCAGCGCCAATCAGCGCCCCTATGCACTGCGCGATAACGTAATAAACAAAATCCTTGCCGCTCATTCGCCCGCTCAGCAAAACGCCCAACGATACCGCCGGATTGATATGACAGCCGGAAATGTTTCCAATCGAATAAGCCATCGCCACAATCGACAAGCCAAATGCAAACGCCGTTAAAATGTAGCCGCCGCCCAAAACCGCGTCGCAGCCAACAAGCATAGCCGTCCCGCAGCCCAAAACAACCAGCGTCATTGTCCCAATACATTCGGCAATGTATTTCTTCATATTCAAGCCTCCAATAATTTGTGATTGACCAGCGCCGCCTTGACTTGCTCTAAATGTTGCGGTTCAATTTCGCTGAGCGGCATTCGAACTTTCCCGACATTCCAGCCCAAAAGTTTCATTGCCGCCTTGACCGGAATTGGATTTACTTCACAAAAAAGCGCGTCAATTAAATCGCTGTAATCGATTTGTAATTTCGCCGCCGCCTCAACTTTTCCTTCAAAATAAAGCTGGCAAATCAAATGCGTATCCTTCGGCGCAACATTCGACAAAACAGAAATAACGCCCTTGCCGCCCAATGACAAAATCGGCACAATCTGATCGTCGTTGCCGGAATAAATCGCAAGTTCGTCGCCGCAAAGTCTGCGCGTTTTCACAATCGAAGATAAATCGCCGTTAGCTTCCTTCGCCGCCACGATATTTTTATGTTCAGCCAATTTCGCGTAAGTTTCCGGCTTAATCGCAACGCCGGTTCGACTCGGAACGTTATAAACAATCATGGGAAGGCTGACGTTATCGGCGATTTTTTTGTAATGAGCAATCAAGCCGTTCTGCGTGCATTTGTTGTAATAGGGCGTAACTAACAGCAGAGCGTCCGCACCAACTTTTTCTGCGTATTGCGAAAGTTGAATAGCGTAGGCGGTATCATTTGAGCCGGTGCCGGCAATGACGGGGACGCGCTTATTCACGGATTCGACGGCAAATTTAATCGCCGCCTTGTGTTCGTCGTCGTCCAAAGTTGCGGATTCGCCGGTCGTGCCGGTAATTATAATCGCGTCCGTGCCTTCAGAAATTTGGTTGTCGATAATTTTTCCCAGTTCCTCAAAATTAATCTTGCCGCTGTCGTCAAACGGCGTGATAATCGCAACGCCCGCGCCCGTAAAAATCGTTCTCTTCATATTAACTCTCCTGTCTTGAATTGTAGTCAACTTTTTTGCTCGGCTGTAAATCTTCAAGTTTTGAATTTACAAATGGCAAAATCGCCGCCGCCGTCATTTCGTAATTGTCGAGAAAAGCCGTATGCCACGCTTTGGGAATGACGCACAGCCGCGAATTTGCGCAGAAAAATTTTTTGCCCACACTCATTGTTGGCTCTCCTGTCTTGAATTGTAGTCAACTTTTTTGCTCGGCTGTAAATTTTCAAGCTTTGAATTTATAAATGGCAAAATCGCCGCCGCCGTCATTTCGTAATTGTCGAGAAAAACCGTATGCCACGCTTTGGGAATGACGCACAGCCGCGAATTTGGAATAAATTGATGCGCCGCCAAAACCGTAATAATCGGCGCGTGGTCGTCTTCGTCGCCAACAATTAACAGCACCGGACATTTTATCGCGCGGAAAATTTCTTCGCCAACGCTCATATTGTGCCAGAAACGCATATACTTATCGCAAAAATCCTGCCAGCGTTCCGGCTCGGGCATAATCGATTTTTCGTATTCAACAAAATCAGCGTCGACTTTCGCCAAATCAGAAATTTTCATAGTGTCGCCGAAATAGCCCGCCTTCAAAGTTCCCGCGCCAATCGCAACAATCCTTTCGACTCGCGCAGGATACATCGCCGCAATTTTATAAGCGGTATACGCGCCGTCGCTGAAACCAACGATTTGAACTTTCTGCTCACCAGCCGCGTTCAAAACGGCAATGGCGTCGTCAGCTTTTTGCTCATAAGTCAAAGGCGCGCTGCCAATTTCGGAGCGCCCATGCCCGCGCGTCAACATCACGATAACTTTGTGGTTTTTGCGCAAATCGTCAATCAGCCGCCCCATTTCGTAAGGACTGCCAACTCCGCCGCCGTGCAAAATTAAAATCGGCTCGCCCTTGCCGTAAACTTCATAATAAATTTTGGCGTCGCCCGCCTGCGCGAAATTTCCAATCTTCACGTTATCGCCGTACGGAGTTTTAGCGCCTTCAGCCGCGCCCTGCATAAAATATCGCGCCATATCAGCACCTCAATTAATCGCCGGTTTAATGCTCTTGAAAATGTCGGCGTTGCCTTTAATCACCGTTTCATTGCCGAAAACGCACAAATTATTTTCGCGCATACACGCGTCAATCAAATCAGCCAGCGCGCGAATATCGGCTTGACGGGTATTCAAAGCCTCTGCGCGAACTTTTTGCCGGTCAGCGTAAGTTATGCCCTTCAAGCAAAATTCCGCGGCAAGTTGCCCCTTCAAAGACGGCGTCAAAGGTTTGTCCGCCTTGCTCATTGTGCCGATAACGTATTTATCCATTTCGCGGTCGGTAATTTCAAATTTCCGCAGAAAATCAGCCGTGCCGTTAAAAACGTCAAGCGTGCGTTTCAAATTCGGGTCGCGGTAAGAATTGAAAATCATATTGCCGCTTTGTCCGAAAGCAACGAACGCGCCGTAAGCGCCGCCCTGCACGCGAATTTTCGTCCAAAAATATTCGTAGCGCAAAATCGTTTCCAAAACCGCCAGCGCGCCCGTATATTCGTAGCCAAGGCTGATAAAATTAGCGCCCTTGCCAACGTATTGCACGCGGCTCTGCGAATACAGCCCCTCGTTCTGCGCGACGAGCGGATAATCATAACCCGCAACCGGATATTCCTCAACCGGCAAAGCTTTAATGATTTTTTTCAAATGCGGGCGAAAATCTTTGTAAATTTCGTCGGTCGCCGTGACGCTGATAATTAAGCCGTTGCGATTCAGCAGCCGATTATAAACGTCAATCAATTCTTCGACAAGTTCATCAAATTTCGCGTCAAAATTTTTCAGCAGATCCTTCAGAAAGTCGTTGAAGGGCAAAATCGCGCTGTTATTGTACGCACCGGCGTTCGACATATATGAGCCGATTCGCGCAGTAACAATCGCATTGGCGCTACCTTGAATGCCCTGCTCAATTCCAATTTGCTCTTCCTCGATAAGTTCGCGCAGGCGCTTTTTATTCGTGAAAATGGTTTCGGTGAAAATTTCGGTAAGAATTTCGCTCATTTCGGGAATTTTCGACGCCAGGGCTTTAACATGAACTTTCAGCCGCGGAATAAAAGAATTTGGCTCATCTTTTTTAGATTCAGCGCTGAGGCTCATACCCAAACCGCCGATATGCATATTTCCCAAAATCGTCAGCTCCTCATAGGAATGTTGGCGGGTATCGAGGAAGCCGACAATTTCACTCAGCAGGAATGCGTAAAAAACTTTATCCTGCGGAACTTTCAGCGCGTCAAAATAAAACGTGAGATAAATAATCCCGTGCGTGTCGACGTTGCTGAACAAAATGCGCGTGCCGTCGATATCGCGAAACATCAGCGGCAAATTTTCTGGCTCTTTGCGAATGTCGCTAATTTTAATCAGCGGGATTTTTTCAAGATTCTCGGGCAATTCGGGGCTTTGCTGACGGATTTTCAAATTTTTAGTTGTCTCAATCACGGCGTCAATTTCCGCGGCGGTCATTTTGGATTTGACTTCGGCAAGTTTTTTCGCCAATTCAGCGTCGCGTTCTTTGGCAACATTTTTGTCCGGTGAAAGCGTGATTAAAACTTTGTGCGGATTGTCAATAAAATATTTCTGCAACAGATTTTCAAAGTAGCCGTTGTTCAAGCCGTCCTTGACAGCCTGCAAAAAATCTTCGTAGCGCAGACAAATATTCGGGTCGCCGTCATAAAGCCACGTGTGCAAACAGCTGAGCCCGTAAATCAAACCGCGCGGCATAAGTCCAAAATCCGCCTCGCGCATTTTAAATTCCATTGAATTAATCGACGCCTGCAGCAAAGTTTTATCAATTCCCTGCGCGATAAGTTTTTTCATTTCGGAGATAAGCAGGTCGTAAAATTTTTCTGCGCGATCAATTTCAGAGCCGCTCAAAGTTACGCTGAAAACGGGCTGGCGCACATCCAAATCTAAGCCGCTGTCAACGTCTTTGCCGAGTTTAGAATCAATGACAGCTTTTCTTAGCGGCGCGGCGGGCGTCGCAAAAAGCGCGTGGTTTAAAATACCCAGCCCCAACATAGTCTGCGCGTCTTCGATATTCCCCACCAAAATACTCAGCGAATGAAAAGTTTTTTCGTCGGCGGTCTCTTCGTCGCCAATCGGATAAACATCGGCAACGCGTTTCATTTCGGTAAAAATCGGCTGCGGCAAAATGGCGCTGTCAATTTCGATTTTCTCAAATTTGGAAAGATATTCGCCGTCAAGGTAAGCAAGCTGTTCGTCAAGGTTGACGTCGCCGTAAAGGTAAATGTAGCTGTTCGACGGGTGATAAAATTTTTTGTGAAAAGCGATAAAATCTTCCTGCGTCAAATTGGGAATAGCCTCGGGGTCGCCGCCCGATTCAAAACCGTAGCAATTATCGGGAAAAACTTCGTGCATAGATTTTCTGCCCAAAATATCTTCCGGCGCGGACAACGCACCTTTCATTTCGTTAAAAACTACGCCGCTGTACGTCAAGGGCGCGTCAGCATTTTCAATTTCGTAATGCCAACCTTCCTGCATCAAAATTTCGGGCGTGTCAATCATCGCCGGATAAAAAACTGCGTCCAGGTAAACATCTTCCAAATTGCGAAAATCTTTGTCGTTGCGGCTGGCGATTGGGTAAACGGTTTTGTCCGGATAAGTCATTGCGTTCAAAAAAGTATTCATCGAGCCTTTCAAAAGTTCAACAAACGGCTCTTTGAGCGGATATTTCCGTGAGCCGCAAAGCGTGCTGTGTTCGACAATGTGCGCAACGCCGGTATCGTCTTTGGGCGGCGTGCGAAATCCGATATAAAAAACTTTGTTATCGTCGTCGGCGTCAATGTAAAGAAGTTTCGCGCCGGTTTTAATGTGTTCGAACTCATAAGTTTTCGCGGAAATTTCGGCAACTTCGGCAATTCTTTTCAGTTTAAAGCCGTGCCGTTCGTCATTTATTTTCAAATCCATATTAACGCTCCTCATTGAAATTTTTGCAAAGATATTATACCATAGCTAAAAATTTTGGCTACAGATTTTTGAATTGGGGGCGGCGCTAATGTTCACCGGCAAGGAAAATAAAATTTCGGCAGATCACCTTCGCGCAGGCGAAACGGTAATTCTGATAGGTTTTGGGCAGTCAATGACGCCGATTTTAAAATCCGGTCAGCCCGCGGTTGTCGAGCCGGTTACCGCTGAAACCGTCTTGAAAAAAAATGACGTGGTTTTTTGCAAAGTCGCGGGAAAATATTATCTGCACAAAATTTCCGCCGTGAAAAATGGCAACACTTTTCAAATCAGCAACAATCACGGGCACGTCAACGGCTGGATTAGCAAAAATAATATTTTCGGCAAAATGATTCGGAAATTGTAAAGCCAGTTGAAAAGCCGTCGTGCTTGTGTTAAAATCGGCGAAATGAATTTTTTAGGAGCTGATTTAATGAGTGTTAACAATATCCGTTGGTATCCCAAATATCACGTTGCCGCACCCGAAAATTGGATAAACGACCCGAATGGTTTTTGCTGCTTCAAAAGCGAATATCATTTGTTCTATCAGTTTCACCCGTTTGGCGTCAATTGGGGACCAATGCACTGGGGTCATGTTGTCAGCAAAGATTTAGTTCACTGGAAACATTTGCCGATAGCGATTAAACCGGACGAAGATTACGACCGCGACGGCTGCTTCAGCGGCTGCGGTATCGAAAAAGATGGCTCGCTGTACATTTTTTATACCGGACATATGCACACGCCGGAAACTGCCGAACTCGGCTTTGATTACGTTCAAGTTCAATGCTTCGCCGTAAGTGAAGATGGCGTTAATTTCAAAAAATATCCCGATAACGCGGTTATTCTTGTTCCGGAAACTGAGCAAGTTCACGGCGGCGATTTCCGCGACCCCAAAGTTTGGAAACACGGCGATAAATATTACATGGTTGTCGGCTCACGCACGCCCGATAAACTTTTGGGGCAAGTTTTGTTGTACGAATCCAACGATATTATTCATTGGAACTTCAAAAGCATAATGTCACGCGCAGAAGGCAACCAGGGTTCAATGTGGGAATGCCCGAATTTCGCAACTATCGACGGCAAAGACGTTTTAATTTTTTCGCCGCAGGATGTCAAGCGCGAAATTAACAGCTACTTGAATGTTTACCAATCCGGATATTTTATCGGCAAATTGGACTACAAAACCGGAATTTACACGCACGGCGATTTTGAACTGCTCGATTACGGCTCTGATTTCTACGCGCCGCAAATTACCCAAATTCCGGACGGGCGAACTGTTATGATTGCCTGGCTGGATATGTGGAGCAACCCCATGCCCGAACAAGCTGACGGTTGGGCGGGAATGATGACTATTCCGCGCGAATTGCACGTTAAAGACGGCAAAGTTTACAGCACGCCGATTAAGGAACTTGAAAACCTGCGCGTTGCCGAAACTTCCTACGAAAATCAAATCTTTTATGAGCCGAAAAAATTTGCGGGCGTCAGCGGCAATATCGGCGAGCTTATTGTCGATATCGATTTGAAGGCCACTGAAGAATTTGAAATTGACCTGCGCAGTTCCGCCGACGAAAAAACTGTTTTAACCTACAACGCGGCGCTCGGACTTTTCAAAGTTAATCGCGATAAATCCGGCGAAGGCGGCAAAGGCGAACGCGAATGTCCAATTTCGCCCGCTGATAAAATGAAACTGCAAATTTTTATGGACAGATCTTCAATCGAAATTTTCATCAACGACGGCGAAAGGGTTATGTCCGCGCGCGTTTATCCGCGTGACGATTCCACGGATATTATTTTCGTACCAACGGGCGGCACTTTCAAAATCGACAGCATTAAATTTTACACGCTCGGCGAAGGTATCACGCAGCCGTAAAAATTTTTTATCAAAATAAATCCAAATGGGAGGCGTTAAGATTGGCGCTTTCCATTTTTTTAATTGCAATTATTTATTGGCTCGTGTATAATGAGCGGCTGAAAGGGGATGTTTGTCAATGATAGGCGAAACTTTGCGCAAGGAGCGTGAAAGTCAAAATCTCTCTGTTCAAGACGTGGAAAAAGGCACAAGTATTCGCGCTCTTTACATTGAGGCGATTGAACAGGGCGAATATGATAAACTGCCTGGCGAAGTCTACGCGAAAGGTTTTATCAAAAACTACGCAAATTTTTTAAATCTCGACGGCGACGCGCTCGTTCGTCAATTTATCGTTGAAATTTCGCCAACAATAACTATTCCGGAAGAATCGCAAAATCCCGAAGAAACTTCCAAAGCCGACATTGAAACAAAATCCGCCGATACCAAAGTTCGTATTCCAAAACGCAAGGAACAACCCGAAACTTCAGCCGACGACGAAGAAGAATCCGCGTTTGACTCACGGAAATATTTAATAGCCGCAGTGGTTTTACTCGCACTTTTTGCGGGCGGATTAATTTTACATTTCAGCGGCGGCGGCGAAACTGAAATTGCTGAAAATCAACCGCAACAACAACAAGAAACTCAGTCGGTATCAAATCCGGAAAATTCAACGCCAGCACCACAGCCAGCTCCGCAACCTCCGCCCCCGCCGCCGGTTAGTGGCGTAAATTTGCAGGCAACTTTCTCGGACGATTGCTGGACTCAAGTTGTGATTGACGGCGTGCTTGCTTACGAGGGCATGATTAACGCCGGTCAAGTTTTTAATTGGAATGCAACTCAGAATATCTACGTGGTTTTGGGAAATGCAGGCGCGGCGCAATTTGTTATGAACGGACAAAGCATTGGCGCGCTCGGTGGCGCTGGTGAAGTTGTCGACAGAAATTTTGCTCAGTAAAAAATATTAATCAAAATCGGCGTGGGTAGCAGTCCTGCCCACTTTTTTTATTGGAGGAAATATGCGGCGGCAAGAAATTGGTTGCGTGGTAAATTCGGGCGGGCGATTTAAATTCGCGCTTGTGTATCCGAATTTTTATCACGTGGGAATGTCGAATTTGGGAATACACATAATTTATCAGCTGTTAAATTTGAGAAAAGATACAGCCTGCGAAAGATTTTTTTTGCCGGAAAAATTGAGCGTGGAAACTTCGACGCCGCTAAACAAATTTCAAGCGATAGGCTTTGCGGTGTCTTTCGAACAAGATTATTTCAACGTGGTAAAAATCCTGCGCGAGGCGAAAATAAATCCGCGGGCTTCTGCGCGAACGAAATTTGACCCAATAATCATAGCGGGCGGCCCTTGCGCGACGTTTAATCCTGAGCCGTTGTCGTTGATTTTCGACGCGTTTATAATAGGTGAAGGTGAAGTAATTTTGCCGCCGGTTATGGACGTTTTAACGCAAAATTTACCGCGTCAAGAAACCTTAACCGCTTTGTCGAAAATTCCTGGCGTGTACGTTCCTACAGTTCCGCAAAAAGTTTCGCGGCAGTGGCTGAAAAATTTGGATGAATTTCCGGCGCATTCCGTGATAATCACCGACGACACCGAATTTAATATGTACTTGATAGAGACGGCGCGCGGCTGCGGGCATCATTGCAGATTTTGTATGGCGGGATATTGTTTCAGAAAACCGCGCAATCGCTCATTGGAAATTTTGAAGGCGGAAGTCGACGCGGCGAAAAAATTTGGCAAGAAAATTGGATTAATGGGCGCGGCGATTTCGGATTATCCGCAAATCAACGAACTTTGCAAATATATTTTGGACGCGGGCTTGGAAATGTCGGTAGCGTCATTTCGCGCAGATTCGGTGACGCCGGAGTTAGTTCAAGCATTGGCGAAAAGCGGCTTGAAAACTTTGACGGTCGCGCCGGAAGTCGGCAGTGAAAAAATGCGCGCAGTCGTCAACAAAAATCTCACCGAAGAAAATATTTTCGCGGCGGTGGAAATGGGAATTGCGGCGGGCATAAAAAATTTCAAGCTGTACTTTATGATAGGGCTGCCCTTTGAAGAATTATCGGACGTGGCGGCGATAGCGGATTTATCGGCGCGGCTGAAAAAATTGGTGGCGGGGAAATTGACTTTGAGCGTCAACCCGTTTGTGCCGAAACCGTTTACGCCGTTTCAGTGGGCGGCGATGGCTGACAAAAAATATTTGAGCGCGGCGCTGAAAATCCTGCGCGAGAAATTGAAAATGCGCGGCGTGGAAATAATTTCCGAGTCGATAAAATCAGCGCAAGTCCAGGCGATATTGGCGCGGGGCGATAGACGAATCGGCGAATTTGTATTACAATCAGAAACGCCGCAGAAATTTATGGAACTGCTGCGCGAGGCGGGCGTTGACGCGAATTTTTATTTACGGGAACGCTCGGCGGACGAAATTTTCCCGTGGGACAATCTCGATATGGGCTTCGGCAAAAAATATCTTCGCGCAGAATATGAGCGGGCGGCAAATTTGAAACCAACGCGCGCCTGTTTCGACGGCTGCAAGCGCTGCGGAATTTGTTAAGGAGATTTTTCAATGAGTTATTTTTTAAGGCGAAATAAACAAAATCTTTGGCACGGCAAATTTTCAACTTTCCCCGAAGATTTAATCATACACGCAGTTTCAACGCGGCCTAGCGGTGAAAGTCAATCGCCCTTCGACAGTTTAAATTTGGGCTTGCACGTGGGCGATAACGCGGAAAATGTTTTAGCCAATCGCCGAAAATTCATGAAGTCCCTCGGCTTCGAACTTGAGGACATCGTGACGCCCAATCAAGTTCACGGCGATAAAATTTGCGTTGTCAATGAAAGTCATCGCGGGCGCGGCAGTCAAGATTATTCCGATTCGATACCGGAAACCGACGCTTTGATTACGAACACGCCGAATTTGCCGCTGATGCTGTGCTTTGCCGATTGTGTACCGATTATGTTTGTCGACACTGAAAATAAGGCTGTGGGGCTGGCTCACGGCGGCTGGAAAGGCACGCTGAATAAAATTGCCGCGAAAACTTTTTTGGCGATGAATAAAAATTTCGGCACGCGCGCGGAAAATTGCCTTGTCGGAATTGCGCCGTCCATTGGCAGTTGCTGTTATGAAATTGGCGGCGAAGTCAAAGACGCCTGCGCGAAAGTTTTTCCCAAAAATCCGGAGCTGATAATTAATCGTGGCGGCAAAAATTATTTGGATTTGTGGGCGGCGAATAAAATTCAGCTGATGGAAATTGGCTTGCCGACAGAAAATATCGACGTGGCGGGCGAATGTACCTGTTGCAATGCGAATTTTTATTTTTCGTACAGAGCGGCGGGCGGCAAAACCGGCAGAATCGCCGCTTTGCTAGGGCTTAGGGGATAGTGTAAAGCGAATAGTGAAAAAATCACTATTCCCTATACCCTTTACACTTGTCCCTAATGAGCGACTGAAAGGAGCGAATTAAATGGCAGGAATATTAGAAACGCCGTACGGAACGCGAGACTTTTTACCGCGAGAGGCGGCGGCGAAACGCGCAATAGAAAATCGGCTGGCAAAACTTTTCGCGGAATTTGGCTACGAAGAAGTTGTAACGCCGACAATGGAATTTTTAGAAACGCTGAAAATCTCGGGCGGCGTTGAATCAAATTTGTTTAAAATGTTCGACCAAAACAACCGAACGCTGGCACTCCACCACGAAATGACAACGCCAATAGCGCGGCTGGCAATGAGCCGCCTCAAAGAATCACCGTTGCCACTGAAACTTTCTTACAATACCAGCGTCTTTCGTTTCAGAAAAAATCAGACTGGGCGGCAATGCGAATTTTATCAAGCGGGCGTTGAACTTTTGGGCGTGTCGAATGCATTTGCCGACGCCGAAATTATCGCCCTGGCGGCTAACGGTTTGAAAGTCGCCGGTCTCAAAGATTTTACGATTTGCCTGGGGCAGGTTGAATTTGCCAACGGTTTGATGGCTGAAAATAATTTGCCGCCCGAAGTTCAATCCGAGATTAAAATTGCGATTGAACACCATGACATTGTCGGGCTCGAAAAAATTGTTGACGCGCTGAATCTGGACAAAAATTCTTCTGATACGCTGAAAAAAATCCCGAAACTTCACGGCGGCATTGAAATTCTCGAAACCGCGCGGAATATTATTAACAATGACAAATCGCGCAGAGCTCTTGACAATCTCGAAGAAATTTACAAGCTGGCAGAAATTTACGGCGTGGCTGACAAAATTATTTTCGATTTGGGCATTATTCGCGACTTTGAATATTACACGGGCATGGTTTTCGAGGCTTACGCGCCGAATGTCGGTTATTCGCTGGCGGGCGGCGGCAGGTACGATCATATGCTCAAAGATTTTGGGCAAGCGTGTCCGGCAACGGGTTTTGCGTTGGGTATCGAACGGATTTTGACGGCGTGCGAAAAGCAGGGCATATCAAATGACGTTCGCGCCAAAGACATTTATTTGAGTTACAGCGAAGGAAATTTCGACGCGGCGATTAAGCGGGCAATGCAACTGCGCGACGCGGGCAAAGTTGTGGAACTTGCATTGACGGCGCAGACGAAAATTGACGCCGAAAAATCTCAACTTGACAAGGGCTATAGCGAGCTGGTTTACCTAAATGATTTGGATTTTTAAACGGATTAAACAATTTTTTCGCGCAGTGACGGCGGAAATTTCGATAGACGACGAAAAATATGTAATGGCGCATTTGAAACCTAAGGAGCAGGAATTATTTTTCGCGCTGGGGACGGTTGACCAATACCACAGCTTGAAGGTTGCCTATACGATTGAGCGGCTGATTATCGAAGACAAGCAGGGCATTGACCGCGAATTTTTGATAAGGTGCGCGCTGTTGCATGACATTGGCAAGGCGAATCGGCGAGTTGGCATTGGCGGGAAAATATTTGCCGTGTTGGTGATGACATTTGCGCCGAAGTGGGCGGACGATTTAGAGTTGAAGGGCAACGACGCCATTTATGTTTACCGGAATCACGCAGAAATTGGCGCGCAGAAATTGCAGCGCATGGGATTATTTCCAGAGGCTAAGATAATTGCGCGTCATCATTCGCCGCCGCGGGACGACGATTCGCGCGAATTGAAGTTGCTCCGCATTGCCGACGACGAAAATTAGGGTCTAGTGAATAGTGCCTAGGGACTGGGGAAAAATAAACATTAACGGAGAAATGGCGTCAATACGCGAAATTGATTTTTGAAAAGTGCGTTTTAGACTTTTATACTGGTGAAAAACAATCAAATGGCGTCAGTACGCGAAATTGATTTTTGAAAAATGCGTTTTAGACTTTTATACTGGTGAAAAACAAAGTTTAACGGAGAAATGGCGTCAATACGCGAAATAGTTTTTTGAAAAGTGGATTTTGGACTTTTATACTGGTGAAAAACAATCATTAACGGAGAAATGGCGTCAATACGCGAAGTCGATTTTTGAAAAGTGCGTTTTAGACTTTTATACTGGGGAAAAATAAACATTAACGGAGAAATGGCGTCAATACGCGAA
>CAJOMO010000013.1 GCA_905235685.1 uncultured Selenomonadaceae bacterium
CGCCCACGTAGTCTTCGTCCCACACGTCCTTAGGGTCGACTGGCGCGGGTGAGCCTGACCCCGTGTAGCCGAAGTGCGCAGTGATCGCGGTGCCCTTAGTGAGCGCCGGTATCTTCACCCACACGGTCGAGACGCCGTTGGAATTCCAAGTGTCGATCTCGTGCGGGAGGAGGTTGCCGTTCGCGTCCGCGAAGTTCAAAAAATCTTGCCCAAATTCCCGCTGGCTGATAAACGAATCCTGCGCGACGTATTCAAATTCAATCGGATCTTCCAGCGTCAATAAATGGCAGCGCCGAATTTTCGTCAGCTCATTCAAAAACGCGGCAAGTGTCGTGGATTTGCCCGAGCCGGTTTTGCCCGTGACTAAAATTAATCCTTGCGTCGCCGTCAAAAATTTTTTCAAAGCTTTGGGCGCTCCGATTTCTTCAAGCGTAGGAATTTTTTCTGCGATTAATCGAATTGCCACCGCCGGAAATTTCCGCTGATAATATACGTTGACTCTAAATCTGCGCGAAAATTTTTTGTACGAAAAATCTATCGACAATTTTTGTTTGAGTTCGTCAAAAAGCCGCGCCGGTACAATTTCCGACAAAATTTTTTCAACGTCAGCCGCGGTTAATATTTCGCCCGAACTTAACAATTCGCCATTGACGCGCAAAAATACCGGCTGCCCTGTTGTCAAATGAATATCGGAGGCGTTGCGCCTTATTGATTCTGTCAAAATTTCGTCAAGCATTTGAAACTCCCTGGATATAAAAATTGCCAACAATCCCAATGACTGTCGGCAGTCTATATTTTTCGCAATTAATTTCTAAGTGGCAGGGGTAGCTGGACTCGAACCAACGAAATGCCAGATTCAGAGTCTGGTGCCTTACCAACTTGGCGATACCCCTCTGAACTCTTCATGAATAGATTCACGAAGTTCTTGCTTCACTGAAACAAGCTTATCGCTAAGTCTTACAGTCTCTCCGCAAGCGTAAATTCCCGCCGTTCCAACGGTACGTTACAATCTAAAAATAAAATTTTTAATTACCAACGCTGCAAATATTATCACGGCTAAAAATTTTTGTCAACTTTTATTTTTCAAACGCCGCTCGAAAACTTCTTCGCGTTCCGGAAAACCAAAGTAAAAGCCTTGAATCTGATCCGCTTTACATTCATCGCGCAGGTACAAATAAACGTCCTCTTCTTCGACGCCCTCAATACAAACTTCCATGCCGATTGAATGACAAAGCATAATCGTATATTTCACCAGATTTTTGTTGAACGAGCTCTTCAAAATATCGTCGACAAAAACTTTATCAATTTTAATAATATCGCAGTTAAAATTTTTTAAAAAGCCCAGCGTGGAATAACCCGTGCCAAAATCGTCCATGGCAATTTTAATACCCAAATCGTGAAACGCCGAAAATTGCTGATTCACAAATTCCCAATCGTAAACGCGCTGACTTTCCGTAAGCTCAAAAGTCAAAGTGCCCGGGTCAATCTGGTGGCGTTCAAGACAATCTTGCACGAACGGGAAAAACATTCGCTCTTCAAGCTGATACAAAGAAATATTAATGCTCATTTGGAAATCCGGCATATACTTTTGCCATTTCTTAGCCGTGATAACCGCATTTTCGATAATCCAGTGCCCGACGGGAATAATCATGCGCGACTTTTCGAGCATAGGAATAAATTGCATGGGCGCAACGACGCTGCCGTCCTGGTCGTACCAGCGCAAAAGTGCCTCCGCGCCGAGCAAGCGCCCGTCTTTGGCGTCAACCTGCGGCTGATAGCACAGGAAAAATTCTTCGCAACCGCGCGCGATACTGTTTTGCATAAGATTTTGCATGCCGATATCATAACGCCAGCGGTCGTAAGTTTCGCGCTCAAAAAATGCAACCTGGTCGCGCCCTTTTTGCCGCGCAATTTCAAGCGCAACTTCAGCGTAACGCGTCAAGGTTATCACGTCATTTGCATCGGACGGATAAAACGCCGTGCCCGCCGACGCCGTACAGTAAATCGTATCTTCGACGTTTCGAATTTCGCGCATACAAAGTTGGACGCTGGCAAAGATAATTTCAATTTCCTCGGGCATAGCGTCCGGCATAAACAGCCCAAACATATAGCCGTCAAGTTTGTACAGGCGAATATCGGGCGGCAAAACGTTGGTAATGTTCTGCGCGATTTGGCGAAAAGCCGTGTCGCCGAATTTGTGTCCGTAAGTTTCGGTAATGACGTTAAAATTATCCAGCCCAATCACCATAACTGCGCCGTGCGGGTTTAAATGACTTTCAAGTTCGCGCTGCAAATCGGCGTAAAAAACATTGCGCTTTAAAAGCCCCGTGACATTATCGGCTTTGACGGGCGTATCCAGCCGCCGGATAATTCCGGAAAAAATTAATGGCTGATTGTATTCGTCCGAGCCGAGCATCAAATTCAAATTCACCCAGCCATATTCGCCGTTACTGTGCAAGAGACGAAATTCGCAAGTAATAGGTTTGATTTTACTTTCCGATAGAATATCTTTCATTGCCTTGTCGAAAATTTCGCGGTCGTCATGGTGAATGAACGGCATAATTAAATTATCGAAGTCGTCAACCACATTCGCGGGAAAATCGAAATCCTTCACGAAGTTATCAGACAGCAAAAATATATTGGTGTCCAAATCGACGACAAAAAGATATTCCTCCGCTGAACTTTGCAACGCGTTGAAGTACGTCGTTATTCGGTTAAGTGGAGAGTTTTCTCCGATATATGGAGTTTGGTTTGTACTCATGTATATCTTCCTTTTCAGTCTCCCACAATTTCTTTAATGTTGCAATTCGACACTGCCGCTAAAGTTCCTGCAAAATTATTTCACACAACAAGCTTGCTGAAGTCTGCAATTTCGGCGAAAAGATTATCAATCGATTTCAAAAGTGCGAGACGGTTTTTTCTAATGTCCAAGTTTTCGTCCATAACCATTACCGCGTCAAAATAAGACTCAATCGGCGTGGCAAGTTTTTTAAGTGCGTCAAGCGCGCCGATATAATCTTTCTTGTCGATAAGTTCACCGGCAACAACTTTCACAGCCTCGAACGCGCGGTATAATTTCTGTTCGGCGTCAAGCTTTATCAGCTTTTCGTTAATATAAGTCGAATCAGCTTTTTTCGCCAAATTACTGACGCGGACGAAGGCTTGAATATTTTTCACGGCGTCCGGCGTGGCTAAGAAACTTTCAACAGCCGCCGCCTTCAAAGTAAGCGCGTAAATATCGTCAACATTTCCGATAACCGAATCGATAACGTCATAGCGCGCGCTGTTCGACAAAACATTTTTCACGCGCAGCCGCATAAATTCAGCAACTTCAGCCTGCAATTTTTCGCGCCCAACTTTATCGGTAACCTTCAGCAAATCCATCGCCACGTCAACTATCGCGCTAATCGAAATTGCCCAATTCGCCTCTGTCAACATATTCACAACGCCCAGCGCCTGCCTACGAAGAGCAAACGGATCTTGTGAGCCGGTCGGAATTAAGCCGCGGCTGAACGTCGCCACAAGATTATCGATTTTGTCAGCAAGGCTCAAAATCCTGCCCGCGGTAGTTTTCGGCTGAGCGTCGCCCGCAAATCGCGGCATATATTGTTCGTCAATCGCCGTCGCAACTTCGAGATTTTCACCGTCCAATTTAGCGTATTCGCGCCCCATAATTCCCTGCAGTTCGGTAAATTCCGTAACCATACCGGTAACCAAATCAGCCTTAGAAATTTCCGCTGCGCGAACGGCATTAGCCCTGTCAGCCGCAGTAACTTTTTCGCCGAGCAAATCGCAAATTTTTTCCGCCAATTTCACCAGGCGCGCCGTCTTCTCATACACTGAGCCAAGACCTTCTTGAAAGACGACGGTTTTAAGTTTGTCTCTGTGCTGCGCGAGGCTTTTTTTGCGGTCTTCGTTGAAAAAAAACTGCGCATCTTCCAAACGCGCCTTCAAAACGCGCTCGTTGCCGTGTTGCACAATGTCAAGATAATCTCTGCCGCCATTCCGCACCGTGATAAAAATCGGCATCAATTTGCCCTCGAAAGTTTTCACCGGAAAATAACGTTGATGGTCGCGCATTGGCGTAATAACCGCTTCCGGCGGCAACTTCAAATATTTAAATTCAAAATCGCCGCTTAAAGCCGTCGGATATTCAACCAGGTACAAAACTTCCTCAAGCAGTTCTTCAGAAATTTCAGCTTTGCCGCCCCGCTCCTGCGCGACAGCCTCAATCTGCGCGACTATCATTGCCCGCCGCTGATTTTGGTCGACGATAACAAAATTTTCTTCGCAAGCCTCGACGTAATTATCCGCCGCGTCAATCGCAAAATCGCCTTTGCTCAAAACTCTGTGCCCGCGTGAAATTTTGCCGCTACGAACATTCGCCACTTCGAACGGTATAATTTCTTCGCCGAAAAGCGCCACAATCCAGCGAATAGGACGAATAAATTTGAAATCCAAATCGCCCCAGCGCATACTGTTTTGGAAATTCAAATCGCAAATAATTTGCGGCAGAATATTTTTCAGCAGCTCAGCCGTCGCCTTGCCTTTTTCGTGAATGACGGCGTAAACATAACCGTCGCGCTGAATTAAATCTTCCGGCGAAACTTTTTGCCCGCGCGCGAAACCTATTCCCGCCTTTGAAGGTTTGCCGTCCGCGCCAAATGCAATTTTGATTGAAGGTCCGCGCTTTTCTTCCTCGACGTCAGCTTGATTTTCCGCCAAATTTTTTACCAGCAATGAAATTCTGCGCGGCGTTCCCAAAGTTTGTACCGCGCCAAATTCTATCCGCGATTCGCGCAGGACTTTTTCCGCCAAATCTTTGAGCTGCGTTAAAATCAGCGGCATTGCGTGCGCCGGAATTTCTTCTGTGCCAATTTCCAGTAATAAAGTTCGTGCCATTACGCGCTCGCCTCCGATTTTTTCAACAATGGATAGCCGAATTTTTCACGCTGCTTTAAATATTCTTCAGCGCAAAGCCGCGCCAATTTCCGAACGCGCCCAATAAAAGCCGTCCGCTCACTGACGCTGATTGCTCCGCGCGCGTCCAACAAATTAAACGTGTGCGAGCATTTCAAAACATAATCGTAGGCAGGGTGAACGTAGCCAAGCTTGATAACCCGCACAGCCTCCGCCTCGTACTTTTCAAAAAGATTGAACAGCAAATTTTCGTCCGAAACGTCGAAAGCGTAAGTCGATTGCTCAAATTCGTTTTGGTGAAAAACATCGCCGTAAGTTACACCCGCGCCCCATTCAACGTCATAAACATTTTCAACGCCCTGGATATACATTGCAAGCCTTTCAAGCCCGTAGGTTATTTCAACGGCGGTAGGTTTAATGTCTTGACTGCCAACTTGTTGAAAATAGGTGAACTGCGTAATTTCCATACCGTCAAGCCAAACTTCCCAGCCGAGCCCCCACGCGCCCAAAGTCGGCGATTCCCAATTATCTTCGACAAAGCGAATATCATGTTTCGCCGCCTCAAGCCCAATCGCCGCGAGACTTTCCAGGTACAGCTCTTGAATATTATCCGGCGAAGGTTTCATTATCAGCTGGATTTGGTGATGCTGATACAAACGATTCGGATTGTCGCCATAACGCCCGTCAGCCGGTCTGCGCGAAGGCTCAATGTAAACCACATTCCACGGCTCGGGACCCAACACGCGCAAAAATGTAAACGGATTCATTGTACCCGCGCCTTTTTCCACGTCATAAGGCTCGGCGATTATGCAGCCCTTGTCTGCCCAAAATTTTTGCAACGCTAAAACTAATTCTTGATATTGCATTTCAAGCAATCGACCTCCTTTGTCAATGCGTAAAAAATCTTAGCAGATTATAAAAAATTGCCGCCGCATTGTCAAACCGGCAGAGATTTGAATTGACAAAACTAAATTTAGACGTAAAATAAATTAATTTTTCGGAGGTGACTTTGTTGGTAAAAGAAAAATTTGAGGTAATCGAAGCAGTTGCGACGGAATGTATAAATCAGGCGGTTCAAATGAAAACTTTGGCTTTGAATTTTTTTCTGCCCAAAATGGAAGCCGCATTTCAAATTTTCGGCTTTCGTGAAAATTACAACGCAACGATGAACGATATTCTGATTGTGAAACTTGACAGCGCGGGCGATTTTATTTTGACTTCGCCGGCGATTCGCGAGATTAGAATGAATTATCCGGCGGCGCATATTACTTTAGTTGTAAGTACGAAGGCATATCCTTTGGCGGAACTTTGCCCGTACGTTAATGAAGTTTTGTTTTTCGCCCTTGACGAGGGAGTTAATCCCGCCGATATTCCAAGTCTATTGAAATGCATTCTTAAATTCGCAAAGGCTCACCTTTGGCAAAGAAAATTCAGCCTGGGTTTCGAGTTCAGGTATTTTACGGTGGGGAAATTAGAAAATTTATTAATGCTTTATATGAGCGGCGCGAGGGAGCGCGTCGGTTATATAAGCAACGCCGAGAATCTTTATATCGATAATTTATTGCCGCCGGAGCAGAATGTCGGAAATGTGCTGTTGACGCATCCGGTTATCAATCCCAAAGAAATTATTCACGACTGCGCGAGAAATTTGTACATTTTGCAGGATTACGGCTTGAAAATTCAGCGCACCGATTTAGAAGTTTGGTTTAATGCTTCAGATTTGTATATTGCTCAAACATTGCTGCGCGGTTTCGCGGAAGGGCGCGTTAAAATTTCAATTGGCATAGGCGCGAGTACTCCAATGAGAAAATATCCGCGCGAAAAATATCTTGAGGCTTTCAAAGCAATTATTGCTAAAGGCGGCAGTATAATAATTTTGGGCGGTCCGTCGGAAATTGAAGACGCGAAATTTCTTGAGGACAATTTGCCCCGCGAATTTGTACGAAATCTTATAAATTTGCAAACAGGTTGGAGAATTGACGCGGCAACAATGGCGCAAACCGATATGTACATTGGCAACGATACGGGTGCGTCAAATTGCGCCGCCGCCGTCCACCTTCCGGTTATTATGTTGAGCCGCGAAGCTAAAGACAGGGCAAATACCTTGCCAGGAATGCTGAGCGAATACGCAATGTATTACCCTTGGCAAACCAACGCCATTGTCCTGCGACCGGAACACGCCCTCCCGCCTTGTACGAATACATTATCAATGGGCGGCTGTGTTACTGGCACGTCTCATTGTATCGCGCAGATTGAGCCGGCTGAAATTGTCGCGGCTTATGAAAAAATGGTTGACTTTATAAAAAATTCCGGAATCAAAAAAACTTCCTGCCCGCCAATGATTAACTCTTTGCAAGACAAACAGGCGCTGTATTCAAAATTCGTCACGCCTAAATAATTTACAGCGCCGTTGCCTCAAAGTCGATTTTACATTGCGATAAATTTTTCGAAGTTTTAATTTTCGCCATGAGCCGCATTTTTATAAAATTCCATTCCTGCGGTTTCGTTCCCATTAACAAAATTAAAAATTGATTCCGGCTGACTTGAGCCGCGCAATCTGTCATTCGCAAATTCGCCGCCCAAATAACTTACAGCGCCGTTGCCTCAAAGTCGATTTTACATTGCGATAAATTTTTCAAAGTTTTAATTTTCGCCATGAGCCGCATTTTTATAAAATTCCATTCCTGCGGTTTCGTTCCCATTAACAAGATTAAAAATTGGTTTCGGCTGACTTGAGCCGCGCAATCTGTCATTCGCAAATTCGCTGTGAGCAAATCTTTCAGCTCGTCAATGTCGGAATCTTTTTCAGCGTCAATCGTCAGCCGCACAAATTGAATATCCTGCTTGAAACTTTTGACAAGCCGAACTGCCAGCCGATAAATCAGCTTAAAATTTTCCGCGCTGACAAAGTACGCCTCATTTTGGACATTGCGCTCGCCGAGAATTTTATCCAAATCCGCAAAATCTTTCTGCGCCGGTGTGTCAGTATTTTCACTGTAAAAAGCGCAGCCGTGCTTGCCATTCTGCTTGACTTTGTAAAGCGCCTTGTCAGCTTTTTTGTACAAATCCACAAAATCCGTTCCCTCCGCCGGAACAAATACCGCGCCTATCGACACGCCCAGCGGTATGTTGAAATTCGCGCCCATATATTTTTTCGCCGCGTCTACGATTTTCTCATTGAGATAATCAGCCTTCGCGGCAATAATTTTTTCGTCGGTAATATTCCGGCAAAAAGCAATAAATTCGTCGCCGCCCATTCGCCCAATCAAATCGCCGTCGCTCATAACCGCATTCAGCAGTTCCGAAAACTTCACCAAGATTCTGTCGCCCATCGCGTGCCCGTGAATATCGTTGACAAGCTTAAAACTGTCCAAATCTATCATCAGCAAAACGCCGCGCTCCGTCGCGCAGATTTCGCCAATTTTCCGCTGCGACGCAACTTTATTCAGCAAGCCCGTCATTGTGTCAATATCAACCGCCTGCTTCAAGCCGTTCAATTTATCGAGATTGTCTAAAATGTTTCCCACGCGCCGCATTAAAATATCAGCCTTCAGCGGTTTTCGAATATAATCAGCCGCGCCAATTTCAAAGCCGTGACTTTCGCTTTCGTCGCTCTCGTCCGCCGTCATAAACATTATCGGCACGGGCTCTGAAATTTTTTCCTGTAAAATGCTGTGCAATTCGTAGCCGTCCATTTCCGGCATCAGCAAATCCGATAAAACCATGTCCGGCTTTTCCGCCGCGAATACTTCAACCGCCTCCGCGCCCGACGACGCCGTCACGATTTGATATTTTTTTGAAAGTATCTTCGACGCGATTTTTAACATCATCGGTTCATCGTCAACTATCAAGATTTTTTGCATTACCGCTAACCTCCAGCCATTTATTAATCCCTGCGCGAAGTTTCTGGTATTCGCTCATAAATTCGGCGTGATTTTTCTGCAAATCGTCAATGCGCCCGTCTTTGGCGGCAAATTCCTGAGCCTTGGCGTTGTCACTGAATTTCAGCGCGCCAATCACCATCGAAGTACTTTTCAGCGCGTGTACCAAAATTCGATAATTTTTCCAATCGGCGGCGGCGTACGATTTGCTCACATTTTCAGTTTTATCATCAGCGCAAAACTCTTGCATCATTTCGACGAAAAAGTCTTTGCTGTTCATGCAGTAACTCATAGCGGCGTCCGGATTAATTTCGGGGCAAATTTCCGCCAACAATTTTAAATCCTTGCGCGTCAATGTATCTTCAGCTTCTTCAACGTCTTCAGTTTCTTCGTCGGCAGCCGGCGCGTCTTTGGACAAATATTTATCAAGCGTCTGCTCCAATTCGTCCGGATTCACCGGCTTTGACAAATAATCGTCGAAACCGGATTTAATGTAAAATTCCTGCGCGCCGCTAACTGCGTTTGCCGTCAAAGCAATCACCAGAGTTTTATCCGTCAAATGCTCAGCTTTCAATTTTTTCAAAGTCTCGATACCGTCCATTTCCGGCATCATGTGGTCAAGAAAAATTATCTGATAATGATTCGCGGCGGCAAGTCTCAAACATTCCGCGCCGCTCTCCGCCAAATCCGGAACAATCGCGTTGAATTTCAAAATGCCCTTGATAACTTTCAAATTCATTCGGTTATCGTCGACAACCAAAATTTTCGCGCCTGGAAATTGCAGATACTGTTTATTTTTCCGGTCGGCGGCAACTTGCCCGACAATTTTTCGCTCCTTGTAATTGCCAATCGGCGTCCTGTCGATAACTTTTTGCGCCAAATTAAAATAAAACGTTGAGCCTTCGCCATAAACGCTCTCAACTTTTAAATCGCTGCCCATCATAACCAACAATTTCTGAACAATGGAAATTCCTAAGCCCGTGCCTTCAATGTTGCGATTTTTCTCTTCGTCAAGGCGCTGGAACGATTTAAACAATTTGCCCATATCTTCTGCGCGAATACCAATGCCGGTATCGCTGACGCGCACTTGAAATTCAACGTTATCTTCGGTGTCGAAATAATTTACGCGAATCTCCAACTTCACCGAACCCTGCGGCGTGTACTTAATCGCGTTCGTCAAAATGTTCGTGATAACCTGCTTGACGCGCATATCGTCGCCGTACATCGTCTTGGGAAGTTTCGGGTCAATTTCAACGATAAACTCAAGATTTTTTTTCTTAGCGCGCTCGGTCGCCATTGTCATTAAATCGTTAATCAAAGTCAGCGTATCGTAGCGGACGGGTACAATCTGCATTTTGCCGCTGTCCAATTTTGAAAAATCCAGAATCGTATTAATCAGCGAAAGTAAAGTTTTGCCCGCGCTTTGAATATTTTCCGAGTATTCGATTGTGTCATTTTCGTTGCTCTCGCGCAGAATTAATTCATTCATACCGAGGACAGCATTTAGCGGCGTGCGAATTTCATGGCTCATTTGCGCCAAAAATTGGAACTTAGCTTGATTGGCGCGGTTAGCTGTATCCGCCGCCTCTTGCAATTTCTGATTGGCTTCCTGTTGCCAACGCAGCTGTCGATTTATCATAACCAAAACCGCGATTATACTCAGCAGCAACAGCACGATAAAAAATATTCCCAGCGTGAGGATATTGCCGTAAATGCTGAACCAACTGCTTGCCACAATGGTTGTAAAATTCGACTCAGAATTTCTTTTCGCCAGGCAAACAATATCCATGTCGCTATAATCTTTGAGCGTGAAAACTTTTTCGGGCGTCAAATAAACCGCGCTGTATTCAGTCTCGGCAATCGATTTAGAGCGGGTTGTATTGATTTGATAATTTCTGTTCGGGTGATTTATGATAATGCCGTCCCTGTCGACAAGAAACGCGTAGCTTTCGGAAGTGTAGCTGTCGTCCAAAATGTTAATCAGCTTATCCACGAAAAAATCAATGCCGAATATGCCTAAAAATTCGCCGTTCGGACTATAAACAACCCGCGAAAGAGTCACGCAATAGAAACCGGTTTGATCGTCGTAATATGGCGCGGAAAAATTAAAGCCGTTCTCGGATTTTTGCGTGTCGATGTACCATTGGCGCTCTTCGACTTTCCAGCCTTCCGGACCTTGCCAGCCGTTATTCATTATCAGCTTATTTTTTGAGTATGGATTTGCCAAATAGCAAACCGAAATATCGGGGTAATTTTTAGCAATGTCATTCAAAAATTTCACCGCGCTGTCGTAATCTTCAATGAGCTCCGGATTTTCAGAAATAATGTTGACGAAAATATCCAAAATACTTTTCTGGTGGGTTATCCAATTCGACAGCTGATATTCGTAATTATCGGATTCGTGGCGGATTTTCATATCGCCCAATTCCATCGTGGTAGTTACGCAGAGAAACATACTAACCGCCATAACAACAACCAAAACTGCAATTATGCCGATTCGCGCAATTTTGCTGATTTTTGAAAGTGTCAGCCGCTTGTCCGTATTATCGGCGGTTTCAAAATCTTCAGCCATGATTTTTGAAAACGAAAACAGGTTATCCATCATGTCCGAGAGGCGCAAAGCAGATTCTTGAACTTGCGCCGCCAATTCAACCGGATTTACGCCGGATTCAAGATTTTCATTCTTAGTGATTTTTAAAATTTTGCTCAAAGGCTCGCGCAGGTCTTTCGAAAAATGCGTTAAAAATTCTTCCTGCGCCGTCAAAGCCTTTTCCGCGCGCATGCGATTTTTCATGCCGTTCATGTAAAAAACTACAATCACCGTGAGCATAAGCAGGCTGACAAAAATTGTGATAAACATTTGGCGGTAACTGTCGCTGTAAAAAGCCCAATTATTTACGCTCAAAATCATATACCAGCCGTTTGCCGTTTCGCTGCTGAAAATCGTACATTCTTCGCCGTTAATCGTCGCCGTGAAACTGCCGTTTGTCCGATTTCGTATCGCGCTGTCAAGCACGCTTTCATATTCCGGCAATTTGTCGGAAAGTCTTTCGCCAACCAAACTCATATCAGTGTAGCCGATAATCATTGCGTCCCTGGTTACGATTAAAGCGTTGCGCCCATTCGCAGCGGTCATTTTGGAAATATATTCTTGAATGTCGCGAAAATTAAAATCCAACGCAATGACGGTATTTCTGTCCGCAAGCATTGTCGACATCGTAAAGCAAATATCGCCGGTTATCACGTCAAGGTACGGCGAAGTTATATAAATCCCGACATTTCCGGCAGCGCCCTTGTACCAAATGCGCTCCATGCCGCGAAAACCTTCCGGCGGAACAAAATCCGGTATGATATCGTATTCGCGCGTCGCCATATAAATATTCATACAAGCGCCATTGAGAACAGCGTATTCTTCGCGCCGCTTATTCCGGCAAAAATCCATGAGCTGGTCGCGCGTCGCACCGTTGGACAGCATATCTTCCACTTCACCGGCAATTTGCAGCGTCACATTTTCCGAATTGAGAATTTTACTTTCCAGCTCGTTTTTTATGCTGATTAGTTGCATTCGCCCAATTTCTTCAGTTTGATTCGACGTCATTTGAAAAATCAAATTTACATTCAGCGAAACTATGACGATAAACAACAAAGTCACGCCGACGATTGTTGCGTAGTCAATAAATTTTTCGCTGCGAATAAAATTCATTGGTATCACCTTCGGCGCTAATTTCTATGGAAATGTAAAAAATTCCTGCAAAAAAAATCGCCCCGCGATAGAGGCGATTGGATTTACATTGTGCGTTAAATTTTTTTTCAAATGATATTTTTTTCGTAAGCGTCGTACAGCGCTTTGAGTTCCTCGACTTTGTGATAAATTTCAGTCTGAAGTTTCGACGCCGCGTCATATTCGCCGGAATTTAGCGCGGTGATTAATCGGGTGAACAGCGATTTTTCGTCAATAGAATCTTTCGCCAATTCTGCGCGAAGGTTGAAAATTTTGTTCCAATTGTAAGCGTCCTGGTCGGTGACAAAATCGGCGTCAATTTTTTTAGCCTTGCGAACGATATTTCGCATTTCCGGCAAAATCCGCGAAATTAATTCAGTCTTCCAACGAAGGAGCGCGCCCTCACGAAAACCATTGATAATCCGCTCTTGCAACGCGCCGCCGCAACAAATGACTTTGACTTTGTCGGGATATTTATTCAGCGCCTCCATATTTTCCCAAACGGTTTCGGGCGGCTTGCCAAAAAGTTTGCTGCGCTCGGCTTCGGTGTAAGCCTCGTAAACATCTTCTTCACTGCGATAAGCGCGATCTTTTTCAAGATAAAAACCTTCAACGCCCGCGTCTTTGCTGAGTTCAGTTAAAAGTTCGTCGGTCGTGTGAGTGACGCTCATTTTAATGCCGTCCAAAATCGCAGAATATGACGCCGCCAATACCAGATAAATATTGCTGTAAGGATTGCAGCCGCGCAATTCAAAACGCGTTGCCATAGGATTTTCAAGGTCGCGAATAAGACTAACCAAAATTGTACGGTTGCGGCTGGGAAATTTCGGCGTGTGTCCGAGCGAAGTAACAATGCAAACCGGCGCTTCAAAACCAGGTTTCAGCCTATTCAAAGAGTCATTCGTCGAACTTACAAACGGATTGATAACTTCATAATGTTTCAGCAAACCCATAAGCGCGCCATAACCAACCGCGCTCATATAATCCTTTTCCGGATTTTTCGCGGCAAACAAATTGTACATCTTGCCTTCAGCAGTTATCGCCGCCAATCCAATATGCGTATGCTCGCCGTTGCCCGCAAGCCCAATCATCGGCTTTGCTTTGAAACTAACTTCAAGCCCATTCGCGCGGAAAATTTCTTTGACAACAGTTCGAACGATAATCTCATTGTCAGCCGCCTGCACCGCGTCGGAATATTTCCAGTCAATTTCAAGCTGCTCGCAAACGTGCGTCAAATGCCCCGATTCGTCAATCTGCGCCTTCAAGCCGCCAACTTCTTTGTGCCCCATCTCAACCTGCAAGCCGTATTTGTCCAGCTCCATCAAACTTTGCTCAAGCGCACACCGAACCGCGCCGTGCGTCCTTTCCCAATACTGCTCCTGCATAACCTGCGACGCCGTCATTTCCTCAACCGCGGCTTCCTCAAGCGGCGTCTTTACCCAAAATTCAAGCTCCGTCGCCGAGGTAAAAACAATGTCAATAACTTCCCGCCCGTTAAAAGTCGTGCCGCTGATTTCCGGATAATGGTGAAACAGGTCAACCAATTCTTTCTTAACGTTAATCAGCGTATCGGTTAAAACTGCGCGCGAATCAACGCGTTTGCCCTCGTGAATAAGAAAACTCGGAATGCGCAAAGTTCCAACGGGGCGATTTGTCACGTTATCGTAGTTTTCGAAATTGTAATCGACAAACCAATTAACCGACGGGTCAACCGGCATATCTACTTTCGCGTTGTTCAACGTGGCAATACCGGGCAAAACGACGCTTGAGCCGTCCGTCTGCACCGCGCGCCCCGCAAAAAATTCGTCAATGTCTTTGATAAAAATGCGTACCGGAATTTTTTCGTCCGTGTCATTTCCCGCTAAATCTATTCCAATCAGCGACACAAATTTTATTTCCTGGTGGTCGCGCAGAAGTTTGATAATTTCTTCTTTCGGCGTGTTCGCTTTGATTGTGTACAACAAATCTGCCATTTAACCAGCTCCTTAGGATTTCTGCGCCTAATTTACCACAAATCAGATTGCTTGTCGATACGCAAAGAAAAAACGACGTAACCCTTACGCCGCCTTGAAATGTATGAGCAATGTACTTTCGCGTGTAAACCACGTTCAAGTCGAAATTAAAAAAGCCCCAACCTGCGCGATTGAGACACAAACAAAGAAACTTCGATTGAAAGTTCCCATCCCCATCGCTCGCAGGTCTAACGGTAACTGTCGATTTGGCAATTCTCCTGACTCCAGGTCAACGCTCCTCTGCGCCTTCTCAAGCTTTGCGCCCAATGACATTTTTGCAGATTCGCTCGCTGTCTACAGTGACGGGATCGTTCCGATTTGCGGATTCCTTATTAAGTCTTTCGACACCAAATCCAATTAACGCGCCAATATTACCGCCGCTGCGCGAGATTGTCAAGAATTATTTTCAACAAGTATTTCAGTATACAATTTCAATGCGCATTGACAAAGCTTTATAACAAATTTATAATGCGCGCAAAAGTTAGCTAACCACAAAAATTCAAGGAAGGTGTTAAGTAATGGATACAGCAATTAACAGCGGCGATACAGCCTGGGTTTTGGTGAGCGCGGGACTGGTTTTCATAATGACACCGGCGCTGGCTTTATTTTACGGCGGAATGGTGCGCTCCAAAAATGTTTTGACGACGATAATGCAATCTATGTTTATAATGGGAATGATATCGGTAGAATTTGTGCTGATAGGTTATACAATGGCGTTTGGGCCGGACGTGGACGGATTAATTGGCGATTTATCGAAATTCGGACTTGCGGGCGTGGGGTATAATATACTGGAAGGCGCAACGATACCGGAATTGGCATTTATAGCGTTTCAATGTATGTTCGCGGCTTTGACACCGGCGCTGATAACGGGCGCATTTGCCGAAAGAATGAGATTCGGCGGCTTTGCGATTTTGATGTTGCTGTGGGCGATTTTAATATATAATCCGATGGCGCATTGGGTTTGGGGCGGCGGATTTTTGGCACAACTCGGCGCACTGGATTTCGCGGGCGGCTTAGTAATTCATATTTTATCGGGAGTTAGCGGCTTGACGATATGCATTTTGTTGGGAAAGAGACGCGGCTATGGCAAGACGGCGCTTGTTCCGCACAATATCCCAATGACGGTACTTGGCGCGGCGTTTTTGTGGCTCGGCTGGTTCGGCTTTAACGCGGGCTCGGCTCTCGGCGCAAATGAATTAGCGGCAAATGCATTTGTGGTAACGCAAATTGCGGCGGCGGCAGGAGTTTTGGGCTGGGTACTTCCCGAATGGATACGCAGCGGCAAGCCGACGATTTTGGGCGCAGTGTCGGGCGCTATTGCCGGTTTGGTTGCGATAACTCCGGCGGCTGGCTACGTAACAATTTTGCCTTCATTGGCGATTGGTTTAATCGGCGGCGGAATTTGTTACAGCGCAGTTGCCATTTTGAAGGAGCGGCTCGGTTACGACGATTCGCTTGACGCCTTTGGAATTCACGGTATCGGCGGAATTTGGGGCGCATTGGCAACCGGACTTTGGGCTACGACGGCGATTAATCCGGACGGCGCTAACGGTTTATTTTACGGCGAAAGTGATTTGCTTGTCGCGCAAATTATTTCAATCGGCGTTGCGGTTGCATTGGCGGTTGTCGGCTCAACGGTTTTGTACAAGATTGTTAATGCGTTTACGAAAATGCGCGTGGACGAAGCCGAAGAAATTACCGGTTTGGACGTTGCGGAACACGGCGAACGCGGCTACAATGCTGAATTATTTTCCGGCGCGCCCAATTTTATCAGCGGCAAGGAATTGGCAACTTCCGGCGTCTTCGATTTGAATCATCACAGCGCGTAATAATTGGAGGCTGAAATTATGCAGAGGAAAATCACTAAGATTGACATTATTACCCGCCCGTCGAAACTTGAGGAGCTCAAAGACGCTCTAAATGCTATCGGCGTTTTGGGTATGACAGTCAGTCAAGTTTATGGTTGCGGTTTGCAGCGCGGGCATAAGGAAGTTTACCGCGGGCGCGAATATGACGTTAGCCTTGTTCCGAAAATTAAAGTCGAAACCGTTGTTTGCGAAATTCCGGTTGACAAAGTTATCGACACTGCCGAAAAAGTTTTGCGTACGGGCAAATTCGGCGACGGCAAGATTTTTGTTTACGAATTAACGGACGCCGTAAGAATCCGCACGGGGCAGCGCGGACCGGAGGCGATTATGGACATTCCAGGCGAAAAGCCCGAAACTTGAAAATTTAACAACCCCAACAAAGAGGCCGCCACGGACGGCGGCCCAATGCGGCGCGCTTGTCACGTGATGTGACAATCCGCGCCGCTGTTTTCTTTGCAACTTTCTTTTGCGCCAAAAGAAAGTTGATGCTCAAGATACATTTTGAAAAGTTCGCCGATAATCGCCGCCTCTGTCATATCTGCGCGAAATCCATAAGCTTTCATGACAGCCGCGTCGTTTTGAGCGTGAGCTTTTCGCAAATCCGCAGGCATCGATACCGAATCATACAAATCTGCCAGAGTCGAGTCCGGATAACGCGCCCGCACTTCCAAAATATTTTTAGCCGTCTCAATTATGGCGGCTTTTTCTTTTGCGGTGGAATTGCACCAAACAAAATTATTATAAACAATCGTTGCCGAATAGCGAAAGTCCGACTTCAGCCGCCCGCAAACTGTTTTGAGCCAAATCATATGCACCGAACTTGTCAGCACGCCAAAATAATAATACTTTGCATTTTCGACAAACCAAACAATTTCTCGCGCAGTGGTTGATAACGGCAATAATTTTGTTTCAGTTAAATTTTTGCCCCCCCCCGTTAAGTTTTTGTATTTATTAAACAATTCTGCAATTATTTCAGCCTCTGTAGTTTTTGCGCCGAATCCATAAGCCGCCAGTACCGCCTTGTCGTTCAGTTCGTGAGCTTTGCGCAAATCCGCAGGCATCGCCACCGGAACGTACAAATCTGCCAGCGTCGAATTGGGATACCTCTTCAGCACGTCCAATATTCCCTGCGCCGTCATTTCAATTCGCGCGCGCTGCTCCGGCGTCGGCTCGCACCAAACAAAATTATTGTACACTATCGTTGCGGAATACCGATACCGCATTTCCAGCCGCCCGCATACCGTTTTCAGCCACGCCATGTGTACCGACGATATCAACACGCCAAAATGATACACCGTCGCATCTTGAACATATTGAACATCATCACTGACAATAATATCTGGTGTCATAAATCCAATTGGAACATATTTTCGACGCTCAGAACTTATACGCGGAATAGCAAGATAATCTGTTGTTGGTTGAGCAATGGCTTGAAAAAGCGCAGGGCTTTTTTTGCTTGTGCGAGTAGTAGGAGATTTACAATTTAAACGAAAAGTTTCAACGGCTTTGACGCGTTCATAAACCAGTTTCATAGATCTTAATTCATTCGGCGGACAATCTACCAGCCAAAGACAATATCGCATTTGACCATTAATAAATTCTTTTGCGCCAATATACGGGCGAATATATTTTTTTGCGAGCGGCTCACGTTCAATAAATTGCTCATAATCTTCAGCTTTAATGATTAAATTTCCGCCGTCAGTGGGTCTGCTGCCAACTCGCATTTTCGGCACATCAAAAAGCGGCTCTGCTCTGCTTCCCACAAAAACATTTGCCGCATTCAAAAGATAGGCGTTGATATTTTGCGCGCGGATAATTTCTTTGCCGTCAAAAATAAATTTCTGCACTCCGTCAACCAGCGAAAAGCCGATAATGACAACGTGAACCTGCGCCTTCAATTCAGATTCACTATTCCATTTGAAAGTTCTGTAGGCGAAATCGAAATGCACGCCCTGCGCGAAAATCTTTTTCCAGAGGGCGGCGATAGATTCACCCTGACAAACAGAATTAGTCGAAACGAAGGCGGCGCGAATCTGCGTGCCATTGATAAAATCGGCGGCTTTTTTGAACCAGCAGGCGACATAATCGAGACTGCCAATGCCTTTCCAGCCCTTGAAAATATTTTGCACGTCAGATTTTTGCTCGGCGGTCATGGTGCTTTTGCCGGAAAATGGCGGGTTGCTGATAATGAAATTCAAATTTTGCGGCGGAATAATTTTCGCCCAATCCGCGGTAAGGGCGTTGCTTTCGTGGATATGCGGGTGAGTTTTAATTGGGAAATGGCTAAGTTCCCTGCCGATAATTTCAGATGTTTTTTGGCGCATTTGAATTTCGCTAATCCAGAGCGCGGTTTTGGCAACAGCGACAGCAAAGCCGTTAATTTCGATACCGTAAAAATTTTCAATGGAAATTTTAATCGGGTTTTCGGTAAATTTAACGCCGTCGGCAACGAGCACCTCAAGGATAGAATTTTCCAATTCGCGCAGTTGCAAATAAGTTTCGGTTAAAAAGTTGCCGCTGCCGCAAGCGGGATCGAAAAATTTATAGCGGGCAATTTCTTCCTGCAGAGCAAATAAATCTTCGCGGCTGTTGCACGCCTCAAATTTTTTGTGCAAATCGATAATGAAGAGCGGCTCGATGACTTTGTGAATATTTTCGGGCGCGGTGTAATAAATGCCGTGCTCTTTGCGGACGTTATTGGTTTCGTCCAAATCCAGCACAGATTCAAAGACAGCGCCAAAAATCGTGGGGTTAATATCCTGCCACCGCAAATTGCAAAGTTCGTTGAATAAGATATCGCGGTCGCGCGGCGTGAAATTCGGGAAGTCAAATTTATCTTCATTGAAAAGCCCGCCGTCCACATACGGAAAATCCTTCAAATCTTCGCCGAGATAAGGGCTGCGCATTTCGGGCGGCGTATTCAGCACGTTAAAAAGTTCAATCAGCGCGCGGCGAATATCGGTTTCTTTGTTGAGATAATCGTTGAACATTTTATAATTTTTGAAGACACCGGACTTTTCGGCGTACAGACAGAAAACCAGCCGAACGCAAAGTTTATTCAAGCTGTCAAAAGTTTCTCTGCTGTCGGGGTTAACATAATGGCGGCGTATCGTCTCATAGAGTTTTCTGATAGCATTTCCGGCGTCGAAGGACAGCGCCTTTTCCTGTTCAAAATTTCTGCGCGATTTAATGAGGAAATCGAAGTTGTGAAATTTATTGGGCAAATCGGCGAGCAAAACTTTGGTCGGCGGCTCAAGCGTGGACATATTGTAAATTTGAAATTCCTGGAAATTGCAGGTAACAATCCAGCGCGCCTTTCGCGGCAAATTGAGCGCGTTGTCATATTTTTTCGCCTGCTGATAAACCGCGTCGTCCAGCTTGACGCCGAAAGATTTTTGTTCGATAATGACGCGCGTATCTTTCAAATAGGCGTCGATAAAGCCGGCGTTTACGTGCATTTCAAATTCGATAATTTTTTCGGGCTTATCGATATTCAAAACGTCGCGCAGAAATTGCAACCAAAAAGTTGACGCCTCGCCTTTTTCGTAGCCGCGCCCCGTCCATCTTTCAACAAAATTTTTTACGTTCATAAAAATCACCTGCAGACATATTTCAAAAAAAATTATAAAATACCTGCACAATGGATAGAAAATTAATTTTAAAACTTCAAGGAAATGTGCTGTTGGCGTTTGAGTTTACATTCGCGCTGCCGATAATTTACGCGGCGGCGTTTATGCGAAATTCAAACGTGGCGGTATTTTTCTGCGTAATTTTAATCTGCGTGTGGACGACGGAGCGGCTCTTTAAACATTTGGGGCGAAAATCCAAACGCCGCTTGCCGCTGTTAGAGTCGGCAATTTCGATGCTGCTGGCGTATCCGATCGTGGCGGCGTTCGCGGCGTTGCCGTTTTGGTATTCGGGCTGGCTAAATCCTGTTGACGCAATGCTTGAAACAATTTCGGATTTAACTTCGGCGGGGCTGTCGCTGTTGCCGGAGAGCGCGCCGTACGTTTTAAAATTGTGGCAAAGCGTGTTAATGTGGTTCGGCTCGCTGATTTTTTTGGTAATGTTGGTAACGGTTTTGCCGGAAGTTAGCGGCTGTTTCGGAATGAGTTTAAGTTTGCACGGCGGACAAAATTTCAGCCCGATTTTGGGACAAATGCTGGTAATCGCGCAGCGCGTGATAAACATTTATTCGGCGCTGACGCTTTTAAGTTTTTTGCTGTTTAAATTGGCGGGCTTAGGCGGCTGGGATTCTCTGTTAATGGCGATGCGGTGCATATCGACGGGCGGCGGAAATTATTTCCCTGCGCGAGGAAATTTATTCGCAGAATACGCGGCGGCTTTTACAATGCTGTTGGCGTGCGGAAATTTGCTGTTTTACCACAGATTAATCGTAACAATTCCCCCGCCGGTTTCCAATCAACAGGAAAATTTTTATCGCCGTGGAATAATCTACCTGAAACAGCTTGGGCGAAATATTTTCAGCGGCGTAAAAAAATTCTTCAGCAACTCCGAAGTCAAAACGGTATCGCTGATAATTTTGCTGAGCGTCCTGTTCATAAGTTTCAGCACGTACCGGCGCGGCATTATCACCGACGGCAATTTGGCTTTTCGCTACGCATTTTTTCACGTGGTTTCGTTTATGAGCACGACCGGAATAAATTTAGAGACGCTCAATCAAGCCACGGACTTTGACAGATTTTTGATGTTTTTAATGGCGATATTCGGCGGCTGTATGGGCTCGGTTACGGGCGGAATAAAAATCGTGCGGCTGTTGGTACTTTTGAAAATCACGGCGACGGAATTAACCAAAACGATGCACCCGCGAATGCTGACGGTTATTCGGGTGAACAAAATCACCGTCCCGCCAAAAATCGTCGGGCGAATATTGGGCTTTTTCTTTTTGGCGTGCTTGACGCTGTTTATCTGCGCGGCGGTGTTGAGTTTCATGGGTCCGAAATTTTCAGAGGCGGTTGCAATGGCGGCGGCGTGCTTGACGAATGTTGGCACATTTCCAGGAATATGCGACGCGGCAAATTTTTTAGCGTTGCCGGAAATCGGGAAAATTTTTTGCATGATAATTTTAATTTTGGGGCGGCTGGAAATTTTCGCGCTGTTAATCGCAGTGGCGGGCTTAGCGACACGGCGAAATTTCAAGGAATGGTGAGCTATGGCGAAAAAAATTTTTTTGGTGAATTTGGCGCTGATTTTATTCTCGGCAACGGTTTTCGCGCAGAGCAAGGACGATTTTTTATTGGGCGAGGCGCTGAAAGATTTTAAACCGAAAAGTTTGCCGCTGAGCCTTGAGGCGCGCGCCAATGAGCCGGAATTTATTTTTCGCTACAAAAATTTTTCGCTGGACTATAACCACTTCGACGCCGATATGCATTATTTGAAATTCGATTTTGACAACGAAATAATTTCGCTGATGGGTACGGGCTTGAATTTGAAATGCGGCGTGACGGGGATTGACTGGAAAACTTTTTCGCCGCTGCCGACGGTTGGCGTGAAAATTTATATGGCGATAATGCCGAAACTTACGATTTACGCGCAACTTTCGGGAATGACTTTCGGCAGGCGCGCTCATATTATCGATACCGAATCCGGCTTGAAATATTCGCTGAATAAAAATTTCGCGTTGACGGCGGGCTATCGGCACATTGCGGCGACCGTTCGATACAAAGACAATCGCGGCAATTTCAAAATGAGCGGACCATTTATCGGCGTGCAGACTAATTTTTAATCACTGAAAAATTTTTCTGAAAACTTACAAGGGAAATTTCCTTTAGTATCGAATTTAACCGTAGAGAAAATTTTTAGGGGGAAGAAATTTGCTAACCTTCAATTATTACGGGCACGCCTGTTTTCTGCTGGACGACGGCAAATATAAATTGCTGTTCGACCCATTTTTGAGCGGCAACCCGCAGGCGTCCGTTAAACCAGACGATATTGAAACTGATTATATTTTCATTACGCACGCGCACGCCGACCACGTTGGCGACGGCTACGAGATTTTGAAACGCACGGGCGCGACGGCTATTGGCATTCCCGAAGTTACGGATTTTGGCGGCGAAGATGTCAAATCTATCAATATGAATTTGGGCGGCACGTTGAAATTTCCGTTTGGTTTCGCGCGAATGGTACCGGCTCTGCACAGTGCGGGCGTTCCTGGCGGCGTTGCTTGCGGTTATGTTATCGGCATTGGCGGCAAGGTGATTTATTTTGCGGGCGATACGGCGCTTTTCGGCGATATGAAACTGATTGGCGCGCGCGATAAAATCGACTACGCCATTTTGCCGATTGGCGGGCATTACACGATGGATATTGAAGACGCGGCGCGGGCGGTTGAATTTCTCGGCGCTAAAAATGTTATTCCGGTTCATTACAACACTTGGGATATCATTTCTCAAAATCCGGAAGATTTTAAAGCGCTCGTCAAAAATGCAAATGTTCACATTGTCAAACCTGGCGGAACTTTGAATTTGGATGCGTAACGTCATAAAGGAAATCGCCGCCGAGCCTTTTGACTTGACAAAAATTTTAGATTCTGTACAATCATTGAGTTTGCAAAATTCGGCGAAGGAAAAGTTGATTGTGATTTTGGGCGCGACTGCCACCGGAAAAAGTTCATTGGCGTTGCAATTGGCGGAAATTTTGAACACGGAAATTATTTCTGCCGATTCAATGTCGGTGTACAAAAACTTCAATATCGGCACGGCGAAACCGACTGCGGCTCAACTTCAGCGAATTAAGCATCACTTGATCGATATTTTAAATCCGGAAGAAAAATTCAGCGTGGCGGAATTTGTGCGGCTTGCGTCCAAAATTATCACTGAAATTAATTCGCGCGGCAAAATTCCTGTCATTTGCGGCGGTACGGGGCTTTACATTCAAGCGCTTGTCGAAGGTTACCATTTCACCGACAACGCCAAAAGTCAATCCAAATTTTTCAAAGACACCGGCGAACTCAAATACAACGCGCTTTGTATCGGCTTGACGGCTAATCGCGCAGAACTTTATGACAGGATTAATCGGCGGACGCAGAAAATGTTTGACGCGGGGCTTGTTGAGGAAGTGCGGCGGCTTTTAAAAAATGGTGTCAGCGAAAATGCGCAGGCTATGCTCGGTATCGGCTACAAAGAGACGGTTGAATATCTGCGCGGCGAATTAACTTTAGACGAAACTATTTCTAAAATCAGTCAAGCGACGCGAAATTTTGCAAAGCGTCAGTTAACTTGGTATCGACGAATGAATTACATAAAATTCTACAGCGTCGAATAAATTTTTTGTAAAGGAGATTTTCAAGATGGCTGCCAAAATGATTAACATTCAGGACAACTTCCTAAATCAGGCGCGCAAGGAAAATGTTATGGTCGTGATTCACCTAGTCAACGGCTTTCAGTTGAAGGGGCTAGTGCGCGGCTTCGACAACTTCACCGTGGTTATCGAAACCATGGGCAAACAGCAAATGATTTACAAGCACGCTATTTCCACTATCACGCCGACCAAAGCGCTCAGCACTAACGGCGGAGATAAAAATGCTGCGCCCGCTCCAAAAGAAGACGAAGAGTAAGATTTTAACAGCGCAAATGACTAGAGGCTTTGAGATTCTAATCGGCTATGAAAATTGCGGAATAAATTTGCCGACGCGAAAGACGGCGCTAAGTGCGGGCTACGATTTGCAATCCGCCGCGGATGTTTTGGTGTCGAACAAAAAAATTTCGCTTGTGCCGACGGGTCTCAAAGCTTTTATGTTGCCCGAAGAAGTTTTGTTGATTTATATTCGCTCCAGTTTGGCGGTGAATTACGGCGTGACTTTGGCCAATGGCGTTGGCGTGATTGACGCGGATTATGGCGGGCATATTATTTTGCCAATGATTAGTTTTTTCGGCGAATTTGAAATTAAAAAAGGTATGCGCGTGGCTCAAGGCGTTTTTCAAAAATATTTGCCGATTGAGGGCGATGAGATTGGCGTCGGCGCTATTCGCGCAGGACGTTTCGGCTCAACAGGAATTTATTAATGTTTATATCAGCATTTCTTTCTTTTCGGAAAGAAAGAAACGCTTGCAAAGAAAGAAAACTGCCCGCATTAGTCGCATCACGCGACTAGCGCGGGCGGGGCGCGCGTCCGTGCGCGCCTCTTCAACGCATTGGAGATTTTTTTTATGTGGATGGTTTTTGCGTTGTTGTCGTCAATATTTGCGGCGCTCACGGCGATTTTGGCGAAAATAGGTATTGAGGGCGTCAACTCAAATTTGGCAACGGCTATTCGCACGGTGGTTGTCCTGCTTATGTCGTGGGCTATGGTTTTCATAACAAATGCGCAGGGCGGCATTTCGACAATCGCGCCAAAAAGTTGGCTGTTTCTGATTTTGTCGGGATTGGCAACCGGCGCGTCGTGGCTGTGCTATTACAAGGCAATACAAATCGGCGAAGTCTCAAAAGTCGTGCCAATCGACAAATTGAGCATAGTTTTGACAATAATTTTCGCGGTGATATTTCTAAACGAAACCGTCACAACAAAATCTATCGCGGGCTGTGTGTTAATCGGAATTGGAACGTTGATGATGATTTTATGAAACGTGAAATTAATTTATTTGAAACGGCTGACGATAAAAATTTCCAACCGCTGGCCGAGAAAATGCGCCCGCAAAATTTGACTGATTTTGTCGGGCAGGAAAAAATTATGCGCGTCCTTAGTAAAATGATTGCGGAAAATCGCTTGAGGTCGATGATTTTTTATGGCGCGCCTGGCACGGGCAAAACTACGCTGGCAAAAATTATTGCGAATACCACGCAGAGTAATTTTGTCAAAATCAACGCCGCTCTTTCCGGAATTAAAGACCTGCGCGAAATTGTCAAGGACGCGGAAGACTTGAAGAATTTTTACAGCCGCCGGACGATTTTGTTTATCGATGAAATTCACCGCTTTAACAAAAGTCAGCAAGATTTTCTGTTGCCGTACGTTGAGGACGGGCGCTTGATTTTAATTGGCGCGACGACTGAAAATCCGTTTTTTGAAGTGAATCCGGCGCTTTTAAGCCGCGTGAAAATTATTCGGCTGGAAAAATTGACTGCCGCTGAAATAAAAAAAATTCTCCGGCGAGCGCTTGAAGGCAAAACTGCTGAAGAATCGGCGCTTGAAATTATTGCCGAATTTGCGGACGGCGACGCGCGGGTTGCGTTGAATATTTTGGAGCAACTTGAAAATGTTACGGTTGAAAATCTGCGCGAAATTTTTGGCGAAAAAATCCGGCGCTATGACAAGGGCGGTGATAATCACTACGACACGGCGAGCGCGTTTATAAAAAGTATGCGCGGCAGTGACGCGGACGCGGCGATTTTTTATTTGGCGAAAATGCTTGACGGCGGCGAAGATTTAAATTTCATAGCGCGGCGGATTGTGATATGCGCGGCTGAAGATGTCGGCAATGCAGACCCGCAGGCGTTAATTTTGGCGAATGCGGCGGCACAGGCGGCTCAATTCGTGGGGTTGCCCGAAGCCAGAATTATTCTCGCGCAGGCGGTAACTTACATTGCGGGCGCGCCGAAAAGCAATGCGGCTTATTTGGCGATTGACGCGGCGCTTGCTGACGTTAAAAAAATTGACGTCGAAATTCCAAAACATCTGCGCGATACTCATTACAGGAGCGCAAAATTTTTCGGCAACGGTGAAGGTTATAAATATCCGCATGATTTTCCGGAGCATTTTGTCAAGCAACAGTATTTGCCATTTCAAAAAAATTATTATCAGCCGACGGAAAATGGCTATGAGGCGGAAATTAAAAAAGCCCTCCAGCGTCATTGGCGGGAGAGTGCAGATTGATTAATCAAGCGGAATAGGATGCCGCGCAGTAGATTTTAAATGTCGGTCGATTGTAGAAAGTCCGCGGTAAACCGTGCCGATGTCGATAGATTCACTTCGGCTGGCGACGTAGCGCTCAAGTTTTCGTTTGACGCGCTGCAGGGCGTTGTCGATTGATTTGACGTGACGGTTAAGGCTCATTGCAATTTCCTGGTAAGATTTGCCGTCCAGATAAGCCATTAAAACCTGCCATTCCAGGTCGCTCAAAATTTCCTCCATCTTTTTTTCGATAGCTAAAAATTCTTCGCGGCTTATCACCAATTCCTCTGGGTCGGCAACTTTCACGCCCGAAATTACGTCAAGCAGAGTCCGGTCTGAATCTTCGTCGTAAATCGGCTTATTCAGCGAAACGTAGGAATTTAGCGGAATATGTTTTTGACGCGTGGCAGTTTTAATCGCGGTGATAATCTGCCGCGTCACGCACAATTCGGCAAAGGCGTGGAACGACGAAAGCTTATCGCTTTTAAAATCCCTAACCGCCTTGTAAAAGCCAATCATGCCCTCTTGGATAATGTCTTCGCGGTCTGCTCCGATTAAAAAGTATGAACGCGCCTTAGCCCTGACGAAACTTCTGTACCTGTGAATCAGATAATCCAATGCCGAAGTGTTGACGTTGTCTTTAATTTCGGTAATGAGTTCCTCGTCAGTCAAAGAATCGTATTTACTATATTCATCGGAAACATCTGCGCCGCAAACAGTGTCAGTGTTCATTTCCATTTTAAATCCTCCATTATTATGAGCAAATTATAAAACACCAGGCGCGGCAAGTCAAATATTTTGCCGGAGCGGACTTGAAAATTTTTAATTCATAGCAGGGAAAATTAGCGGCGTATCGAATATTGATACAGGTGATTTGAATAAGCTTTTTAGGAGGTTACTAATCATGGCTGAAGAAAAAGATTTGGTGAAGAGCGATACAGGACTTGGCGCGATTAAAATTGCGGACGAAGTTGTTAGCATTATCGCCGGATTGGCCGCAACTGAAATTGAGGGCATCGCCGGAATGAGCGGCGGCTTGGTTGGCGGTATCGCCGAAATGCTCGGGCGCAAAAACTTTTCCAAAGGCGTTAAAGTTGAAGTTGGCGAACGCGAGGCCGCTGTCGATTTGTACATCATCGTCAAATACGGCGTACGTATTCCGGACGTTGCTCTTGCCGCGCAGGAAAATATTAAGCGCGCTATCGAAACTATGACAGGTCTTTCAGTCGTCGAAGTCAATGTTCACGTGCAGGGCGTCAGCTTCCCCGAAGAGGAAGAGAAAACCGAAGAGGTTCGCGTCCACTAAGATTCAATCGGTATCCAATTAATTTTTAAAATTGCGGGAGGTGTAAAAGTTTATGGGCATACTAGGACGCCTGTTGCTGCTTTTGTACGTTCTCGCAGTAATGGTCGCGTTGGGAGCAAGTGCGGGCGTTTGCCTGCACTTAATTTCAACGCAGGTATGGCAAAACGAATTGCAATGGATTATTTCGCGGCAGGAAACCGTAATTGTGTTGGCGATAATGTTTTTGGCAAGCCTGTGCTTATTGGCTATGGCGCTGTCCAGCAAAAAAACCGTGGTAAATCTGCAAAGCGATGTCGAACTGCAAAAGGGCACTTTCAACGAAGTCAAAGTTACAATTCCGGCGATCGTGGGCGTGGTCGAAAGAGCAGCGCTGAATGTTGTTGGCGTGCGGCAAGTCGAGGCGAAAGTTTTCAATCAGTCCGGCGACGTTCCAATTAACATTAAAATGACAGTAGTTCTCGGACAAAATTACGCCGCTCCGGAAATAAGCGCTGAAGTTAAAAATTCCGTCAACGACGCGCTGAAAACCGTTTTGCAAATTCCGGAAGTTCCAATGGACATCAAAGTTACCGAAGTTACTCATGCAGTCATTGAGCGTGAAAGGCGCGTTGTGTAGGTGTTGCTTATGTTGAATAAAATTCGAAGTTTAAAAAGTCTGATAGGCAGTACTTTCAGCCGTTCGCGGGCGCGCATTGGCGAAGAATTTTTGTTGCGTGAAAATGATTTTGGTACTATCCACGTTGAAACTGAAGTTGTACGGCGGATTGTGGAGCGTGTGAAGGTTAACGGCGTTCACGAAATTAAAAACGTGGTTGTCGACAGCCCAAATGATAAAGGTTTGCTGCAAATCAAGCTGAATTTGATTATAAGTCAAGATTATTCCGCGCCGAATGTCGGGGCGAATCTGCGCGACGCGATTAAGGAAACTCTGCGCGAATATTTTTCGATAAAAGACGCGCTCTTTGATATTCGAGTGACGCAGATAAATAAGAAATTGCCGGAAACGAAAAGACGTTACCTCAAGTAGGCGGTGAGAATTATGTGGGCAGAAATTAAAAATCTGGTAAAATCTGGCTTTGAAATTTATCCGATGCGGAAGGTTGGATTTCTGCTCGGAGTAATTTTCGGCGCGGCGATAATGGCGTTTGGCATTTTGAAAACGTTCTTTGCGATGTTTTGCGGCGTGATAGGGCTGTACATAGGCTCGCGTTTCGAAGAGGGCGACGATTTGGTTGCAAATACGCTAAGGGTGCTTGAAAATCTCGTGCCGGAGCGTTTTCGTTATTGGAAATTTTTTAGTTAAGTGGTGAAGTTATGAGCCGTACACTTGCGCGCGAGGCGGCGTTTAAGGCGTTGTTTCAGCTGGAATTTAATCACGGCGAAGTTGACGAACGCGAAACTTACGAATTGCTCGCGATAGAGACTGCCATTGAAGACAGCTTGCAATTCGGCAGACTTAGTCAAAAAAATTTGCTGTACATTCAAGAAACTGTGAAAAATGTGCGGGCGATTGTTGGTGAAATTGACGAAATTATCAAGGCTTATCTTCGGGAAGATTGGGCGCTGAATCGTATACCCGCGGTCGACAGAAATATTTTGCGGCTGGCGGTTTACGAATTGAAATTCACTGCGGAAGAAGTTCCCGTTGGCGTTATAATCAACGAAGCTGTCAACCTTGCGAAAAAGTACGGCGCTGACGATTCACGGCGATTCGTCAACGGTATTCTGGACGCAATTGCAAATTGAAAAAATCTTAGCCGGACGCCGCAGTCCGGTTTTTTTATTGTTAGGAAGTTGATTTATGTTTAAAAATTTATGGCAAAGTCGCGCAGAATTGGTTGAAAAAAATTTGTTGGCGCATTTGCGAAAGACACCGACGCTTGAGCCACGCCTCGCGCAGGCAATGGAATACAGCCTACTTTCGGGCGGCAAAAGGCTAAGACCGATTTTGTTAATGGCGGCGGCGGACGCGGTAAACGGCTCGGGCGAAAAATTTTTGACGGCGGCAAGCGCAATTGAAATGATTCACACATATTCGCTGATACACGACGATTTACCGGCGATGGACAACGACGATTACCGGCGCGGGAAATTGACGAACCACAAAGTTTTTGGCGAAGCGACGGCGATTTTGGCGGGCGATGCGCTTTTAACTTTGGCGTTCGAAGTTTTGACTCGGCAGGAAAATATTTCGGCGGAAATTTTGTTAGCGGTTGTTCGCGAAATTGGAATTGCGGCGGGCGCAGCGGGAATGGTCGGCGGACAGTCGATTGACCTTGAATCCGAAAATAAGCAAATCGATATGGCGACGCTGAAAAAAATGCATTTGGGAAAAACCGGCGCGCTCTTCAAGGCGGCAATTCGTTCGGGCGCGATTTTGGCGGGAGCTGACGCCGAAAAACTTAACGCGCTGACGATTTACGCTGAAAATTTCGGGTTGGCTTTTCAAATCACCGATGATATTCTTGACGTTATCGGCGACGAGAAAAATTTGGGCAAGCCGATTGGCAGCGACGCGAAAAATAATAAATCGACGTACGTAACTTTGACTTCGCTTGACACGGCGAAAAATCTTGCGAATGACGCGGTGAAATTGGCGGTTGACGCGCTGAAAAATTTCGGCGGCGAGGCTGAATTTCTGCGCGAGTTGGTAAAATATTTGGTCGGGCGGAATAAATAATGCTGGAAAAATTAAATTCGCCCGCGGAAATACGCCGAATGAGTTTGCCGGAATTGGAGCAGCTGGCGGCGGAAATTCGCGAATTAATCTTGACGACGGTTTCAAAAAACGGCGGACACTTAGCGCCGAGTTTGGGAACTGTCGAGTTGACATTGGCGCTGTATTCGGTATTCGATTACGACGTCGATAAAATTGTGTGGGACGTTGGACACCAGGCTTACACGCACAAAATTTTGACGGGGCGGCGTGATAAATTTCATACGCTGCGGAAATTCGGCGGCTTAGCAGGTTTCCCAAAGCGCAGTGAATCGCCGTACGATGCATTTGGAGTTGGGCACGCGTCGACTTCGATTAGCGCGGCGCTGGGCTTGTTAATCGCTGAGGAATTGCAGAATAAATTTGGCAAAGTGGTGGCGGTGATTGGCGACGGCGCATTGACGGGCGGCGAGGCGTTCGAGGCGCTGAATCACGCGGGACAGCTCAAGAAAAAATTAATCGTGATTTTAAACGATAATGAAATGTCGATAGCAAAAAACGTCGGCGCGCTGTCCGAATATTTGTCCGAAGTTCGATTAGCGCCGCAATATCAGCGTGCGAAACGGGATTTTGAGGCGTTCGTGAAAAATTTGCCGATTGGCGATAAGATTTTGCAGGCGGCTCAATCGGTGCGGTACGGTTTGAAATCGGCGATTGTTCCGCAGAATATTTTTGAGGCGCTCGGTTTTGCGTACATTGGACCGGTTGACGGGCATGACATTCGCGCGATGAAGGATATTTTTTCGCGGGTGAGCGTTTTGGACGAGCCGGTATTGATTCACGTTCACACGACGAAGGGTAAAGGTTACGCGCCGGCTGAGCGTTCGCCGGAAAAGTTTCATGGCGTCGGGAAATTCAACAAAGACACGGGCGAAATTGCGAAAAAAAATGCGCCGCCGACTTACACCGAAATTTTCAGCAAGGCGATTGTGGACTGCGCGAGGATTAACAAAAAAATCGTGGCGATAACCGCGGCAATGCCTGCCGGTACCGGTTTGAAAAATTTTGCGGAGAAATTTCCGAGCCGATTTTTTGACGTGGGAATTGCCGAGGAACACGCGGTAACTTTGGCGGCGGGAATGGCGGCGGGCGGGCTTAAGCCGGTTGTGGCGATTTATTCAACATTTATTCAGCGCGCGTACGATCAGATTTTGCATGACGTTTGCCTTCAAAATTTGCCGGTGATTTTTTGCCTGGACAGGGCGGGGCTTGTTGGCGAAGACGGCGCGACGCACCACGGCGTTTTTGATATGGCTTTTCTGCGGACAATTCCGAATATGAATATTCTTGCGCCGAAGGACGAAAACGAATTGCGGCAGATGTTTTTTGCGGCGATTGATCAGAATCAGCCGGTGGCGATACGTTATCCGCGCGGCAGTGGTTTCGGCGTTGAGATTGTCGATAAAAAATTGGCGTGGGGTAAAGCTGAGATTGTTCAAAAATCTGCCAATGCTGAGGCTGTGATTTTGGCGGCGGGCAGTATGGTTAGCGTGGCGGTTGACGCGGCTAAGATTTTGAAATTTCCGGTTGACGTGGTTAACGCGCGATTTATCAAGCCGCTTGACACAGGAATTTTGGAGCGCGGCGCGAAATTGTTTGTGACTGTTGAAGAAGGCGCGCTCAACGGCGGATTTGGCGCGGCGGTTGCTGAATTTCTTGCCGACAAAAATATTCGGACGCCGCTTATTCGATTTGGCATTGCCGATGAATTTGTCGAACACGGCACTCGCGCAGAACTGCTGAAACTCTGCGGCTTGACGGCTGAACAAATTGCTGAGAAAATTGCTGAGGTGAGAAATGGAAATTGCAACTGTGATTGAAGAAATGCGCGCGGCGATAAATGCGCGGGAATTGGAAAAATTGACGCGGCACGTTGACGTGAAAACTTTTTTGGACGAAGGCTACGACGAGGCGACGGACGAATTGGCTAATCGATGCGGCGAATTTCACAAACTTTATCCGCACGATTTATTTTTCAAATTTGGCGCGCGGATTTTGCGGCTGTACAATTCCAGATTCCGCGGCGTGCATTTAAGTTTCGTGACGCGCGTTATGAATGCTTATTTCGATAAAAATTTGACGCCGCCGAAAAGTTTTGGCTCTGCGCCGATTGATTTTTGCGCCGTCGAACTTTCCAAAATGTTAAAATCTCTGAGCGCCGACATAAAAAAAATTACCGTCGAAGATAACCGCGCGGTGGCTGACGTGAAAATTTCGGGCGATAATTCGGCTTACGGAAAAATTTGGGGCGCGCTGGATTTCAAATTTGAATTTGTCGAAGTGGCGGCGGGCGATTGGCAGCTGAAACGGATTTTGAATCTGCGCGAATTAGTTCCGCCGGTGTTGGATATGGCAGAAAGATTTTGGCCAAGCGCATGGGATTTGGGAATTAGGATTTAGGATTTAGAGATTAGGGGTTAGGGATTAGTGCGAGAAAGAATAGATACTTTGCTGACGGAGCGGAAAATTTTTGAGAGCCGCGCGCGTGCAAAGTCGATGATAATGATGGGCAAAATTTTGGTGAACGGGCAGAAAATTGACAAAGCCGGCGCGCTGGTTGACGTTGACGCGGAAATTAAAATTCTCGGTGAAGAAATGCCGTACGTGAGCCGCGGCGGTTTCAAATTGGCTAAGGCGCTTGACGTTTTCAAAATAAATCTGCGCGAAAAAATTGCGGCGGATATCGGCGCGTCGACGGGCGGCTTTACCGATTGCATGTTGCAGAATGGCGCGGCGAAAGTTTACGCTATCGATGTTGGCTACGGTCAGCTGGCGTGGAAATTGCGAAATGACGGGCGCGTGGTGAATTTGGAGCGCACGAATATTCGCAATGTCACTCGCGCAGAAATTCCGGACATTTTAGATTTTGCGTCAATCGACGTGGCTTTTATTTCGCTGGATAAAGTTTTGCCGGTGGCGTACGAATTGTTGAGCGATACCGGCGAAGTTGCCGCGCTGATTAAGCCGCAGTTCGAGGCGGGGCGTGAAAATGTCGGCAAGCACGGCGTCGTCAAGGACAAGAAAGTTCACGCGGCGGTTTTGGAATATGTTTTGACTTTCGCGCAGAATTTGAGCTTTAAGATTTGCGGGCTGGATTATTCGCCGATTAAAGGTCCGGAAGGCAACATTGAATATCTCGCGCATTTTTCGAAAAATCCTGCCGCGGCTGAAATTGATTGGGCAAAAAAAATCAGCGCCGTTGTCGACGCCGCTCACAAAAATTTAATGGTTTCTAATGCAGATTTAAATTTGTGGATTAATATTCGTGCATTATCGAGGAGGTTTTGATAATGTTGAAAAAATTTTTGAGCGCAGTGCTGATAGGCGCGTTTGTCTTCGGAATTTCTTTTAATGCTGCTGAAGTGGCAAGCGCGAAAACTGCCGATAAATCCATTCATACTGAAAATAAAACCGATCCGCCTGAGCCGCCCAAAGACGCTAACGGTAAACCATTGCCGCCGCCCGACAAATCTGAACATATGCTTGACGGTCCAGGCATGGTTAAAAAAGTCGATTAAGCTTGATTGATTTGGCTGAATTTGTCGCCGTACGCCAGCGCCAAATTTTGTCTTAGCCGATTAAAATAATCCAAATCCGCCGAATTGGTGATAAATTTTTCCGCGGCGTTACGCGCCTCAATTAGCGTTTGCAGGTCACGAAAGACATTTGCAACTTTCAAATCGGGCAAGCCGTGTTGAGATTCACCGAAAAATTCGCCTGGTCCGCGGATTTTCAAATCTTCCTCGGCAAGTTCGAAACCGTCATTAGTCGAAGCCATCAAATCCAGCCGCGCTTTGGCGTCGCCCTGCTTGCTGTTGGAAATTAAAATACAATGCGACTTTTCAGAGCCGCGCCCCACGCGCCCGCGCAGTTGGTGAAGTTGAGACAAACCAAAGCGCTCGGCGTTTTCTATTACCATAACCGTCGCGTTCGGCACGTCAACGCCAACTTCAATAACCGTCGTTGACACCAGCAATTTAATTTCGCCGTCCCGAAACCGCGTCATAATTTCGTCCTTGTCGGCGGGTTTCAGCTTGCCGTGAATCAGTGCGCAGGGGATATCTTGAAAAACTCCGCGGCTCAACTTTTCAAAAATTTCTTCGGCGGGGTCAATGTAATTCAGCTTTTCGGATTCGCTGCGCTCAATCAGCGGGCAAACGACGTAAGCTTGACGCCCCCGCTCAATTTCCGCTTTGACAAATTCGTAAACCGATTTTCGACTGCGAATATTTTTGACAACGGTTTTAACGGGTTTACGTCCAGGCGGCAATTCTTTAATCAGCGAAACGTCCAAATCGCCGTAAATCGTCAGCGTCATTGTGCGGGGAATTGGCGTCGCCGTCATTACAAGCATATCGGGGACGACGGCAGATTTTTTACTTAGCGCCGCGCGTTGAGCCACACCGAATCTATGTTGTTCGTCGGTGATTATCAAGCCCAATTTTGCGAAAATCACGCCTTCCTGCAAAAGCGCGTGCGTGCCGATAATTATATCCAATTCGCCGCCGGAAATTTGATTGTAAATTTCTTCGCGCAGTTTTTTTGAGCGGGTAATTTTCGCGCTGAGCAAACCGATTTTGACGCCGAAGCCGCTTAACATTTTTGTAAAAGTTTCGAAGTGCTGATTGGCTAAAATTTCAGTTGGAGCCATCATTGCGCCCTGGTAGCCATTTTCCACGGCTTTAATGAGCGCCAGCATTGCAATAATCGTTTTTCCCGAACCCACGTCGCCTTGAATCAAGCGCCGCATTGGAAATTTACTTTCCATGTCCTGCGCGACTGTGGCGAAAGTTTTTGATTGGTCGCCGGTTAATTTGAATGGCAAACTTGTCAGCAATTTGTTGACGAGCGCGCCATTTTTTTTGCAGGTTACGCCGAGTTGTTCGTCGCGCGATTGACGCTTTATCAGCATTAGCCCGCACTGGATTAAAAATAATTCGTCGAAGGCTAATCTCCTGCGCGATTCGGCTAATTGCAATTCGTCCGCCGGAAAATGTATCGCTCGAATTGCCGAGTCCAATGACATCAAGCCCATTTCGCGAATTAATTCTGCCGGTAAAATTTCCGGTATCGGCGGCGTGTTGTCAAGCAGATTTTTTATCGCCACGCGGAAAACCGATTGATTGAGCGCCGCTGTTGACGCGTAAACCGGCTTTATTCCCAGCGAAATTTTTTCGTCCGGCTCAAGTATCGCGAAACTGTTAATTTGGCTGACGGACAAAACGCCCGACCACGAATTGACTTTGACTTTGCCGATAACCATTAGCCGCGTGCCGTCGTGCAATTTTTTCAAAAGATATTCTTGATTAAACCACGTGATTTGTATGCTGCCGCTTGAATCCGTCAAAATCGCGTTTAGGATTTTCAAATTTCGCGCAGTGTGGAATGAAATATTCGACAGTCGCCCGACCAATACAACTTGTTCGTCGATACGGGCGTGGGCTATCGGCGTAATTTCGCGCTGATCTTCGTAGCCGCGCGGGTAATGCGTCAGCAAATCGTACATCGTGCGGATATTCAAAAATTCCAGCGCCTTCGCTCGCGCAGGACCTATGCCCTTAACGTACATCACGTTTTCGGTAAAATTAACCTTCATATTTATCACTCGTTGACAAAAAAAATTCGGCTATGCTAAAACAGCCGCGTTGACAAAAATTTTCCTCGTGCCAAAATTCAAGCGTTGCCGCACCCACTCTGGCGACAGGGGAGGTGATAACGGTGGACGTTCTGCTTCACGTTTTAGAGATGGTCGGAGCAAATCTCATTTCTAAAGCCATTTGGAAATGGATTGAAAAATTCTTCGACGAAAAGCGGTAACAAATACGCTGGCGTCTGAATAGACGCAACCCCCAAGTCATCGGTCGGATGGTGACAAGGGGGTTTTTCTTTGCGCCCGTGATAACGCGGACATTCTGCTTTTTTCGAGTTTATCTAAATCACGGGCAAATCTTACCACGCCGATAACATTTTTGCAAGCCGCGTTGACAAAAATTTTCCTCGTGCTAAAATTCAGGAGTTGCCGCATCCACTCTGGCGACGGAGGGGGTAATAGCAATGCTTGACTTTCTGATAACTGTCCTGGAGATGACAGGCGCTCGAATCCTTTCGGAAATTGCAACAGACTGGATTAAAAAGCTCCTGCGAAAACTGCGGTAACCACAACTTAGCGTCGCCACTTAGACGCAACCCCCAAGTTACCTTGTCCAGAGGGCTTGGGGGCTTTTTTTGCGCCTGTGATAGCTATGCTTGACTTTCTGCGTTTTGTAATTATCTAAATCACGGGCAAATCTTACCACGCCGATAACATTTTTGCAAGCCGCGTTGACAAAAATTTTCCTCGTGCTAAAATTCAAGCGTTGCCACAGGAAAGCCCTAATCTGGCGACAGATGGGGGTGATAACGTGGACGCCATAATTGGGTTTGTGAACCACCCACGACTAAAGTCGCGGGCTTCTAGGAAACCGAAGTCTCCATTTAAGAAGTTTGGCAAATGCCCTTATTCTTACCG
>CAJOMO010000014.1 GCA_905235685.1 uncultured Selenomonadaceae bacterium
TGCCTTTGGCAAATCGGGCGCGGAGCATGTTCGCTGTTCATATGCAACCAGCATTGAAAAAATTTCGGAGGCGTTGAATCGCATTGAGCATTTTCTAACTAAGAGGTGATTAAAATGTTTAAAACTTTGTCGAAAAAAATAACCGCGGGAATAACGGCGGCGGCGATAGGTTTGTCGATAACCTTCACAGCGCCCGTTCCCGCCGAGGCGATCAGTTGGGGCGATGTTATTAGCGTTACGATATCCGCGGCGGCGGCGCGTCAACAAGTTAAAAAGCAAATCGCCAATTTCAACAATACCGAATCCGGCAGGCTGAATCTTTTATCGCAATTCCAGAAAGAATATGGCGTAAATGAAGACCCGACTCTTAACGCGCGCCTTGATAGGATTATGAGCAATTTGACTGTAGCTGTTGGCAAAGTCGACCCGTCGATTTATGAGAAACCCTACAAATATTTTGTTTCTGCCGACAAAACTTTGAATGCGGCTTGTTCGTTGGGACACGTTATGATGGTTAATACCGGCGCGTTCGATTATCTTTCAACGGACGACGAAATTGCGGCGATTGTTGGGCACGAAATGGGGCACGGGCAAAAAGATCACGTTGCTAAGGGCAATGAAAAAAATATCACTAAGGCGGCGCTCGCGCAGTTGGGCGTAATTGCGGCGGGCGGCGGAACTTTGGCAAATGTTGTCGGCTCGGTCGTGCTCAATAATTCCGTGGCTCATGGCAGCAAAAAGCACGAAACTGAGGCCGATAATCTTGCCTGGGAATATATTTTGAATACAGATTATAATATCGGGGCGTGCGCCGCGGTTATGCAAAGACTTTCGGATTTGTACGGCGGCAAGGCTCAAAATAAAATTGCGGCAGTGTTAGCCCCGTCCGACCACCCCAATACCGATAGTCGCCGCGATAATTACGCTAAAAAACTTTACGAATACAGCGGCAAACACGCTTCCGCCAAAGACGGCGTCATTACCATTAACGGCAAAAAATTTACCACCGTTGCCAAAACTACGAATATGTCTTCGGCTGAAAGATCCTTTTTTGTTTTAGGAAATTTGGCTAAGGCGTATCACAACGGCAAAAATAAATCTAAAGCAACTGTCCGTAACGGCTCAATCTATCTTGACGATCAGCTGATTATGTCGCCCGCTTCCGGTGACGAAGATATTTACATCCTTGTCGACAGGCTCAACGAAATTAAATAAGCGTTTGATCAACTTTCTTTTGGCGCAAAAGAAAGTAGCAAAGAAAACAGCGGCGCATTAGTCACATCACGTGACTAGGCGCCGCGGGGGGCGCTCATCCTTGAGCGCCTCGAATGGTCGGTTTTGTTGTTATTGTTGGAGGTAATGTTCATGCGAAAAAAATTTTTGGCAAAAACCTTAGCCGCTTTGTTAGGCGTCGGCATCTTCACCGCCACTGTTCCGGAAATGGAAATTGTCAATGTTGCCGCCGCTAAATCTATCGCGCAGACTTACAGCTTAAATTTCGATGCTACGCGCGGCGTCGAAAAAACTTTGACTTACGAAGGCAGGCAAATTAAATTTATCGCCTACGAAAATATTGTGTACGTCAAAAATCCCGCCAATGTTGCGGCGCAAAGCTTGAGTATTTACGTTCCCGCTGAATATCTTGAAGGCGGCACAATCAACGGCTACACTGCAAAAAACGCGCCGATTTTTATGCCTAATGGCGTCGGCGGTTACATGCCTGGCGAAATTAAACCGCCCACCGATAACGACCCAATGAGCAAAGGTCCAAATGCGGCGCTCGTGGCACTTTCACGCGGGCTGGTTGTCGTTAGTCCGGCTATTCGCGGCAGAACTACCGTCACCCACGGCGTTTACGTTGGCAAAGCCCCCGCGCTCATTGTCGATTACAAGGCGGCTGTGCGTTACCTTCGCTACAACAAAAACCGCTTGCCCGCGGGCGATACTGATAAAATTATTTCGAATGGAACTTCGGCGGGCGGCGCTCTTTCGGCGGCTCTCGGCAGTATGGGCAACGCACCCGAATTTGAGCCGTACCTTAAAGAAATTGGCGCGGCGGACGAACGCGACGATATTTTTGCCTCCAGCGATTATTGCCCTATCACCAACCTTGAAAACGCCGATAAGGCTTACGAATGGATTTTTTACGGCGAAAATAAATATTATCCGGCGATGTGGCAGTTGCAAGATTTGAAGGCGCGCGGCAAACTTACCAATCCGAATCTTAAAGTTGACGACGCGCCGCTTGACGCCGACAGCGCCAATAATCCCGTGGAAGTCAAGCAGGCTGTTGATATGACCGCCGCCGAAATTAAAATTTCCAAAAAACTGCGCGACGCTTTTCCAAAATACGTCAATAGTTTAAAACTGCGCGACGAATCCGGAAAATTGCTGACGCTCGACAAAAACGGCAACGGCACTTTCAAAGATTATATCAAGCGCAAATACATTGAATCTGCTCAGGACGCGCTCGACCGCGGGCTGGATATTTCCGGCGCTGATTGGGTTATCGTTCAAAATGGCAGGGTTGTTGACGTGGATATGACGAAGTACCCCGCCGCTGCAACGCGTATGAAAGCCGCGCCCGCCTTCGACAAAATGGATTTATCTTCCGCTGAAAATGATGAATTTGGTACTGCCGATAATTCGCCGCGCCATTTTTCCAATATCGTGAAAAGAAATTCCGGCGGCGCAATGGCTGACGCTGAACAGATTCGACTTATGAATCCGCTGAATTTTATTGGGCGCGAAGATGTCACGGTTGCCAAACATTTCAGAATCCGTCACGGCGCTGTCGACAGAGATACAGCTTTGGCGATACCGGCGATTTTGGCGCTGACACTTCAAAATAACGGCGTTGACGTAGACTTTTTCAGTCCGTGGGGGCGCGGGCACAGCGGCGATTACGATTTGGATATGCTTTTTGACTGGATTGACAGCATCTGTAAATAGGGGCTAGTGAAAAGTGAAGAGGGAAAAGTGATTTTTACACTAGTCACTCTCCTCTCTTCACTTGTCCCTAACTTTGGTGATATCGATGTTAGAAAACTTTTTAACGATTTTGCAAAGCCCTGACAGTTCCTTCGCGATGTTGGGAATATTGCTGCTGATAGGATTTGGCTTGTACCTGCGGCGAATAAAATTGACAACGAGCATACTGATAAACGTTTCGCTGATGTTGGCGCTGGCGGTTTTACTTCACCAACTGCGGCTTTACCATTTCCCGCAGGGTGGCAGCGTAACTTTGGGCGGAATGATACCGTTATTGATAATTTCGTTTCGATACGGCGCGGGAATAGGTGCGTTGGCAGGCTTTGTGTTCGGGCTGATAAATATGATTCAAGATCCGTTCATACTGCACCCGATACAAGTGCTGTTCGATTATCCGTTACCGTACATGGCAATGGGTTTAGCGGGCTTGTCAAAAAATTTCATATTGGCGGCGATAATGGCGTTCGCGGGAAGATTCGCCTGTCATTTTATATCGGGCGTGGTATTTTTCGCGTCGTACGCGCCGGAAGGAATGTCGCCGATAATTTATTCGCTGACGGCAAACGCAACGTATATGTTGCCGGAAATGATAATTTGCTGCTTAATTTTAAAATTTTTACCGGTTGAAAGATTGTTGCGGGCAATGGACAAAAATACTCCGAATCCTTATTTGGCGGCAAATTCCAACACGCGCTGAGTCATTTCGTCTTTGTCGCAAACGTCCTCGTGCAAAATTTTCGCAGTTTCCAGAGCCGCAAGGTTTTTGGGAACTTTTTTATTGGCAAGCAAACTCAATTTGTCGAACTGCGCGAAATCGTCAAGCCCGTCAAATTTTTCACCAATGGCATTTAAAACCGAACTGGTAAATTTAAATGGGCTGGCAGTCGACGCCAAAATCACCGGTAACATATCGTGCGTCGCGTGGCGATATTTCCCAAGAACCTGCATTGCAACGGCTGTGTGCGTATCAACCAGATATTTAAAATTGCCGAAAACTTCTTTGATAATGCTGGCGGTTTCCTCTTCAGTGGCGAAGTCGGCGTAGAAAATTTTATCGAGTTTCTTTCTGAGCGGCGCGTCGATTTTATATTTGCCGGTGGTTTGAAGTTCATTCATATATCGCTGAACGGCTTTAATGTCGCCGCCGGTTTCGTGATAAAGCAGACGCTCAAGGTTGCTGGAAATTAAAATATCCATCGACGGCGAAATAGTTTTGTGAAAATCGCGGTTGCGGTTGTAAATTCCGGTGTTGAAAAAATCTGTCAGCACGTTATTGATATTCGAGGCGCAAATTAATTTTTTGACGGGCAAACCCATTCTGCGGGCGTAATAAGCCGCTAAAATATTTCCGAAATTTCCGGTCGGTACAACGACATTCACCAAATCGCCGAGCTTAATCGAACCGGCTTTGACAAATTCAGCGTAGGACGAAAAATAATAAACAATCTGCGGCGCTAAACGCCCCCAATTAATTGAGTTGGCGGAGCTGAGCTTGACGTTGGACTTTTCGAGTTCTGCGCGAATGTCTTTGTCGGCGAAAATTTTTTTAACGCCGTTTTGGCAATCGTCGAAATTGCCGCGAACAGCCACGACGTTAACGTTATTGCCGGTTTGAGTAACCATTTGCAGGCGCTGAATTTTGCTGACGCCGCCGTCCGGATAAAAAACCATAATTTTCGTCTGCGGAACATCTGCGAATCCTGCCAACGCCGCTTTACCGGTATCGCCCGAAGTCGCCACGAGTATTAAAATTTCTTTGGTTTCGCCAACTTTTTTCAGAGCCTTGCTCATAAGTTGCGGTAACATTTGCAGAGCCAAATCTTTGAAGGCGTAAGTTGGACCGTGAAAAAGTTCAATTACTCCAACGGGCGATTTGGTATCTTGAGGATCGCGTATCAAAATTGACAGCGGAACTTTCGAGGGCACGTCGAACCAGTCATAGGCAAGTTCTGCGCATTCGGCAAGTTCGTTGTCGGTGTAATCGGTTAAAAATTGCCGCAATATCGCCACGGCGCGCTGTGCGTACGTCATATTTACCAGCGCGTTTATATCTTCGAGTTTCATTTTCGGAATGGACTCCGGCACGAATAATCCGCCGTCCGCCGCTAATCCTTGAAGTATCGCCTCGGCTGAAGAAATTGGTTTTATCTTTGAGCGTGTGCTGATATAATTCACAAAACAACCTCCTAAAATTTTCTTCGATTGTATCACGTTTGCCGCCGCTATGGAATAGAAAATTTTTGACGTGTCAAATCCGGATATTCCCGCGCTTTACTTTTCAATCGGTTTAAGATAATATTTTGCCAAAATAATATTCAAGGAGGCAAATTTTATGGGGATAAAACAAATTTTCGTTGCGGCTGTTGGAGGATTTTTTGTACTTACCGCATTAAACAATTCGCCCGACTCGGCGAATACCGAAAATCAGCCTGTCGAAATTCTTATAGAAACTGAACAGGCTCAAAATACTCAGCAAGCCGGTAATGTTTTGCCTTCACACGATAAAGTTGTGGTTGACATCATTAAATTTATTGAACAGTTCGAAGCCGAAAATCAATGGCTTAGTAGAATATCGATGCCCTCCGACGAAGAACAGGCTAAATATGATGCGGTTTACGCGGATATCGAAGATACCAAAATGGATATCGCCAATCATTTGGCAAATGTAGTAAATAAATTCTCCGGAAAATCGATACCGCAAAATATTTATAATTTGTATTCAAATGGCAAGTACGGCAATTTTTCAATATCCGGCAATGTATTACCGCGCAGCGGCGTAACCTATGACAAATGGGAACGCGGCGAATATTCCTACGAAGTGATAAACGGATTTTGGGACGGCAATACCGATTATCCTGTGGTAAGCGTAGATTCTGACAGAGATTTTCACTTCAACAGTAACTTGAATACAAGGACCAATACAATCTTTGTGCTGGACGTAAATTCTATAGCTTATGTTGACGGCGCGATTTACGCTAATGTTTTGACGTTGAAGCGCTGGGTCGAGAACACTTCAAACGGCAACCAAAACAGCTGGGTACTTATGGAGAGCGGCTCGCCTATGTTATACCGTTTCGTATTTTCGGCAAGAAATAACGGCGATTCTCAAAATCCGCTTGAAAATGTGCGCATATCTGTTGACAGAGATTATTTCGTTACGGGTTCGTCAAATTTGTTTTATCTTAAAAGCGGCATTCGCGATTGGTATAATCCCGCCACGTCTCAAAGAGATTTCCCGCAAACTTTAGAATGGGCATTGGGCAAGCCCGGCGTCATTGAATTGGACGATTCATTTTATACGTGCAGAGACATTTTGATATTTTCCATTTATAAATTATCGGTGGGAATGTAAAGGCTGTCTGTTGCAGGAATTGTTAAGCGCGCCGCCGAATACCTAACCGTTTACGATATAAGGAGGAAAATTTTTATGCAAGTAACGAAAATTGCACTTTTGGGCGCCGGAACAATCGGCGGAAGTGTTATCAAATCTCTAAGAGATAACCGCGAAATTATTAATCAGCGCGCCGAGACCGATATTCAAATTAAAAATATCCTTGTCCTGCCGCACGAAATAGCTGCCCTTCAAGAACAAGGTTTGCCCGCCACCAGCAACTACGACGACATTTTGAACGACAGCGAAATTTCCATTGTCATTGAATTAATCGGCGGAATTAAGCCCGCGAAAGATTTTATGCTCCGCGCCATCGAACACGGCAAGAGCGTTGTTACCGCGAATAAAGACGTTGTCGCTCAATTTGGACACGAACTTTTTGAGGCGGCTGAAAAAAATCACGTTGATTTTCTGTTCGAGGCGTCCGTCGGCGGCGCTATTCCGATTATCATGCCGCTCAAACGCTCTTTGACTGCGAATAAAATTACCGAGATTTTGGGAATTGTCAACGGCACGACGAATTATATGCTGACGAAAATGACTGAAGACGGCGCGGATTATGACACGGTTTTGAAAGAGGCGCAGGCTAAAGGTTACGCCGAGGCGAATCCTGCCGCGGACGTTGAAGGCAAAGACGCCGCCCGCAAAATCGCTATTCTTGCGTCAATCGCCTTTAATTCCCGCGTGAAATTCGATGACGTTTCTATCGAAGGCATTACCAAAATCACGCCCAAAGACATTCAGCACGCCGCCAATCTCGGCTACGTTGTCAAGTTGTTGGCTATCGGTAAAGAATCTGACGCCGGCGTTGACGTGCGCGTTCACCCTGTACTTTTGCCGAAAATTCATCCGCTCGCCAATGTCAACGGCGTTTTCAATGCAATCTTCGTTCGCGGCTATCCGATTAACGAGGCTATGTTTTTTGGACCAGGCGCGGGTTTCCCGACCGCCTCTGCCGTTATCGCCGACATTATCGAAATTGCGCGCGGCTTGCAGACTAACAGCGTTGGCAGATTCGGCTGCACTTGTTACAACGTAAAGCCGATTTGCCCGATTGAGGAAACTGTTTCGTCATATTACATTCGCCTTTTGGTTGACGATAAGCCAGGCGTTTTGGGCGCGGTGGCTACGACTTTTGGCAACGCCGGAGTCAGTTTAAAATCCGTCGCGCAGACCAACAGCACGATTGAAAATCACGCCGAGCTGGTTGTTGTCACGCACAAAGTCAAGCACAAGAATATTTTAGCCGCGCAGGACGAATTGAAAAAATTATCCGTTGTCGACGAAATTTCAAGCGTTATGCGCGTTGAGAGTTGATTTCGTATGGATTCAAATAAAATTACTGTTAGAGTTCCTGGCACTTCGGCGAATTGCGGCCCGGGCTTTGACTGCCTCGGGCTTGCCGCCACGATTTACAACGATTTGGAATTGACTTTGCTTGAAGACGAACAGCTTACAATCGAGGCGAAGGGCGACGGCGCGGATACCATTCCCACGGACGATAAAAATATTGTTTGGAAATCTGCGCGAATGGTTTTGGAGCGTTCGGGCAACGGCGATAAGTTCAAGGGCGGAATTTTGCGCATGGAAAATCATATTCCGATGTCACGCGGCTTAGGCTCAAGCGCGGCGGCGATTGTTGCGGGTTTGGTTGCGGCAAATGAACTTGTCGACAAACCTTTTAATCGGCAGGAACTTTTGAAATTCGCAACCGAAATTGAAGGACACCCCGACAATGTTGCACCGGCGATTTACGGCGGCTTCACTGTCAGCGTCGTTGACAAAGGGCAAGTTCAAACCTTTGCATTTCTGCCAAAAATAAGATTAAAATTAATCGTGGCAGTGCCGGATTTTCCGCTGTCAACGCGAATGGCGCGGCAAGTTTTACCAAAATCTGTGCCAATGAAAGACGCGGTTTTTAATATCGGGCGGGCGTCAATGCTCATTGCGGCGCTGATTAACGGCAAGGAAAGATTTTTAGCAAACGCCTTCGACGACGCGCTTCATCAGCCGTACCGAACAAAATTAGTTCCAGGTATGCAGGAAGTTTTTTCTGCGGCGAAAAAAGCCGGCGCATTGGGCGTTTGTCTAAGCGGCGCCGGACCTTGTTTAATCGCGTTTGCGGCGGCGAATAATCACGTGGAAAATGATATCGCGGTTGAAATGATGCAGGCTTTCAAAAAAAATAATGTTCAAGCAGGCGCGCTGATTTTGGATTTGGACACCAAAGGCGCTTACGTTTTGAGGGGGTGAAATCTTGGCGGAAAATTTTAGCGTTGCGATTAGTTACGGCGAAAATCTCGGCTACGTCGAATATGACGTGGCTAACAAGAAAATTAACGTTGTGCTCGGCGATGAAGTTGGTAAACGCAATACTGAAGAATTTCTCGCGCAGGAGCACGAAATTGAAATTCCGCACGAAACGCTGTTAGACTTCACCGTGGAAAAAATAAACCCACAAGCCGGCGTTGAAGCTTTGAAACTGGCTTTAACGCGCCTGTGGGAGGCAACGGGCGTTCACGTGGATTGGAGCCGCCCCGTTGACTACGTGAAACTCCACCCGCATTATTAGGGAAGAGTGGAAAGGGGCTAGGGGTTAGTGTGAAAGTCACTATTCCCTATTCCCTTTTCACTAGCCCCTAACTTTTCAGCGGATTTCGCGTCAATTCTTTTGAGATACTTCAGAGGAATTGAACGCGGATTTTTTTTCGCCAAATTGTAACACGTGCGGAAATTTTCTTCGGCAGAAGTTTCGTCGCCGAGTTCGTCATAAATTTCGCCGCGCAGTTGATAAATCACGGCAACTTTGCTGTCAATTTTCTGCGCCCTGTCAATGTCGGCAAAGGCTAAATCATATTCGCCGCGCATTCGTTGAACGTCCGCCCTGTTCAAAAAGTTGTACAAGTTTTTGGCGTCCTGCGCGACAGCTTGATTAACATCAGCCAAAGCGCCGTCAAAATCGCCGCAAATCGCCTTAGCGCGCCCGCGTATCGCAAGACATTCGGCAAGGTTATCTTGATTTTTCGCCTGCATAGCGCGCTCAATTTCAATCAAGGCAAGTTTACCTTCCTTGTGGTCGTTGTAAGCGTCAGCGTTGATTCTGAGCCTCTCAGCGGCTTTTATATCGGCGTTGAGATTTTCAGCCTTAATTTTTTTCAGCGCGTCGAGGCGTTTATTTTCGGCGTCGAAATATTTTTTGCGAATGGCGGGCTTTTCGTTTTTGTAAGCAGCAGTAACGGCGGCGCGAATTTTATCACCAATATTTTCTAAAAAAGCGATGTCTCGAGTTTGCCGGAAAACTTTATCGTCAGTCAGAAAATCCGTGTGCCGTCCCGCGCCCTTGCGGAAATTCCACGCGTCAACATTATCATAATCGTGAAAAGCCTTCGCCAAACCGCCCGCGAAATAATATGCTTTGTCGGCGGATTTTGCATAGGCGGCGCTGTAAATTTCTTTGCCGTCAATGTAAACTTTGTATTGGCGCTCAACCTTTTTCACCGTGACGTGCCCCATACTATAATCAGTCATGAGTTGGGAAAGTTTTTCTTCGCGAACTTCGGTATCGGGGTGGTCGCTGAAAGTTTGCTCATTCGGCTTGTCGTGCAGGTCGACTTCAAAAATATCTTGCGTCTCATAACGAAAATAATAATCCATCCGCGCCATAGCCGCCGCGCCCGCGCCAGGATTAAAGCCCGCGCTCGTTGCAATGTAAAAGCCGAGCTCGTCCGCCTCGACTTCCGCCGGCAAAATTATACTTTTCGCCACAGAATAATTCACAATGCCGTTAAATTTCGTCCAATCGATATACGCGCTCTCGATATTCGCGCCGAGAAAAATTGCGCCCATTGACTGCGCGACGGCTTGAGCATAACTTTTCGCCGAATGCTGATTGAGCCCGTGAATCATTTCGTGCGCCAAAACAAACGCAATTTGCTCTTCGTCCATATGCAAGCCGGAAAGTAAGCCGCGATTTACGCTGATATAATTCATCGGGTAACAGGCGGCGTTGAATTTTTCGCTGTCATTGACGCTCCAAACGAATGGCAGCGAATTAACCTTCAGCTCATAACTTGCGGAATTAACAAGGCGCGTCATAATTTCGTCGACGAGTTTAATATCGGCAGGATTTATATCAGCGCCATTTTTTTCAATGTCTTGCTGACGAGCCGCCATTTGCGCGTTGACGTCATTTCCCAGCGCCAACATAGATTTGAGCGTGCTGTTATAAACCGCCAAAACACCAACCGCTTCAGCCGCAACCGCCCACGCGTCAGCCGCTCCTGCGCGAATCGGCGTAAAAAATATCAGCCCCGATAAAAGAGCCGCCGCTATCTTTGAAAAAATCTTCATTATGCGTTCAACTGCCTTTGCAACTCAACAGTAAATTTCGTACCAGCGCCCAGCTCAGATTCCACAGAAATTTTACCTTTGTGAAGGCGCAGAATTTCCGTCGCGATTGACAAGCCCAAACCATTGCCGCCCATTTCCCGCGAACGCGCCTTGTCAACCCTGTAAAATCGCTCAAAAATTTTGTCTTGATCTTCCGGCGCAATTCCAATGCCGCTGTCTTGCACTGAAAAAACCGCTTGACTTTCGCCCGCATTTTCCAGATTAACCCAAACGCTCCCGCCGCGCGCAGTGTACTTAATCGCGTTGTCAACCAAAATCAGAATCAGCTGCTTAATTTTCTCTTCGTCGCCGGTAATGTTCATTTTCCGGAAACCTACGCCCAACAGCGTAACACCTTTCTTTTCGGCAAGCGGCGTCATCATTCGCACGTTTTGCTCCAAAAGTCTGCCGAGGTCAATTTTCTGCAATTTCAATTTCAGCGCGTCATTGTCACTTCGCGCCACGAATAATAAATCGCCTACCAGCTTTGACATTTTCTTGACTTCGTCTTTGACGTCGCTTATGACTTCGCGCAGGAGCGGATTTTGAATTGACGGGTCGGATAAAAGCAATTCGGTTGAAGTCAAAACCACGGCAAGCGGCGTTCTCAATTCGTGCGAGGCGTCCGCCGCAAATTGTTTTTGTTTTTCGTAAGCCTCTTTGAGCGGAATTATCGCCCAGCCTGCCATTGTATAACCAATCGCCGTATAAATTGCCAGCGCCAAAACGCCCAGAGCCGTAAGCAGAAATGTGAATTTTTGTAAGCCGGAATACAGCGCCGTTACGTCTTTGCCAACGTAAACCGTTTGTTCGACTTCGCCTGCCAGAATTTTTTTTGACGTCATCATAATATTCGTCATTCGTCCGGTTTCATTCTGATAGCTGAAAACTTTGATTGCGCCGTTATTCAAATGCTCCGGAGTCATTAAATCGACTATGAACGGCTCGACGCGAAACGACGCCCGCACAAATTCAGTCAGCTGCCCGTATTCGTCAAAAATGTAAAAAAATAATCGGTCGTTAGTATTTCTGTAGTAGCGGTTTTCGTCAATAGTTGCGTTCGGGTGCTGAATTTTGAACGCCTGCGCCTCGGCAATTCCATCCGCCGCGTCCGAAAGTTCCCGCTCTTGTTCAGAGGACATCGACCATTGCATTGAAATTCGCACAACCACAATCAGCACGATTAAAAATACGCACATTATCACCGAGTAGACGAGCGTTAAGCGCAAACGGCTGCTCCGGAACATTTCCACGAAATTATGCCTCCAGCCGGTATCCTATTCCGCGAACCGTTTTTATTGAAATATTGCCGTCGACTTCGTTTAACTTTTTGCGCAAAATCTTCATATACGAATCGATATTGTTTGAAGTGATATCGCGCTCAATTCCCCAAATTCTGTCAAGAATAATTTCCCGCGGCACGACAACGCCCAAATTTTGGGACAGCAAATCGAAAAGTTGAAATTCCCGCGGCGAAAGTTGAATGACTTGATTTTTTTTCTTGAGAACTTTGGTAGTGCGGTTAAGCGTAAAATCTCCGACTTCAACAATCTCCTGCTGAATTTTTTGACTGCTGCGGCGGCTAAGTGCGCGCAACCTGGCAAGCAATTCGTCAAATTCAAACGGCTTAACAAGATAATCGTCAGCGCCGGCGTCCAAACCGGTAACTCTGTCTTCAAGCGAATCTTTTGCCGTCAACATCAAAATCGCCTTTTCGTAGCCAGCTTCGCGCAGAGCGCGGCACGCGTCCAAGCCCGAAACATTCGGCATCATCCAATCCAAAATCAAAATATCGTATTCGGAGTACATTGCGTATTCGTAAATGTCAGCGCCGTTGGTTATCCATTCAACCTGGATTCGATTTTGCATTAGCATATACGCTATCAATTTGCCGAGTTTTTTATCGTCCTCAGCCAACAATACCCGCGTCATTTTTATTCCTCCTTGGATTAAATTTATTCATAGCTTTATTAATACCTTCGCGAAAAATGCAAATTACAGCCGGAACAAGATTTTCAATGGCAGCGAAAATTTTATCTTTGTCCTGCGCGAAAAAAGGGCTAAGTACGTGCGAATTGACAGCCCAATTTTCCGGTGGGCGCCCAATGCCAATCCGAACGCGCGGAAAATTTTCTTCGCCGCCCAAATGCTGAATAATCGATTCAACGCCCCTGTGACCGCCGCTTGAGCCTTTCGGGCGAAGTCTTATCGTACCAATCGGCAAATCCATATCGTCGTGCGCCACGATTAAATTTCCGGCGTCGACTTTATAAAAATTGACAATCGGAGCAACAGCCTCGCCGCTCAAATTCATAAAAGTTTGCGGCTTGACAATCAAAATCTTTTCGCCGTCAAGAAAAGCCTCGGCAACCAGGGCATTGAAATTCGCCCGCCAATCGCCCGCGCCAATTTCTGCGGCAATTTTCTCAGCCAACATAAAGCCGACGTTATGTTTGGTATTCGCATATTCGGCAGTCGGGTTGCCCAATCCTACAAAAATTTTCATGGCTCACCTATAACAAAATTTAAAAACTTATTTTGAAATATAAATTTTTTCGCGGCAATTTTCTCAGCCAACATAAAGCCGACGTTGTGTTTGGTATTCGCATATTCGGCAGTCGGGTTGCCCAATCCTACAAAAATTTTCATAGCGTCACCTATAACAATATTCCGGCAACGATTTGGAAAATGCCTAACACAAAATGCTGAAGCGGCAAGAATACCCAATCTAGTATCGGCGTCATGATTATCAGCAGGAATATGAACATGCTGTACTGTTCAATGTATTCGTATTTCTGCGCGAGTTCGTACGGCAAAATTTGTTTGAGTATGTGTGAGCCGTCAAGCGGCGGTATCGGCAGCAAATTGAAAATGCCAAAGTTTACGTTTATAACCATAATGAAATTCAGCACCAGTTTCATACCGTCGGACATTGGCACGCCGAATTTCACCATGAAAATCAGCACAAGCAGCGTCACAAACGCCACGAGGAAATTTGAGGCAGGTCCGGCTAACGAAACTAAAATATCGTCGCGCCGCGGGTTGCTGAAATTGTACGGGTTTATCTGCACCGGCTTTGCCCAGCCGAAATGAGCCACCAACAGGAATATCAAGCCGAACGGGTCAATGTGAGCCATTGGGTTTAACGTGAGCCGTCCCTGCAATTTTGGCGTGAAGTCGCCCAGTGCGTAAGCCACCCGCGCGTGCGCCCATTCGTGAATTACCATCGCTATGATTATTCCAGGCAAGCTGGTTATCGCTCGCATTAAAAAATTTTCAAACATTAATTCGCCTCCAATTAATTTCTATAGGCTACGTCATGCCCTTCAACGTACAGTCTAACTGTTGACAGGTTAAAAATATCCAGCCCGAACCACGTTTCTTGAGTAAAATCGTCATAATTCACGCCGATATTAAAGTAGCGAAGTCGGGGGCGCGGCGCAAATTGTTTCGGATTTATAATCAGCGTCACAGATTCGCCGTCGCGCAGGAAATTTGCGCTTTGCATAATCCATTCTTCGGGCGCATCAGTTGGCGAAAGGTAAATCTGCGTGATAGTTTTTCCGGTTTGATTGACGATTGTAAGGTCGGTACTTGCAAACGCCACGGAATTTAACGCGAACAACATTAACGCCGCCAGGAAAATTTTTTTAAGCATTTGCGTCAGCTCCAATCTGTTTCGCCAGCATTAAAATTGAAATAATCGTTTTCGAGTCGATAATTTTTCCGGATTCAACGAGATTCACGGCGTCAGCGAGCGGCATTTTCACGGTATTGATAAATTCGTCGTCGTCGGGATGTTTTTTGCCGGACGTCAAACCGGTTGCGGCGAAAAGGTGAATATATTCGTTGGTGAAGCCGACCGTCGTTGCAATGGTAGTAAGTTTCCAAATTTTTTCTGCAGTGTAACCGGTTTCTTCGGAAAGTTCGCGTTCGGCGCAAAGTACAGGATCTTCGTCGGGCGCGTCGAGTTTACCGGCGGGAACTTCGAGCGTGACCTGCGCGACGGGATAGCGATATTGCTTAACCAAAATAATCTGATTATCCGGCAACAGCGGAATAACCGAAGACGCGCCAGGGTGTTTAATCCATTCGCGGACGGATTTATGACCGTTGGGAAGTTCGACGTCATCTTTGAAAACGTGCAAGAGGACGCCGTCGAAAACTTTTTCGCTGGAAATTTTTTTCTCAATCAAATTTTTATCGTCGTTGTCAATCGTAGCCATTTGAAAATTCCCCCACAAATATTTTCCGAAATTATATCACATTCGGGCAATAAAAAAAGCCCCCGCCGCAGCAAGAGCCACAAGTTTAATTTATTTTTTACCGGTAGAGCCGCGCTTTGTTAGCGGAATGCCTTTCGCGCAGAGCGGGCAATTTTCCGGCTCGTAAGTTTCAACGTCCATATGCAGGAGTGCGAAACTCGGCACGTCGCCAAAATCAGCTTTGCCGCCCGACCTGTCAACCAACATTGAAACCGCAACCGGCACGCCGCCAAATTCTTTCACAACGTCGATAACTTCACGAACAGAGCCGCCCGTCGTCACAACGTCTTCGACAATCAAAACGCGTTCGCCTTCGTGCAAAGTAAAGCCGCGCCGAAATGTCATTTTGCCGTCAACGCGCTCAGTGAAAATCGCCCGCGTTCCCAAAGCTTTGCCGGTTTCGTGCGCTAAAATTATTCCGCCGGTCACCGGTCCAACAACCGTCTCAATTTTCGCGTCCTTGAAATGTTCAGCCATCGCGCGGCAAAGTTTTTCGGTATAATTCGGGTGCTGGAGTACATTAAATTTTTCCACGTAATGCGGCGAGTGCAACCCGCTCGTGAGGCAAAAATGAGCAGTCATAATCGCGCCCGTTTCGACGAGCATATCATAAACTTCTTGTTCAGTCATAATTTACACCTCGCTAATTTCGGCTAAGATTTTTTCAGCGGCAAATTTCGGATTATCGGCGGCGCGAATCGGTCTGCCCACAACCAAATAATTTGCGCCATTTTGAATAGCGGCGGCGGGCGTCGAAATGCGGCTTTGATCGTTAACGGCGCTGCCCGCGGGGCGAATACCAGGCGTCACGATTAAAAATTTTTCCCCGCAATTTTCGCGAATAAGTTTAGCTTCCTGCGGCGACGCCACAACGCCCTCAAGTCCGGCGTCCTGCGCGATTTTCGCAAATTGAACAACCTGCTCGGAAATTTTTTGCGCGCCGTACCATTCAGCTTGATTTATGCTTGTCAAAATCGTTATCGCAATTAATTTCGGCTTCGCAATTCCCAATTTCGCCGATTCTTCGCGCAGGGCTTCAGCCGCCGTTTTCAACATCGTAAAGCCGCCCGCCGCGTGCACATTCAAAATATCCGCGCCCAATTTCATCAGCGAACACAAACCGCCCGCCACGGTATTTGGTATATCGTGCAATTTCAAATCCAGGAAAATTTTTTTGTTTTGAGATTTGAGCCACTCGACAACGCCCGCGCCCACGCTGTAAAAAAGTTCCATTCCAACTTTGTAAAAAATCACGCTGTCGCCCAATTCGCCAACCAAATTTTTCACGTCGTCGAATTTGTGAAAATCCAGCGCCACAATCAATCTTTCGTCAGCCATAACCGCCGCCTACTTTCTCGCCACAAAATTATCCAGATAAAGCTCCGCCACCCTGTAGCAGTCGTCAATGTAACTTTCGCCCAATTTTTTAATCAGATAATAGCCGCTAATCGCCGAAATCGCCCAGCCCGCTATCGGCACGTACTTGACAAGTTCTTTGCTGACGAAGCGCGCGCCGACCTTTTCAATCAACTTCGTAACGCCGGCTTTGCTTACGTAATTGAACACAGTTTTAACCGCGGGCGTCAAAATTTCGTACTTCGCCAGCGCCGTTTGAACTTCCTCGTTGATGCCGAAAGTTTTGCGAATCTCAAAAAACATATCGGTAATAACGCCCAAATCCACCGCCACGTCAACGCCTGGTATCGGATTAATCGCATTCGCCGCGCCGCCGTAAGCATAATAATTCAAGTGGTCAAGGCAAATCTGCCGCTTGTTGTCCAAATCCTGTTTGCTAGTGGCTTTAAATTCGAAAATCAGCTTAGATTTTTTCACGCGCGGCAAATCGGAATTGAAAATATCCTGCTTGAGTTCTTCAATGCCGGTATTTTTTCTGCAGCTCGTGAAATAAATTTTTTCCGAAAAACTTTTCATTTTGCTGGAAACGTCCTGCGCGATTTCCAATTGCAACTGCTCAAGATTTTTAAAATCGTCCCAAATCTGATCTTCCTTGTTGCGAACGATAAAAAACGGGTGCTCGCGCTCGTCCCGCCAGCGCTTGAGATTGTCGAACAAAACCGCGTCCGAATCGTGCAGTTTCCCGTCGAACACAAACAAATACAAATCGTACTGCTCCGGCTGAAATTTCTTGAGCCACTGCTCAATCGGAAACATACTCGTACCGTAACCAGGCAAATCAACAATCGTCAAGTTGTTGTCAAGTTTGCGCTCCTGCACCTCAATCGTCGTGTCAGTTTGAACGCCGACTTCAAAAATTTCTCTGCCAATTAATTTGTTAATCAAGCTGGACTTGCCCGCGCCAGGCTGCCCAATCAGCGCAATTTTAACGGAAACTTCGCGCTCCTTGAATTTTTCTTCGTAATCGCGTTTCAAATCTTCAGCTAAACTCATAAATTTTCCCCCTCAGTTTTTTGCGGCTAAAAGTGGAATTTCATTTTCAAATTCGGAAATTTTTTCGGCGATTAATTTATCCATAACTCCGTCCGCGAATTTAAAGCAATCCTCACTGTAGCTGTTGCCCGCATAATCCGCCATTTTGTAGCCAATCGCCGCAGCCGCCGCTTGCCCCACGAACGGAATATATTTCGCCACGCTTTTAACCATCTGCCGCCCCGCAAAATTTTTCAGCAGAATTGCAACGCCTTCTTTGGTTAAAAGTTCCAGCAATTTTTTCGCAATCGGCAGCGCGTAATATTTCATATCGCCTTCCTCAATATCGTAGCATTTGCGAATATCGGCGAACATTTTAAAATAAATTCCCAAATCCACGGCGACGTCCGCGCCCAAAATTGGATTCAAACCGTTGACGCCAGCGATTTTATTGTACGTCGAAATTTCGGATTCAGCGCGCGAATTTGCGGCGGATAAATATTCGTCCTTAGCTTTGACGTAAGCCGTGCGAAGTTTCGTCTGCCACAGCGTTTTAAAATCGGTTTCGACAAGAGCTGCGCGCAATTCGTCAATGCCGGTTTTGTATCGCCCGCAATCCACGAAAAACAATTCGCCAACGTCCAGCCCGCTCGTTTTGGCGAAAATATCTGCGCGAATTTTATTTTTATCAGCGTCGGTTTCAATATCCGTGCAGTGGTTTCGCACCAAAAAAATCGGACGGCGGCGCTCAGCGTTGTAATTTTTAATTTCCGTGAAAAGGCGGCTGTCTTCTTCGTGCAATTTCCCGCGGAATACAAAAATGTACACGTCGTACTTTTGCGGCTGAAATTTTTCGCGCCAATCGTCGAATTTAAACATTTTAGTACCGTAGCCTGGCAAATCAACGATTTTTTGAAAATGGTATTCGTATTCGTTAGCCTCGGTCGTGACGTCGGTTGTCTGTCCGGTTTCAGCAACGCGCTTGCCCAAAAGATTGTTAATCAAACTGGATTTGCCCGCGCCAGGCTGCCCCACAACCGCAATTCGTGCATAAGCGCCTTCGTTGGTTTTAATTTCGTCCAAAATGCTGTTGAATCTGTCTTTCAGTGCCATTTAAATTTTCACCTTGCCAATAATCTCGCGCAGAGTTAAATTGCGGCTCGATAAATAATTTTCAAGCCCGTTAACAATTTCCATAGTGACAGCCGGATTTGAAAAATTCGCCGTGCCAACCGCAACCGCCGCCGCGCCCGCTAAGAAAAATTCAATCGCATCAGCCGCCGTGCGAATGCCGCCCATTCCGATAATCGGCACTTTGACAGCCTGCGCGACTTGATAAACCATACGCACAGCCACCGGTTTGACAGCGCCGCCGCTGAGCCCGCCCGTGACATTGCCGAGCGTCGGCTTCCACGTGTTAATATCAATTTCCATACCAATCAGCGTATTAATCAGCGAAATACAATCCGCGCCCGCACTTTCGACAGCGCGCGCAATTTCCGTAACGTCAGTAACATTCGGGCTGAGTTTGACGATAACCGGCTTGCCGGTAAATTTTTTCGCAGTTGAAGTAACCGCCGCCGCCGCCTTTGAATTCGTGCCGAAAATTATTCCGCCGTCTTTGACATTCGGGCAAGAAATATTCAGCTCAATCGCCGCCACGCCGTCCACGTCCAAAAGTTTCGCCAATTCGCCGTAGTCTTCGACGCTGCCGCCGCTGATATTCACAATGACATTCATTTTATTTTTAATGCGCGGCAAAATTTCAGTCAAAAATTTTTCGACGCCCGGATTTTCCAAACCAATGCAATTCAGCATACCCGCCGGAGTTTCGGCAATTCGCACGCCCAAATTCCCCGCGCGCGGTTTCAAAGTTATGCACTTCACCATAACGCCGCCGAGTTTTTCAAAGTCGACAAAATCAGCAAATTCTTCGCCAAAGCCGAACGTTCCCGACGCCGCTAAAATTGGCGTGTTCAGCTTTATTCCGCAAATTTCAGTTTTCAAAATTTCAGCCATGATAAAATACCTCGCGCGCGTCGAAAATCGGACCGTCCTTGCAAACTTTTTTGCGCCCGCCGGAAGTGTCAATCGAACAGCTAAGACACGCGCCCAATCCGCAAGCCATGCGCCGCTCCAAAGAAACGTAGCACGGCAAATTATTTTCCACAGCAATTTTATAGACGCCGCGCATCATAATTTCCGGTCCGCACGTATAAATCGCCGCGTAATTATCATATTCGAGAACTTCGGGCAAAAGGCTCGTCACGAAACCGCGGCTGCCCAATGTGCCGTCGTCCGTCGTTATGTAAATTTTATCAGCCTCTGCGCGAAATTCTTTAATCCAAAAATCGACTTCGGATTTATTTTTGCCTCCCATCAAAACATCAGCGTCAATTTTCTCAGCCACGCTAAGTAGCGGCGCAAGCCCCATACCGCCGCCGACAAGTAAAATTCGCCCGTCAATGTTTGTGTTAAAGCCGTTGCCAAGCGCGCCCAAAATATTTAAATGTTCGCCGTTTTTTTTCGTGGACAAAAATTCAGTACCCTTGCCGACAACGCGATAGAAAATTTTAATCGTGCCGTTTTTGGCGGAGGCGATACCGAGCGGGCGACGCAATGTAAATTCGTCCGAAATTTTGACTTGCACGAATTGACCGGCTTTGGCGATTTGCGAAAGTTCCGGCGCGGCTACTTCCAGCTTGAAAATATTTGCCGCAACTTCGGCGTTTGAAATTATTTCTGTGTCAAAAATTTTAAGCATTGTCATTCGCCGCCGGTTTACGTCTAGGATTTACACGCTTGAATTGGCGCATTTCTTCTTCGGTGAGCTCGGGAATATCGCTAAGGTCAATATCTTCGTCGCGCATATTTTTTAACGCTTCAAGGCGTTCTTCTTGTTCAGGCGTCAACGGTTCATAAACGTTAATAATCTTCCGCACTATCATAATAAAGTCTCCTTTCCTTAGCAGTTGCTTTGCGGGCTGAAATTAATCTTATCGAGTCGATTTTCTCTGTGTAAATCACAAATAAAATGTCTTTGACTTTGCCAATAATTTGCCAGCGATCTTCTTCGTCAGAATGAATTTCATCGAAAAATTCAATTCGATTTTCATCGGCAAAAATTTTCGCGGCGTCATTGAAGTCAACATTATGTTTTCGGCGATTAATTGCATTTTTTTCTTCGTCCCACTCAAAAATCATCTCGCCGAATTTCAATTTAATATCTGTCATGCCAATTCGTCTCCGCCGCCGACGTAATCTTGAATTGCCAAAGAATAGACTAAGCGGCGGTCGCGCATTGACGTTAACATTCTCAAAACTTCCCAAGCAGTATCCAAACTCGTTAAGCAGGGTATACCGTGCTCAACCGTTGCACGGCGAATTTTGAAACCATCGCGCAGAATATGTTTGCCTGGCGCGTGCGTATTTACTACCATGTGAATTTTGCCGTCCTTGATTCGCTGAATAATATCGACACTGCGCTGGTGAACTTTGCCGACAACTTCAGCGTCAATCCCAATGCTCTGCAACGCCTTAGCCGTGCCTTCAGTCGCCACCAATTTAAAGCCAAGCTCCGAAAAAGCCTTCGCAAGCTGTTTCATTTCGTCTTTGTCTTTATCGGCAACCGTGAACAGCACACAGCCATTCTTGGGAATATTCATACCTGCGCCGATAATCGCCTTGTACAGCGCCCGCGCGTAATGATAATCAATGCCCATAACTTCGCCGGTAGATTTCATTTCCGGTCCGAGCGAAATATCAACGTCCTGCATTTTCGCGAAAGAAAATACCGGCGCTTTAACCGCAGTGTACGGCTTAGGCTCAACCAATCCGGAATAATAGCCCATTTCCTTCAAGCTGTGCCCCAATGCAACGCGCGTAGCCACATTCACCATTTTAATATTGGTAACCTTGCTCAAAAATGGAACAGTGCGGCTCGAACGCGGATTTACTTCGATAACATAAACTTTGCCTTCAACCACGACGTATTGAATATTTAAAAGCCCCTTGACGTGCAGAGCCAGCGCCAATCTCTTTGTGTAATCGGAAATGGTATAAATGACGCGCGCCGATAAAGTTTGCGGCGGATAAACGGCAATGCTGTCGCCGCTGTGAACGCCAGCGCGCTCGACGTGTTCCATAATTCCAGGAATAACCACGTCAACATCGTCACAAATCGCGTCAACTTCAACTTCCGTACCCTGCATATACCGGTCAACCAAAACCGGATGATCCGGCGTAACCTTCACCGCGCGGCTCATATAATCGCGCAGTTCCTCTTCATTGTAAACAATTTCCATGGCGCGCCCGCCCAATACATAACTGGGACGAACCATAACCGGATAGCCAATTTCAGCCGCCCCGTTTATCGCGGCTTCCAAATTCGTTACGCTGATTCCACGCGGACGCGGTATATTCACTTCAGCTAAAACTTCGTCAAAGCGCTCTCTATCTTCGGCGCGGTCGATATCGTCAACGCTTGTACCGAAAATTTTAACGCCTGCCTCAGCCAAACTCGCCGCAAGATTTATCGCCGTTTGCCCGCCGAATTGCACTATCACGCCTTCGGGCTTTTCCTTGTCGATAATATTCAGTACGTCTTCAGTTGTCAGCGGCTCAAAATACAGCCTGTCGGAAATGTCAAAATCAGTAGAAACGGTTTCGGGGTTGTTGTTAATGATAATCGCCTCAATGCCCATTTCGCGCAGCGCCCAAACCGAATGCACAGAACAATAATCAAATTCCACGCCCTGCCCAATGCGAATCGGACCGGAGCCCAGCACGATAATTTTGCGCTTGTTGCTAACTTCAACTTCATCTTCTTCTGCGCGATAAGTCGAATAATAGTAGGGCGTGAAGGCGTCAAATTCGCCCGCGCACGTGTCAACCATTTTGAAACGCGGCAGAATATTATTTTCAATGCGCATTTTGCGAATTTCTTTCATAGGTTTGCCGGTAATTTCGGCGATAGATTTATCCGCCAACCCGATAAATTTTGCCTCGCGCAGGACTTCAGCCGTCAATTCGACCGTCTTAAGTTTGTTTTCGAAATCGGCAATGTTTTTAATTTTTTCGATAAACCACGGATTAATTTTCGTAATGTCAAAAATTTCGTCGACAGTGGCAAGCCCTCGCCGCAAAACTTCAGCGATAACAAAGAGCCGCTCGTCATTTACAAGCTTTAAACGCCGCAAAACCTTAGCATCGTCCCAATCCTTAAACTGCTCCATGTAAAGCCTGTTAACGCCAATCTCAAGGCTTCTGACGGCCTTTAAAATCGCGCCTTCGAAACTTCTATCAATGCTCATAACTTCGCCGGTCGCCTTCATCTGCGTACCCAAAGTTTTATCCGCGTAAACAAATTTATCGAAAGGCCAACGCGGGAATTTCACTACAACATAATCGACAACCGGCTCAAAGCAAGCCTTAGTTTTGTGCGTCACGGCGTTTGTAATTTCGTCAAGCGTGTAACCAATCGCGATTTTGGAACTGACTTTCGCAATCGGGTAGCCCGTAGCCTTCGACGCCAGCGCCGACGAACGGCTCACGCGCGGATTTACTTCAATGACATAATAATTTTGGCTGTTAACGTCAAGCGCGAATTGCACATTACAGCCGCCCTCAATTCCCAGCGCGCGAATCATTTTCAAACTGGCACTGCGCAAAAGTTGATAATCCGAATCGCTCAAACTTTGGCTCGGCGCAACCACGATTGAGTCGCCGGTATGCACGCCGACCGCGTCAACATTTTCCATATCGCAAACCGTTATGCAATTATCGTTGCCGTCGCGCATAACTTCAAATTCAATTTCCTTCCAGCCCGCAACGCTCCGCTCGATTAAAACCTGCCCAATCATCGAATATTTCAAACCGCGAATGACAATCTCAACAAGCTCTTCTTCGTTTTCAGCAATGCCGCCGCCGGTTCCGCCCAATGTGTAAGCCGGACGAACTATCAGCGGGTAACCAATCTCATTTGCAAAGGCAACCGCCGCGTGTACGTCTTCAACAATCGTAGATTCCGGTATCGGCTCGCCAATCGCCTGCATTGTTTCTTTGAACATTTCGCGGTCTTCAGCTTTTTTAATCGCGGAAAGCGGCGTTCCCAAAAGTTCGACGTTATTTTTTTCAAGCACGCCCGCCTCAGCCAATTTCACCGCCAAATTCAAGCCGGCTTGCCCGCCCAAAGTTGCCAATAATCCGTCGGGGCGTTCCTTTTCGATTATCGCCGTCAAAAAGTCAACAGTCAACGGCTCAATGTAAACTCTGTCGGCGATATTTACGTCCGTCATTATCGTTGCCGGATTGGAATTTACCAAAACGACTTCGAGCCCTTCTTCCTTGAGCGCGCGGCAAGCCTGCGAGCCGGCGTAGTCAAATTCCGCCGCCTGTCCAATTACTATCGGTCCAGATCCGATTACCATTACTTTTTTGAGATTTGATTTTTTCGGCACGATTAATTTACCCCCATCATTTTTAAAAATTCGTCAAACAAATACATATTATCGCGCGGTCCTGGCGACGCTTCGGGGTGATACTGCACTGAATAAATCGGAAAATCTTTGTGGCGCATTCCCTCAACCGTGCCGTCGTTCATTGATATGTACGTAATTTCGAGCGGCAAATTTTCAAGCGATTTTTCGTCAACCGCGTAGCCGTGATTTTGCGAAGTGATATAAACCCTGCCGGTTTCAAGATTTTTCACGGGCTGATTTGAGCCGCGGTGACCGAATTTCAATTTGTAAGTATCCGCGCCCATTGCCAGCGCCAAAAGTTGATGCCCCAAACAAATTCCGAAAATCGGCTTAGTTCCAATCAGCTTTTTAATTTCGCTGATAATTTCGGGAACGTCCTTAGGGTCGCCTGGACCATTCGACAGGAAAATTCCATCGGGATTCATCGCCAGAATTTTATCAGCGGGCGTATTCGCGGGAACGACGGTAATTTTGCAACCGAGATTGTGCAGGCTGTCAAGAATATGCTGTTTGACGCCGAAATCCATTGCCACGACGAACGGCGCGTTTGCGTTGTCGACTTCGAGCGTGTAAGGTTCGCTAATCGAAACCTGCGCGACTACGTCTTTTGGAATCGGCAAAGCAAGCATTTCGTCAATAATATTTTGCGCGGTATCTTCAGCGGCGATAACGCCCTTCATAGTACCGGCGGCGCGGATTTTTCGCGTCAAGGCGCGCGTGTCGACATCGTACAGGCAGGGAATTTTATTTTCCGTCAAATATTCGGCGAAAGTTTTTTCTATTGTGAAGTTACTGGGAAATTCGCAAATCTCGCCGATTATCAAGCCGCTCACGAAACTTTTTCGGCTCTGGTTAAAAATTCGCGCAGTGCCATAATTGCCAATCAGCGGATAAGTCAGCGTGACGATTTGCCGACAGTACGAAGGATCTGTTAAAATTTCCTGGTAGCCCGTCATTCCGGTATTGAAAACAACTTCGCCGCTCGCCCTCATTTCGCTGAAAAGTTTTCCGTGAAAAACGCTGCCGTCCTCAAGTATCAATTTTCCGTTCAAAAAAATTCCTCCAAATTATTTAAGGTTTATTGCTATCAAATCTTCCGGCGCAGGATGAAAAATCTTGTTCATTATTTCGAGTTCTTCAGCGGTCGGATTGAGCAGGATAAATTTATTAAGCCGCCCTTCCAGGTACAGAAATTGCGCATCTTTTAACGAGATTATCATAATCTGCAATACCCCCCCCGATTTTTTAAATTTAAAATAATTTGTGTTGTGAATGGTTTTAATAAATTCGTTGGGATTAATATTTGTCTCGAAGCAAAATCTGTCATCAATCATAAAGCTGGGAAAAAGTTCCGGATGCGTCTGGTTTAAAATATTGGTGAGCATAACGCCCTGTTGAGAAAAGCCCTGCGCGACGGCGGCAAAAATTTTTTTCTGCGGCGTAAGACTGAAGGCGGCGGCAACTTCCTGAGCGAACCTGTTTTTATCGTCGAGAATGCGCGCGCGGTAATCATTTTGCTTAGCGTGATTGGATTCAAAATTATCGAACACGTCACGAATTTTTTCAATGACCAGCGGCAAATCGGCGGCGGTTTCGCCAAATTTAAATTCAGCGGGAATATTAATATCAACGTCGTTAGCCGCAGAGCCGCGTTTGCCGGTAATGACGACGCAGCCGGAAATTGCGGCTTCGCGTGGGATTCTGTCTTTGCCAGGGTGGTTGCCGAAGTCTATGTAAACTTTTGCGGAGGCTAATAATCCTTGAACTTGTTCGGGCGTCATATTTTTAATCGGAATCCATTTCATATCCGGCGCAAGTTCAACGAGGCGCTTAGTTATCTCCAGCCCTTTCATTGGATTGAAGGCGATAATATTTTCTTTTTTGGAAATATCGATATTTGCCGCGCGGCTCAAAAAAGCTTGATTCAAATAATCTTCGACAACGTAAATTCGCTTATCGGGGACGCCGTTCAGTTTCAGAAATTGGCGCGCGTATTCGGATTGTACCCAATGTTCAGTTTCGTCGTCATTGAAATAGAAAAATCTCGGCATTGGGGCGATTAGCGGATTATCTTGATAAGCGGACGTAAGCTGAACGAGTTTGCCAATGTAAACGTCAACGCTCATCCAGTAAAAAATTTTTTGAACTTGTTTATATTCCGAATAAAAGCCGCCGCACGCCTCGAACAGTATCAAAACATTGTAAGGATTATCCTCGATTTTCAGTACGTACGGCAAATGGTATTTCGCGTAAAATTTATCGACTGGATTATCCGAATTGAAAGCGTACGGATTTGTCGGCAAATAAAACATATAAGCGTCGACGCCGAACTGCAGCAGCTGATTCACAATTTGGTGACAGAGCTCAACTCCGCCGGTATGAACATTTGCCGGACACGCCATATAAACTTTGGTGTAAGGGAAAATTCTCATTGTGTTACCTCACTTCGCCTTGACTAAACCTTTTTTGCCGTTATAAATCAGCGGTATACTAACATATTCGTTGAAAAATGCAACCAGCGGACCTGTGCCGAACGCCATTATCAGCGTGCCGATATGTACGATACTTCCGTTGAAAAATCCTGTCGCCACCGCGCAAATATCCTCAATCACTCGCGCAGAGCGAAAACTTAACCTGCCCTTCGATTTCTCCGCCAATATCCAGCCAATTGCATCGTACGGTCCAATTCCCATTTGCGGCATCATATAAAGCGACGCGCCCAAACAGCAGATTATCACGCCGCTTATCAGCAAAATTATTCGCTCTTCAAAAGTCGGCGCCGCCAACATCGGGAAATTCGACAGCACGTAATAATACGCGTCGACTATCGGTCCTACCATGAACATATTTATCAGCGTGCCGATTTGGATATAATTTTTGTCCAAAATGAAAATCGGTACAATCGCCACCAGGTTGAAAAGTATCGAACACGTTCCGAAACTTAAGCCGCTGACATTTGCGAATCCCAAATTCATGCACGAAAACGGGTCATTGCCGAAAAGCGCGAATCTTAGCAGCACAATCGCAAAGCCCATTACAAACTGCGCGAATAACAGGGCGATTAATCTGCGCTGATAATATTTCGCCAATCTGTTTTTCTGAGCCATCGAAATTCCCTCAAAGCAACTTCATTAAATCGCCGTGAACAATCGTGGCAACAGCGCGCCCCTTCAATTTGCGCCCGACAAACGGCGAATGACTGCCGCGCGTGTAAAATTTATCGGCGTCAACCGTCCATTCTAAACCGGCGTCAATAATCGTAACGTCAGCCCAACTTCCAACGCTCAAATTTCCCGCGTCCAGATTAAAAATTTTCGCCGGCTCACAAGTCATTTTGGAAATAAGCGTCGGCAAATCAATTTTATTTTTGTGGTATAAATCGGTAAGCAAAATTCCTAAGCTGGTTTCAAGCCCGGGAAAACCGCTCGGCGCGTAAATGTATTCACGATCTTTTTCCTCGGCGGCGTGCGGCGAATGGTCGGTTACAATACAATCAATCGTGCCGTCAAGCAAGCCCTTCAAAAGTTCGTCGCAGTCTTTTTGAGTGCGGAGCGGCGGATTAATTTTCGTCGAAGAGTCAGTTGGATTAACGCAATCGTCAGTCATAGTCAAATGTTGCGGCGTAACTTCGGCGGTAACTTTGACGCCGCGCCTTTTCGCGTCACGAACAATTTCGACAGCTCGCGCAGAACTCATATGAGCGATATGCACGCGCCCGCCGGTGTATTCCGCCAAAAGACAATCGCGCGCCACGGCAATATCTTCAGCAACGCTAGGACGCCCCTTCAAGCCAAAAATTGCACTGCGCCGCCCCTCGTTCATAACGCCGTCTTTGACAAGCGAAGTTTCCTCTTCGTGGCAAATGATAACTTTATCCGTGCCGTAAAGATAATCCAGCGCGTTCAGAAAAATTTTCGCGTTATCGTCAAAATGTCCGTCGTCCGAAAATGCAACCGCGCCCGCGTCAATCATATCGCGCATTTCCGCCAATTCCAAACCGGCTTGATTTTTCGTAACCGCGCCGATAATTTTAATGTTGATAATCCCAACTTCCGCCGCGCGTGCAACCATTGAGCGAACGAGCGCTGCATTGTCGACAACCGGCGAAGTATTCGGCATCGTTGCAACCGTGGTAAAGCCGCCCGCAACTGCCGCCTTCGAGCCGCTGAGAAAATCTTCCTTAGCCTCTTGCCCGGGTTCGCGAAAATGCACGTGCACATCAATCAAGCCAGGCGTCACGATTTTGCCGATAGCGTTATATTCGTGGTCGGGTTTCATTTTAATATCGTCGTCGACAGCCGCGATTTTGCCGTCGATAATCAGCACGTCAGCGATTTTGTCAATTTTATTCGCAGGGTCAATCACGCGCCCGCCGCGAATTATCAGCGAATCGTTAATATTTGCGTGGAATTTGTGAATGCTCATAATTGCCCTCCGTTCAATGTCAAATCCAGCAGCGCCATTCGTACCGCGACGCCGTTTTGAACTTGTTCATGTATCGCCGAATTTGCGCCGTAAACTACCGCGTTTGAAATTTCTAAGCCTTTGTTTTGCGGTCCCGGGTGCAAAATTAAAACGTCGTCTTTCGCCAATCTGAGCCGCGCTTCATTTATTCCGAAAACTCTTGCGTATTCTCGCGCAGAGGGAAATAATCCCGATTGCTGCCGCTCAAGCTGTATTCGCAAAATATTTATCACGTCAGCGTTTTCAATCGCCGCGTCAATATTTTCATGAACAGTCACGCCGTCGAACTCAAAAAATCTCGGCAATAAAGTTTTTGGACCGGCAAGATGAATTTCCGCGCCCATTTTCGTCAGCCCAAAAATATCTGAGCGGGCAACGCGGCTGTGCAAAATATCACCGACAATCGCCACTTTCAAACCGGCGAGCCTGCCCTTGAATTGCTCGATTGTAAACAAATCCAACAGCGCCTGCGAAGGGTGAGCGTGCGCGCCGTCGCCCGCGTTGATAATCACCGGCTTAACAACCTGCGCCGCGTATTCGGCAGCTCCTTCGGCTTTGTGGCGAATTACGACAGCGTCAACGCCCATTGCCTCAATCGTCATTAACGTATCGCGCAGACTTTCGCCTTTGACTATGCTTGACGTCGAGGCGTTAATCGAAACCACGTCTGCGCCCAAATATTTTCCCGCCAGCTCAAACGACGTCCGCGTTCTGGTTGACGGCTCTAAAAATAAATTTACAATCGCACGCCCGCGCAGATTCGGTAATTTTTTTACGCCGCCGCCGATTATTTTTTTCATTTCGCGCGCAGTTTTCAGCACAAGTCTGATTTCTTCCGCCGAAAAATTTTCCAATCCGAGGATATTTTTACCCAACAATCGCGCTCACTCCTTTACAATCGCAAAAATTAAGAGGGAAGTTTTAACCCTGCCCTCTCGAAAAAATATATTGTATTCACGGCAAAGTTTTAATTTCGCTGGTTGGCCAGAAAATTAAAACCGCCTTGCCCTTTACCAAATCGAGCGGCACAAATCCGACGTCCGGAAATCGGCTGTCTTCGGAATTGTTGCGATTATCGCCCATTACAAAAATTGTGCCTTCGGGAATTGTAACCTTCGGGTATTCGGTGCGCGTCTTTTCCAAAATATAATCTTCGCGCAGAAGTTGATCGTTGACGTAAACGTGCCCGTCCTTAATTTCAATGGTATCACCCGCCGTGGCAATGACGCGCTTAATAAAATCGCGGCTGGGGTCGCGCGGGTAACGGAAAATTATCACTTCGCCTTTTTCGGGCGCGCGCAAATGGTAAATGAATTTATTGACGACAAGCCGCTCGTCGTGTTGAAGTGTCGGGCGCATACTCGGTCCGTCAACCACGTACAACTCGACTATGAACGTGCGGATTAACAGCGCCGCCACTACCGCGATTGCTATTGACATTACCCAGTCTTTTACTTCTTCGCCCATAGATTTTTTTTCCTCGCTAATTGAATTCATAAAAAAATTGACGCGCCGAAATTTCTCGAACGCGCCCATCACTCCCTTCATAAATTATTTTGCTCCTCTTGAAAATCTTGCGGCTGAATTTGCTGTTGTGCCTGCGCCCGCGCGTAAGAATAAACTTGCTGATCCATTTGCGATTTTGCCTGTTGAAGGACTTGCCGCGCCTGGTCTAAGCCTGCCTCTGCCGCCTGCACGCCTTGAAAAGTCCGCGAAACGTGGTCAATTAATTGTTCAAAAACTTGACTTGCATAATTATTCGCGTCGTTTTGAAGTTGCTGTGCCTGTTGTTGCGCCTGTTCGACGATTATACTGCTTTGCTGTTGCGCCTGATTTATAATGATACGCGCGCGCTCATTTGCTTTGACGACAACGTCATTTTCGTCAACGAGCCGTTCCGCCCGCGTATTTGCCTTCTTGATAATTTCTTCAGCTTCCAGTCGCGCAGTTTTTACGATATTTTCACGGTCGCTCATAATTTTTTCGGCGTGCTCAAGCTCTTCCGGTAAATCGTGCCGCAATTCGTCAATCAAATGAACTAAATCGTCCTCGTCAATTATAACTTTTCCTGTCAACGGTAAATGTGAGGACTTTGCAACAAGATTTTCAAGTTTGTTCAAAGTATCACGCACAGCCATTTAAGCAACCTCTCTTCGTTAAAATTAGCGTTCATTTACTTTGCTTTTCGCGCAGGGCAATTTCGACGCATTCGGGAACGAGTTTATGAACGTCGCCGTGAAATTGCGCCAATTCGCGAATACCGGACGAACTTATAAACAAAAATTCCGGCGCTGTCAACAGAAAAATTGTATTAACTTCCGGCACGAGGTGCTTAACCATTTGCGCCTGGTTGTATTCGTATTCGAAATCGCCCGCCGAGCGCAAGCCGCGAATAATTATGTTAATGTCATTCGCCTTGATATAATCGGACACAAGCCCGTCGTACGAGTCGACAGTCAGATTATCGATATGCAATGTGGATTCGCGCAGTAAATCAACGCGCTCCTGCGCCGTGAACATTGGATTTTTCCGCTTATTGACAAAGACGCAGACAATCAGCTCGTCGACAAGATTTGCCGCGCGCTCAAAAATATTGACGTGTCCATTAGTAACGGGGTCGAAACTGCCCGTACAAATCGCCCTCTTCATAAATTTCGCCCTTTCAGTTCGTAAATATCGATAGCGGTCGTATGACCGTAAGTAATTTTTCTAACGCAGTTCAAATTTTCGTGTGGAATAAGATTTTCGTTAATGCCGTGTTCGACAACGAGCAAGCCGTTTTCCGTCAGCAGATTCAATTCAGCCACGAGATTTGTTGAGATTTGCGCCAAATTTTTATTATAAGGCGGATCGCTGAATATCAAATCGAATTGCACCGGAAGTTTTTTCAGCGCTTTAGAAAAATCTTCGCGCAGGACTTTACAATTTTCAAATTTAGTGCGGCGAATATTTTCAGCGATTAAATCAGCGGTTGCTTTGTCAATGAAAACAGCGGAATTTGCGCCGCGGGAAATACTTTCGAGTCCGAGCGCGCCCGTTCCCGCGAAAATATCAAGCACAGCCTCAACTTCGGAGAAATCAATCAAGCCGTTCAAAATGCTGAAAACGGATTCTTTGACGCGGTCGCTAGTCGGTCTGGTATTCGCGCCCGGCAAAGTTTTTAAATTTAGCCCTTTGGCTCTGCCGGTGATTATTCTCATAAAAAATTCCCCATTTGTAGCTTATTCTTCAAGTATATGAATTTTCCTGCAAAAAAATTTGTGGCAAACGAAAAAGGCTACCGCGCCGAGTTTTGCAATAGCCTTTCTAAGATTTTAACTGGCGAATACCTACTCTCCCAAGTCGTCACCAACCAAGTACCATCGGCGTATGAGTGCTTAACTTCTGTGTTCGGAATGGGAACAGGTGCTT
>CAJOMO010000015.1 GCA_905235685.1 uncultured Selenomonadaceae bacterium
ATGAACTTTCTGCTGGGTCCGGGTGAACTTGTTTCCCTGGAAAGTGATCGGACAGCTGTTAAAGCTGAAAGCAATGGAGAGCTTCTGCTGGATTATCAGGGGATTACCGGCAAGGCCCGCGTTTCCAATTCTCAGGATGGCGAACAGGTGCTGGTCGTCAAGGGCAGCAGGGGACTGATACAGGTAAATGATTTCTGGAAAAGCGGCGATGGTTTACTTGAAACAGATGGTGTCTATTCTGATATGCATGAAGAGCTGATCTCGGATTTCTACTATGAGCTTAAACATTTTGCGGATCTGGTTGATAATGGTATCTTAAGCTCACCGATCATGAGTGAAAAGGCTTCGCTGGATATCATCAGGATAACTGAAAGGGTTTAGTAATTATGATCATTCAAAGCAAAAAAGTTTATTTTGAAGAAAAACTGGTTCCAAAACAGATCAGTATCAGAGATGGAAAGATCAACGGTGTCTATCCCTATGGTCTGTACAAGGCAGATCTTGACTATGGGGAGCTGATCATCATGCCGGGTCTTTGCGATGTGCACAATCACGGTTATAACGGCTGCGAGTCCAATAATGCGACGGCCAGGTGGCTGAAGGAATGGACAAGCTATCTGCCCAGTGAGGGGGTTACTTCGACGCTGGCGTCGATCTCTTCTTTTCCCAAAGAGGGTCTGCTGAAGGCTTTGAAAAATATCGGGGAATATATCGATAAACAGAACAGCAAGGGAACGCAGATCCTGGGTGTCTATGAAGAAGGTCCGTTCATTTCTTCGGGTAAGGAAAGAGGAGCGCAGAATCTGGCTTTCCAGATCATTCCGGATAAGAAGGTCATCGATGAATTCAATGAGGCCTGCAACGGCCATCTGCTTTATGTGATGATCGCTCCGGAAATGCTTAAAGGTGATTATAGGGTCATCGACTATTGTGTAAGCAAGGGCATGAAAGTTGCCTTGGGCCATACCGGCGCTTCCTTTGATATCTGTAAAGAAGCGATCGGCCATGGGGCCATCTCTTTCACCCATACCTACAATGGCATGAAGGGTCTGCATCATCGGGAACCGGGAGTCGTCGGAGCGGCGATGTATTTTGATGAATGTTATGCCGAATGCATCTGCGACGGCATCCATGTCAATAAATATGCAGCTAATATCCTGGCTAAGACCAAGGGCAAGGATAAGCTGATCCTGATCACGGATTCCGTCAACATCAAGGGTCTCAAACCGGGTACATACCGTTTCGAGGAAAAGGGCCGGATCTGTACGATCACCAAAGACGGGGTCGGTTATATCACGGGTACGGATACGCTGGCAGGCAGCTGCCACCGGCTGAATCACATTCTGGATTATGCGATCCATGATGCCGGTATCGATCCGGTAACGGCGATGAATGCGGTGACGGTCAATCCGATGCGAATGCTGGGTATCAATGACAGAGGTCTGATCAAAGAGAATTATCAGGCTGATCTGGCTGTATTTGATAAACGTTATAACTGTAAGGCAACTTATATTGCCGGCAGGTTGTGCTGGAGGGAAGAATGAAAGAAAATCTGAGTAAACTGAAGACTGAAAACCGTAATGAGCGGACGATGGATATCGATCTGTTAAGTGTTGCGCAGATCCTGGAAATCATGAATGATGAAGATAATAAGGTCATTGCGACGATCAAAGAAGCTTTGCCGCAGATCGAGGCTCTGATCAATGAGACGATAGCAGCCTACAAGAAGGGCGGGCGGATCATCTATATCGGCGCCGGTACGTCTGGCCGTCTGGGTCTGATGGATGCGGTCGAGGTCGTTCCGACTTTCAATTCCGATCGTTTCGTCGGTCTGATCGCCGGAGGCGAACACGCTTTTGTCAAGGCAGTTGAAGGTGCTGAAGACAGTAAGGAGCTCGCGGTCAGCGACTTGAAAGCATTGGGTCTGAATGAAAAGGACTTTGTGATCGGGGTGGCTGCTTCCGGAAGGACGCCTTATGTTTTGGGCGGCGTTGAGTTCGCTAAAAAAATTGACGCGGCGACCGTCGGCGTTTCCTGCGTGGAAAATTCCAAATTGGCTGAAGTTGTCGACATTTCGATTAACCCGATAACCGGCGCTGAAGTTATCACCGGCTCAACGCGAATGAAAGCCGGCACCGCCACCAAAATGATTCTTAACATGTTGACGACCGGCGCTATGATCAAAATCGGCAAAGTGTACGGAAATTTGATGGTTGACGTTCGCGCCACCAATGAAAAACTGCGCGACCGCGCTTGCCGAATTGTCATGGCTGCCGTTAATTGCACTGAGGCTGAAGCCGTTGCCGCTCTCGAAAAATGCAGCGGACACGCCAAAAGCGCCATTAATTTTCTCAGAAAGGAGTGAGACAATGCAAAATGGAATATCTGTATACGCCGGACTCGGTTACAAATTGGCGGAAAATATTTCGCTGATTCAAAAGGCGGCGAAATTGGGCTTGAAGCGCCTGTTCACTTCCGCGCAAGTTCCCGAAGCCGCCGTTAATTCCGAAAAATTTTTCAACGAATTTGCCGATATTATCACCGTTGCCGCCACGAACGATTTTGAAATTATCATCGACGTTAACCCCGAAAATGTAGACGAATTTAATTTGGACGGGCTGATTCTGCGCCTTGACGATGGCTTTACCGTCGCGCAGATTGTCGAACTTAGCAAGCGCCGCAAAATTCAGCTTAACGCCTCAATCGTCGACGAAGATTTTTTGCAGAAACTTTTTGAGCGCAAAGCCAACTTCAAAAATATTTCCGCGCTGCACAATTTTTACCCGCATTTGAATACCGGATTGGACGCTTATTTTTTCGTTGACCAAAATAAAATGTTGCACGATTTAGGAATAAGTGTCGGCGCGTTTGTTCCGAGCCTTGAAGGTAAGCGGCGTCCGCCGTTCGGTGAAGGTTTGCCCACGTTGGAAGACTGCAGAAATTTCTCAACCGATTTGGCGGCAAGATTTTTAGCGGCGCTCGGCACTGATTTTATCATTATCGGCGACGGTTTGCCAACTGACGAGGAAATTGAAGCCGTGGCGAATATCCGCGAAAACGAAGTTATCATGAACGCTAAACTTTTAACCGACGATTTAACGAGCGTGGATTTGCTGAATAACAGTTTTACGCGGCGTCCGGATATTTCTAAATCGGTAATTCGCGCAGTGGAAGGTAGACAGATTTTGAAAAAAATTGGCGGCAAAATTGCGGCTGATGATTTTCCGGTTGAAAGAAGTTTCGGCGATATCACGATTGACAATGAAAAATTTGGGCGCTACGCCGGCGAAGTTCAAATTGTCGAGGACGTTTTGCCCGCCGACGCCCGCACCAATACCGTTGCGCGCATTATCGACGAAGAAATTTTTTTAACGGGGTACATTAAGCCGCGCCAGAAATTTTCTTTCAGATTCATTTAGGTTTTAAGTTCGGAGGTCCTTGACATGAAACCTAATGCTATGACGATGATTTTTATGCTTGCGACCTTAATTTGTACAACCGCGCTTGCCTCGCCGACTCTTGCGTTAAATTCTAAGGGCAAGGACGTTTTGACGCTCCAAAAAAAATTGTACGTGATTGGCTACGAAATTACCGAATTGGACGGTGAATTTGGCGAAGAAACCGAACGCGCCGTTTCCGCTTTTCAAGAAGACAACGGTTTGAACGTGACCGGCGTTGTGACAAATTCAACCTGGCGCGCGCTGAAAAAGGCTAAGCCCGTTGCCGGACGCAGTTTGTCGGATTTGAAAATCGTGGACATCAACACGCTCGAAAACGTCAAGCCCAAAGACAAACCTAAGCCGATTGAGCCTGTCGAAGATTATTTTGTACCCTACGGCGAAACTTTTATCACCGAAGAGCAGGGCGTGGCGATAGTTGCCAGCGCCAAAAATTTTATCGGCGTCCCGTACGTTTTCGGCGGCACGACGCCCTCGGGTTTTGATTGTTCCGGATTTTTACAATATGTTTTTAAGCAGAATGGATTTATAATTCCGCGCCTGGCTGATGAGCAATATAATCTCGGCAAAGCGGCGAAAACTTCGCAATTGGTCGAGGGCGATTTGGTATTTTTTTCAACGTATCTTGAAGGCGCGTCGCACTGTGGCTTTTATGTAGGTGATGGAAAATTTTTACACACGTCGTCGAGTAGGGGCGTTCGGATTGACTCACTGAGCAATGAATATTGGCAACCGCGATTTTTGGGCGGCAGAAAAATCACATATTGACAAAAAAAATAGCTCCTGTTGAAAAATCGGCAGGAGTTTTTATGACTTAAGAATGTTTCACGGTGGGTTTCACGTGTAACAAAAAAAATGTTTCACGGCAAAAATTAATGCGCTCGGCGGGAATCGAACCCACGCTTTCAGCTCCGGAGGCTAACGTCCTATCCACTGGACTACGAGCGCAACGCGAATTGAAATTTACCACAAAATTATTTTACTGTCAAGTCATACGACAATCACCGAAAATAGAGGGCGCCCAAGGATGGGCGCCCCCCGCGGCGCGCTTGTCACGTGATGTGACAATCCGCGCCGCTGTTTTCTTTGCAACTTTCTTTTGCGCCAAAAGAAAGTTGATACTGAATTTTGTATTGCAAAGCTAAAGAAATGCTGATAAAATATTTGCGCTATAAATTAAGCGAGTTGGTTAAATATGGTAAAAAATTCCACCGACTGAATGAAGGGAGTAATTTTGTAGATGTTTGGATTGTTTGGTGGATCGCGCGATATGGGAATTGATCTTGGCACGGCAAATACATTGGTACACGTCAAGGGCAAGGGAATTGTACTGCGCGAACCTTCAGTCGTTGCAATAGAACGAGATACAGGCGATGTGTTAGCGGTTGGCGATGAAGCTAAAAAGATGATAGGGCGCACGCCTGGCAATATAGTTGCGATTCGCCCAATGAAAGACGGCGTTATCGCTGACTTCGACGTTACGCAAACAATGTTAAAATATTTTATTCGAAAAGCAATGAATACGCGAGCCTTCGTCCGCCCGCGTGTGGTTGTGGGCGTACCTTCGGGCGTCACTGAAGTTGAAAAGCGCGCAGTTATCGACGCGGCACAACAAGCCGGCGCGCGTGAGGCTTACTTAATCGAAGAACCGATGGCGGCGGCGATTGGCGCGGGTTTGCCGGTGGAAGAGGCAACGGGCAATATGGTTGTCGACATCGGCGGCGGCACTACCGAAATTGCGGTTATTTCGCTCGGCGGTATCGTCACAAGCAAATCTATTCGCGTCGGCGGCGACGAAATGGATACTTCTATTGTTCAATATATCAAAAAACTTTACAATCTCATGATTGGCGAACGCACTGCTGAAGAAATTAAAATCAAAATCGGCACGGCGATTTTGACGCCGAAAACCGAAAAAACTTTAGAAATTCGCGGGCGCGATTTGCTCAGCGGTTTGCCAAAAAATTTGACAATCCAATCAGCCGAAATTCGCGAGGCACTTGCCGACCCCGTTGAAAAAATCGTTACCGCCGTCAAAACTACGTTGGAAAATACGCCGCCCGAACTTGCCGCGGACATTATGGATCACGGAATTATGATGACCGGCGGCGGCGCGCTTTTGTCGAATATCGATAAATTAATTTCCACTGAAACCGGTATGCCCGTTTTAATCGCCGATGACCCGCTAAGCTGTGTTGGTGAAGGCACGGGGCGCTCCCTCGAAGATTTGAATCTTTTGAAGCGCGTCGTTATGTCTTCGAAAAAATCAAGGCAATGAAAAATCCCCGCAGTCGCAAGCGCAGAAACGAATCTGACAACAAAATCGCCGCGATTATTTTCGTGTTCATTTTCGTAATTGGCTGTACGTTTCTTGTGGCTAAGAGCAAAGTTGAAATTCCCGCCGCCGGTAAAACGTTGATGGCGTTTATGTCGCCCTTCCAAAATAGTTTTTCCTGGATTGGCAGTCAATTTTCTATGGCTAAAAATACTATCGAGGAAATTCAAAATTTGCAGGAAGAAAATCAACGCCTTCGCGCAGAAGTTCAAGATTTGCGCTCAAAAGATATCGCGGCGTCCGAATCCATTTCCGAAAATCAACGCCTGCGTGCACTTTTGGGCTACAAACAAGCCGCCCGCCAATTTGATTTAGTTGCGGCAAGTATCGTCGGGCGCGAATCTGCAACCTGGTCAAGCGTCGTTGTCATTAACCGCGGCACGCTTGACGGCGTCGCCGATAATATGGCTGTCGTTACTGAAATGGGCTTAGTCGGTCACGTTATGGAAGCCGGCTTGAATACGTCGAAAGTTCAACTGTTGCTTGACCCGCGCTCGCACGTTGGAACTCTAATTCAGCGCGCAGATTCCCGCGTTGCCGGTATCGTCGAAGGCGATATTAATAATCCAAATTCGCCGGTAATGGTGAACATTCCAAAAGACGCGGACGTTCAAGTTGGCGATGTCGTTGTGACTTCCGGATTCGGCGGCGTTTACCCCAAAGGTATTATCGTCGGCAAAATCCGCGAAATGCATAATGACGAAGGCGGACTTTTAAAGCACGGCGTTATCGATACCGCGGTTAATTTTGAAAAACTCGAAGACGTTGCAATTATCGTAAATTCGCGTGAAGCGCCGCCCGAGCCTTTGCCGCCGCCCGTTACAAACGAATCTAATGTTGACCCCGAATTAGCCGCCCAACAACTTAAACAGCAACAGCAAATTCAGCAGGAAGTTCAAAATCAAGTCAAACAGGCGCAGCAGCGGCAACTGGAACAGGCTCAACAATCTCAACAGCAACGAGGTATCGCTCAGTGAAAATGGTTGTCTCGTGGACAATTTTAATCGTCCTGATGTACACATTGCAAACATCGCTCTTGCCATTTATCGGTTACAACGGCGTCAGCGCAAATTTAATGTTGCTTTTAACGGTGTCAACGGCGTTCATTCACGGTTACCGGCAAGGAATTTTAATGGGGCTAATCACGGGCACTTTGCAGGATTTCACCACGGGAAGTTTTTTCGGTTGCACAATTTTAAGCTACATGATTATCGGCTTGATATTCGGCAAATTTTCCGGACCGTTTTTCAAAGACCAAATGTTTTTTCCGGTACTAAGCGCGCCCGTCGCCGCCACAATGTATTTTTTCATAATGGCGGGCTTACTTTTCCTGCTCGGCTACAGAATAAATTTAACGCAGTCCATACAAACAATTTTACAGCCGCTGATTATTTACCAGATAATTTTTTCCTGGGCGGTTCATAAAGTTGTTTACAGTTTTTACAAATTTGCCGAGCGACACGGCTAAGGCGTTTTGGTCATTGCCGAAACGTTTTTTTATTGGAGTGATTCGATGATTGAGATTAACGAAAAAGACGATGAATTTCGCGGGCGGCTGACGGTTTTGCACGCGCTGATTATTTTGGTGATAGCTGTTTTAATTGCGCGGGTTGCTTATCTGCAAATTTATGACGGCGAATATTACGCGCGTTTGGCGGACGGCAACCGAATTAGAATTATCCCGACGATAGCGCCGCGCGGAACTTTTTTTGACAGGAACGGGCAGCTTTTAGTTACGAATCGCCCTGGCTTTGCGGTTTCGCTTTTGCCGCTTACCGAGCCGATTTCCCCCGAAGTTATCGAGCGCGTTTCAAAACTTTTAAACGTTCCGATTGAAGAAATTCAGCACAAAATTGATATTCATTACAGCTTTGACCCGATACGAATTAAAACTGACGTCACGCCCGACATTGTGACGATTATTGAGGAGCAGAAAAATGACTACCGCGGCGTAGTTATCGAAGTTCAGCCGATTAGAAATTATATTTTGAAGCAGGAGGGCGCTCATACTTTCGGCTACGTAAGCGAAATTTCGGACGCGGAACTTGAGGCGAAAAAAGACGAAGGCTATAAATCCGGTGATATAGTTGGGAAATTTGGGCTTGAGCGCGTTTACGACAGGGAAATTCGCGGCGTAAATGGCGGCGAGCAGGTTGAAGTTGACGTTGCGGGTAAACCTGTGCAAATTCTCGGCAAGAAAGAGCCTACGCCCGGCTACGATTTGATTTTGACGATTGACAAAGATTTGCAGGAAGCCGCGGAAAAAGCCGTTGACGAAGTTTTGAAAGAAATTGGCGCGAATGCGGCGGCGGCTGTTGTTTTGAATCCGCAAAACGGCGAAGTGCTTGCAATGGTTTCGCGTCCGGCGTTTGACCCGAATTTATTTGCGCATGGCATTTCTACGCGCGATTGGAACGCCATTAACACTAACCCTTATCACCCGATGGACAACAAGACTATCACGGGCGAATATCCGCCTGGTTCGACTTTTAAAATCGTAACCGGCACGGCGGCGCTCGCTGCGGGCAAAGTTACGGCTGACGAACAGATTTACGACGGCGGTACGCACTGGCTCATTCCGAAAGGCAACGCGGGCGGCGAAGTTTTGGGCTGGCTGAATTTCCACGAGGCGCTGGCTCATTCCGATAACGTTTATTTTTATGAGTTGGGCAACCGTTTGGGCGTTGACGAACTTGAACGCTACGCTCAAATGTTCGGGCTTGGCAAGGAAACCGGAATTGATTTGCCGTACGAATCGCCCGGTCTTGCGGATTGGAAAGAATATAAGTGGGAAGTTTACGGCGACGAATGGTATTTGTCGGAAACATTTGACGCGGCGATTGGGCAAGGTTTTAATCTGGTTACGCCCCTGCAGGCGGCTATGGTTAACGGCGAAATTGCGGCGAATGGCAAACGTTTCAAGCCGCACCTTGTCAAAAGAATTGTCACGCAGGACGGCGATTTGATTAAAGAATTTGAGCCGGAGCTCGTTGGTGAATTGGATGTTGAGCCGTACATTATCAAGCTGGTTCAAGACGGTTTGCACGAAGTTACAATCACGGGAACGGCGGCGCGGAATTTCGCGGGTTTCCCGTACGAAATTGCCGGCAAAACCGGTACGGCGGAAAATTCGCAGGGCAGAGATCACGGCTGGTTTGTCGGTTATGCGCCGTTTAATAATCCGTGCGTCAGCGTGGCGGTTATCGTCGAACAGGGCGGCTTCGGCGCGTCAAGTGCTGTTCCTATCGGCAGGAAAATTCTTGAGGCGGCTTTTGACATTATGAATAAGCGCGGTCCTTTCTAAAATAAAAAAAATGCTCACCGAAAAATCGATGGGCATTTTTAGTTTTCGCAAAAAAATTAATTTACCTGAGCGGATCTTCGCCGTATTGGTTTCTACCAACAGTTCCTGGCGTCAAAAGCAGGTACAACGCCATAACAAAGCCGACAATCGGAATTAATACGCCGATAGCCCACCATTCGGGTCTGTCCAAATCGTGAAGGCGGCGAATAATCAGCGCCAGCCCGCCGAGGAAGCCGACAATCGAAGTCGCGCCAGTTATCAACGTCACAAGAAAACTTTCCGTGCCGAAAATTAATCCGATTATAAAGCCCAAAATGGCGCTGACGAGCCCGAGCCCGAACGCAAAGGCAAGCTGATACTTGATGTACCGAAGCCGATTAAGTCTGCCCTGCGTCGTGAAAATGTGCTTTTGCAAAGCGACTGACAAATTTTCTACCAAAATAATCACCTCATAAAATTTTTTAGCTCTGCAACAAACTCTGAATTAAAAGCGCGGTATTGTCTTTGCCGCTCAGCTGTTCAGAAATTTTGTTGACGTAGCTGTTGTTGTGGTCAACATTATTCACAAAAAGTATAATTTCTGTCGTCAATTCTATTTTATTCATTGGCGGTTGCTTGCTTTGTTTGAGATTTTGAATGGTTTTCGACATCGCGATTGTCTCCAACATTTTGTAAATCGTCACGAAGACGCCGAAATTGTAAGTGATTGAGCCTTTGAATTTCCACGGATACTGATTCAAGAAAAATTCGTTGACAAGAAAATTTTCAAAAACCGTGGCGTATTGTTCGACAAAAACTTTGCGGAACTTGCTAAGCTCCAAATAATTTTGGGCAATTTCGTCCACTGCAACTTGATTATTCGCGTCGACGCGGATTTGCAAAGCCTCAACGACGCTGTCAATAAATCGCCTGTCCTTCCGACGAAAATCGGATTCGCCGCCGTAAAGCGCCTCAAAAGTGCCGAGAATGATTTTGACAAACTCCTTGGCGTTGAAGTTTACCTTCTGCGCGAAAATCGGCGCGTACTCTTTGATAAAATCGTCCGAAGTATAAATCTCCGTCAATTTATCAATTTCCTCAAGACCATTATTATCAATCATTTCGTCGAGTCTGTCAAGGAAAAATCCCAAAACAATTAGGCGATGATCAATCGAAAGTTCGCGCCGCTGCAAAATGGAAATTGCCGCGCTCTGAATCTTGATAATGTACTGCCACAATTCCACCGGCACGGGCGAAAACGGGCTTGTGATTCTGTTTAAATTGTTGTGAATAATTTCGGGGACTTCGATATGTTCAAATTTAATCGGCTCAGAAAAAACCAGAACCGTTGCGGCAACGACCGGACACGTCATAGTCAGCGCGCGCTCGTAAAAATTTTTAAAACTATAAGTGCGCCGCGGGTAAGTTACGCAGGTTTCGGACAAAAATTCTTCGCCGTATTTCTTTTGAATATGACACCAATTGTCTTCGGTGAGAAACGGACAAGACGCGGTTTTATCCAATTGTACCAAGTATCTTTCCTTGTTGTCGATTGTACCTTTTTTGATATGTTTGACAATTTCGTGAGCCGCGCTTTTCGGTTTGACGTGCGAATATTTTTTGAAAGTTTTTTTGTCAATCTCAATATTCCAGCGTCTGCAACAATGAGCGCCGCAAGCTTGCCCGTCGCACTTGAAATTTTTTACGTATTCCGGCTGAAAGTACGAATAAGTTTTCGTTTGCAATTAAATCACTCCTTAAAAGCCGCCGCCGACGCTGAAATGCAATCTGCCGCCTTGTTTGCCGCGCCCGTAATCCAAACGCACAGGTCCAATCGGCGAATTCAAAGCAAAACCTACGCCAACGCTGCCGTAAATTTCCGCTCCTTTTGGGAAAAAGCCGCTGTTCCACGCGCTGCCCCAATCCGTGAAGACAATGCCTTGAACAACCTTTGCCAGCGGAAAACGATATTCAAGCGTCATTAGCGCCATTCTGCTGCCGCGGAATTGATCGTCGCGATAGCCGCGCAAACTATTTTGCCCGCCGACTCTAAATTGGTTAAATTCCGTCATATCGCCTTCGCCGAAACCGTATTCAGCTTTGAGCGCCCAAACTTGCGCGTGTCCTGCCCGCAAAAAATGTTGATGGTCAATCGTGTATTTTTGATAGCTGAAGTCGCCGCCCAACATTCCGCTAAATTCCGCGCCCAACGCGATTCTGTTGCCGCTCGTGGGGTTGTAAATATTGTCGCGGGTATCGGTAACGTGTTGAAAACCAATACTGCGCGTCGTTCCGAAATTGTCGCTGAGCCATTCGGTATCGGTGCTGCGGTTTCCCGCGTTGCCGTCAACCACGTGCCGCACGTAAGCGTCTTTTCGCTGTCGAATTGTAAGGTAATTCGTGGAGTATTCGCTGAAGGGTCTGCTGAAAGTAAATTCGCCGCCGGAATATTTACGCATATAGCGTTCCTTCAAATCGCCGTGTGTGTCATAATCATAATATTGATAAGTGCGGTTGTAAACTTGGAAAATACCGCCGGTTTCTTTTTTGTCGAGCCACGGCTTTTTATAGTAAAATCTGAAACCGTGCGCGTCGTCTTCGTCGGCGCTTGTTTCAAAAGAAAGTCCGACTGCATCGCCTGTGCCGAGAAAATTTGAATCGGAAAGGCTAATCATACCGAGCAAGCCTTCTTTGGTGCTGTAGCCCGCGCCAACCGCGAAAGTTCCTGTGCGCCGCTCCTTAACTTCAATTTCCAGAACAATAGCATTTGGCTCGACGCCTGGCAGCGGTCTGACATTTACATCTTCAAAAAATCCTAGATTGTACAGCCTTTCGATTGAGCGCCTCATTGAATTTACGTTAAAAGGCGTGCCTGGTTCTTGCCGCATTTCGCGCAGAATTACCTTAGGTTTGGTTTTATCGTTGCCTTTGACTTGATAACCTTCCAAAATGCCCTCGTTAATTTTAATCGACAGCACGCCGCTTTTATCCAGATTTGGGCTCGGCGTTATAATTTTGGCGTAAACATAACCGTCTGCGCGATATTTTTCTTGAAGGGCGGCAAGGTTGTCGTGCAAAACATTTAGGTTAATAATTCCGCCGCGCTTAATCGTTATCAATTTTTTCAATTCGTCGTCCGTGTAAACCGTGTTGCCGGTAAATTCAACGTCCTTTAGTACCGGATTTTCCATGACGTGGTAAGTGATAATGACGCCTTCGGGAACTTCCCTAAAAGTTTGATAAGCCTCATAAAAAATTCCCAAATCCTTCAGCTTTTCGCGATCTCTGAGCGCAACTTCAGTGCTAAATTCGTCGCCGATATGCGCCATGATAGAATTTCTGAAAATCTGAACAGTTTCTTTGCTTGCGCCCTCAAAGGCTATATCAATAATCGTGCGCCCCTCGAATTGCCGAATGTATTCGCGAATCAGCGCCTCGGATTGAGATTCAGAAAGTGGCGCCTCAACTTCAGCGCCGGAATAATCATTTTCCGCTGGTTTAATGTCTTCGGCGTCAGTTTCAATATTTTCTTCGGGATTTTCGGCGGCGGTATCTTCGGTATTTTCTTCAACGGGCTCGTCGAGGACTTCCGAAATTTTTACATTTTCGTTAGCCTGCAAACCCAGCAAAATTGGAAATGACATAATCGCCGCGCAACAAAGCGCCGCTCGTTTTTTGGTGCTACCGGTTATCTTCAAATTTATTCCTCCTATTCAGCCGAAGCTAAAATTTGTAGCGCGCCTCAAGGCTGAAAATATATTCGTTGTCTTCGCGTTCAAGCGTTACTCCGAGATTGTCATTTAAATCGTATTGAAAACCATATCGTTTAATCCTGTCGCCGTTAATTCCCTGCGTGTACCGCAACATAACTTTATCGGAAATATATTTTCCAACAGAAATATTGAACTCATAATTATTCTTGCTGTTGACGTCCTGCGAATAATCTTCAAAAGCCGTGCCGCTACCGCTGGAAAATGTAAATTTGTCCAAACCCAAAGTTCGCTTAACTGAATCTTCAATGTCGCCCAAAATACTCATTTGCAAACCCAACACAACAATATCTGTCACCGTCAAATTTTCAGTTACTCTACCGGAAGCGTCGCGCAGAGTAAGAAGTTGCGCAATTTCAGTTTCGCTCATTTCCGGATTAGAATGCAAAGCTACTTTCATATCGCCCAAAGTTCCCTCAATCGCCAATTCAACTTTCACATTTGAAACCGTCGCGTCGGCGTTGAATCGCAACGTTGGGAAAAATGAATCCATTTGATTGAAAAGTGCCTCGCCTTCGCTGATGTTAAAAACCGTTTGAATGTACGTGACGGTGCCGCCGCGCTTAACGCTAATCAAGCCCGAAGTTTTTGGGTGCAAAGTTGTATTTTCAAATTTCACCGATCCGGTTAAGTACATATTATAAAGGCGCGAACTGTAAAAATGAACTTTCTCGCCGAGGTTAACCGTAACGTCCATCAAAATATCCGGCAGCGGCGAATCTGAATCCGGAATTGTGGGAACGCTGATTGTGCATTTGTCGAAGTCAAGGTGTCCGGAAATTTTCGGCAAAGTCAAACGCCACAGCCGCCCTTCACTCAAATTAATTTCGCCGTTAATCGGTCCGTTGAAAAAAGTACTGCGAATGTCAAGCGCGTTTGCCGCCAAATCGAAATTATAATCGCTAACCGTGTAATCGGCAAAACTAAGTCCGCCCGTAACTTCAAAATTCCCAGAGCCAATATTACCAACAAATTTCTCAATGTCAAATCGGTTGCCGTGAAACTGCGTCGAAATATTTATGTGATCAATCGGGCTTGTCATTCCTTTAATCTTCACCGAGCCGTCGCGCAGAGAAATTTGCCCGTTAATTTGCGGGCGCGACGCCGTACCGGTTATCATGACATTTCCGCCCATTTTTCCAACCGACCAGGCAACCATATCGCTCATAACCGGCAACAAACTCAAATCTGCGTCGTCAAGCGAAACTTTTAAATTCATCTGATCATTCGCGGCAAAATGAGCGCCGGAATCCAACGTCAGCGCTTGAATCGGAACTGTACCCTGCGCGCTCGCCTGGTAAAGTGTATCGCCAATTTTGCGGTTAACAATAAATTCTTTGACGTTGAAAACCCAATTTTGGAGTGAAACATTCGCGCGCATCAAATCAAAAGTTGAGCCTTTAATTCCGCCGGTTGCCGTCCAGGAAAATTCTCCGTCCGGATTATCGATTGTGCCGTTAATTTTCGCGTCAATATTCGCCGAGCCGATAAATTCAGCGTCAAGCCCCGCCGCCGCGCCAATCATTCCCAATTCCAAATTCGTTGCTTTGCCAATCAGCGCCACAGGTCCAATCAAACTAGCCGTGCCGCGAATATCAAATTCCCCGGACTTGCCCTGTTTTCCTGCAAATTTCTGCACGTATACAATCTGATTCGCCAAATTAATATCCACGTTCACGTCGTGCAAATCGTAACCGGCAAGTTCGCCCTTGACAATTTCGCCCTTCAATTTTCCGGAAAGATTTTCAGTCGTCCCGCCGAGCGTTATTTCGCTGCTCAATTTTCCCGTGAGCAATTTAGATTTGTTATTCGCCAACGCCGCCAATTCGGGAATGTCAACATTTTTGACTTCGACTTTGCCGCTGATATTTTTCGTCGTGGTATTTGCCGCCAACTGCATTGAATATCTGCCGTCGCCTTGATAAAAATTAAAATTATCAAGCGTGAGCTGCAAACCGACGCCAGGAATATTTTTCGCGTTAATGTGCCCCTGCACCGCGTGAACTTCAACGCCGTTAAACGTAAAAGCCGGCGCTGTCAATTGTCCGTCAAAAGTCGGCTCTTTCAAAAAATTGCCGGTAAGCGCGCCCGCAAATGTGCCGTGACCGGAAACTTTGTAGTCATTCGGGAATTTTCCTTGAAACCGCCGCAAATCGATATCGCGCCCTTCAACAGTGAAATCCATATCGTAAGTTTGCAAATCCAGCGTGCCATTCAAAACCATATCAACCATCGGCGAAGTCACGACAAAATCTTGAACGCGCACGGTGTTTCCCTGGACAAAATAATCGCCGCGCAAACTCGTCAGCAAAATCGTATCGAAGTCGCCGAGTTTGAAACTGCCGTAGCTAAATTCCGCGTAGCCGACAATGTGCGGATTTTCCAGCGTGCCGGTAATTCGGATTGTGTTATCAATGTTGCCGGTAACTTGAAAATCGTTGGTTATGAGCGTGATAATATTTTCGACGCGCGCGCCAATCGTATCGAGCCGCAGATTGATATTTTTTTCGCCCTTCAGATTAACGACGCCGTCAATGACAGTCCAAACGAGCCGCCCGCCTTTTTCCAGTTCAAATTTATCAACGCTCACGTTATCCAAATTTCCCGACGCCGCAAGCACAATCGAATCGTACGGCTGATTAAAAGCCACGCCAACAAAGCCGCCGTTTTGGGCGCTGTCCACAGCAGTAAGATTAATCGCCAACTCCGGATTGTCGATATCGCCGTGCAAAGTTCCCTTGAAGTCGCTCAAGCCGCTAATGTCAAGCAGTTTGTCAAATTTTTTCGCCAGCGCCAAATCCACGTGTGCGCCGTAAAATTCCAAATCCAATTTATTTTTGTCAACAATCGTACCTTCCACATTAAATTTTCCGTGCCCAGGAAGTTTCACATTCAGGTAATCAATCTTCACGTCGTCGTCGCTAACGAAAAACGAGGAAGACACGCCGTCAAAGGCAAAATTTTCGTAGGTAACGTTATCGGCGGTTGCCTCGCCAAAAATTTTCAGCGTCTTTAAATCCGCGCCAATTCCATTCGCCGCCACGTCCGCAGAAATATTTCCGTTAAAATCCAAATCGATGCTGAAAAAATTTCTAACCTGCGCGATATCAATGTCAGTTGCTTTGACGTGGGCGTTGTAAGCCAATTTTTGAGCTTGAATTTCCGCCTCGCCGCGAAGTATGCCGCCGAAACTTTCTGCGCGAATTTCCGAAATAGAAACCGCGTTGTCGAAATATTTCACGTGAGCGCTGACATTTTGCGCGGAAATATTTTCATAAGCCAAATAATTTGAAGAAACAGCGCCTTCGACTTGCGGATTTTCAAAAGTGCCTGCCATATGAGCCGCGAATTGCACAGCGCCCTTGACGCCGAGATTTGGAATAATCGCCGCCGGCTCAAAATTCTCAGATTCAGCGTCGATATCAAAAAACGGCTTATCGGTATCCGTGCGAATAGTGCCGGACGCCTTAGCCGTCTGATTGTTCGCCCGCGCTTGGGCAATAAAATTAATTTCGGCGTCAGTGAAACGCGTACTGCCGCTGATTTTTTCAATTTCGGTATCCACAGCTTTAACTGCGCCGTCAACGAAATTGGCAGAGCCGCTGTAGCTCAAAATTTCGTCGCGGTGAAAAATATGTAAAATAATATCGCTAACCGTGCCGCCGCGAATTTCAACATTTTCCGGCAGCGTCAAAAGATTTTCCGGCAGGTAAGATAAGATTTCGGCAACGTCGGCGGTATCGATATTTGCGGTTAAAATTTGCGTTTCCAAACCGACAGTGCCGATTGCGGAAATTTTACTGCCGAGGGTTTCAGCGTCGATTTTGATATCAATGGCGCTAAGAGTTGCGCAGTCCGCCGAGCCGGAAATATTTTCAACCGTGATATTTTTTCCGTCAAAAGAGGCGTTGACATTTCCGCCGGTGAGAAAAATTTTCGCGCTAAAATCGCTGTCGCCACTGCTTTTCGGTTTGATGTCGTTGAAGTTCCAGGAATTATCTTCGCGCTTGATTAAATTTGCCTGCGCGCCGGTGATTTGAATTTTGTCAATCGCCGCGCCGTTAATTCCGGAGCCGAAAAAACTTTCCAACGCAGAAAACAGATTGAATGAAACTTTCGCCAAATCAGCTCGCGCAATGAGTTCGGAATTTTTATCGAAAATCTCAAGGTCGCGCAGGACAAGCTGACTTCCTTCAAGCCGTGACAAACTCCAATATTCAATTTCAGCTTTGCCGATTTTAACGGGCGTGTTCAACATTTCGGAAGCTTTTTCCGCGGCGATTGGAATAATTTTTTCTAAAAGAGCGTCCCGCTGTGAATTTAAAAAAAATCCGCCGATAAGCGCGGCAACAATCAGCACTGCGCCGATTGCCTTGAAAATCGCTTTCACGGATAACGCTCCTTTCTGCGTGAATTATTCCCAAAGCATAGGCTCGGCGTCGGATAAATCCATGGTAACCGGCGGCGCTGCCTCTTCCATTTCTGGAACTTCAGAGGCTTCCGGCGTCAAGGCGGCCTCTTCGCGCGCCTCTTCCGCAGATAGCCCTTCAGCCTCGGCGGAAACGTACCTTACAACGTCAATGCTAACCGGAATGCCCATGGCCTTATCGAGCGCCGCCTTAGAGGTGTTGTAAGTGTAAAGTGCGGAATAATAATTATTTTTCGCCTCAGTCAATTTTTCGCTGGCGTCCATAACGTCAAGGTTAGTGCCGACGCCGGCTTGATAACGAACAACTGCGATTTTATAATCTTCCTCGGCGCTGGCAATGGCAAGGCGGGTTGTGGCGATATTTCTTTCGGCGGCGTGCATGGTAAGATACGCCGATTGAACTTCAAGCTGAACAGATTCGCGCAGTGCCGCCGCATTTTCGATAGCCTGATTGAGGGCGGCGTTTGCCTCGTTAACCTGCGCCTTGGTTATTCCGCTGTCAAAAATATTCCAACTGGCGCTAAGCCCCATTGTCCAAGAATCTGAAATATCGTCGTTGAAAGGACTTTTACCGTTTAAACCTTTGCTGGCAACAGCGTTGACGCTCGGCTTATTGGCGGCTTTGGCGGAGCGAACGGCGGATTCAGCCTGTTTAATCGCAAATTCAGCCGCCGCAATATCCGGTCGATTTTCCAGTGCAAAGGCAACACAATTAGCCAAATTCAGATTGTAGCGCGTGTAAGTCAATTGATCTTGCGCGCGCAAAATTGTATCGGCCGGCAACAAAAGATAATTGCTGAGCGTGGCAACGGCGATATCGTAATCGTTTTGAGCTGTGACCAAAGACTGCTGAGCGTTAGCCAATCGAACTTGAGAGGATAAAACGTCCGCCTTGGCAACCGTACCGGCGGCGAATTGCGCGTTAACGTTGTTCAAGTGTTCCGTCAAAGTTTGAACATTTTCTTCGTCGACTTCAATTTGGTTGCGCGCCCTTAGCACGTTGTAGTAATAATTCGTGGCGGTTTGCCGAACAGTTTGCAAAGTATTTTCCAGCGTCAAATCCGCGGAATTTAAACCGTATCGCGCAGAAATTCTTCCTTCTTCGTAACGTCCGCCTGCGTAAAGCGGTAAAGTCACCGTGGCGGTATTTCCAAAAAGCCTGTGGTTGTAAGTGCGATATTGACTGCCGCCGACAGATTCAGCCTGCGAAGACCAACTGACAGTGGGACCGGTTTGACGGCGCGCCTGCCTCAAAGCCCAATATGCAGATTCGCGGCTGGAAATTGCCTGCTTGATTGTGCGGTTATTTTCCAGGGCGCGTTGAATTGTTTCTTCCAAATTGATATCAACCACGTCAATGGCGCTAACCGTGCCAAAATGCAGAGAAAAACTCATAACGCCCGCCAAAATCGCTCCTGCCAATTTTTTTCTGATACGCTTGGGAAATTTCAATTTACTCTCCTCCTCAAAAACCTAAAATTCCTGCTTAATCCCAAAATAAGCGGCGCGCGAATCTTTGTTAATCGCGTGAATTTCACCGAGAATATAAGTTGAATCGGTGAGCCTGTATTGAGATTTCAAGCGAACTTTAATGTCATTCAAATCATAAGCTTCAGCAGAAAATTTCCAACTATTGCCCGCGTAGGCGTCGAGTCCTAAACCAATTTCACCGGCAACAATCCCTGCGCGAACGCCGAAATCCTCATTTAAAAGTCTGCCGACCTGCGCATTCAAACGGGAACTGTCGCCGATATCTTCAACGCCCAGGTGCAAAGATTTATCGTCCATGGCAACTTCGACAGCTAAATTTGTATTCCAATCGGAATTTTTTCCGCTGTACAAAATATCAACCGAAGGCTTAATTTCAATCTGCGAAAATTTTTCTGACGCGCCTTGAACTTTCTCCAAAATACTATCGGCGCGTTCGGTTAAATTGCGGGCGTTGCTAATCGTTATGCGCATATCTTCATTGACTTGCGGGTCGCCAACGAATTTGTTAAGGTTTTCCGCCATACCGGCAATATTTTTAGACGTTGCAGAAATATTTGTCAAGGTATTTTTTAAATCGGCAACAGTTTGAGGATCGCCCGCGAATTTATCAAGGTTAGCCGTCATATGTTCCACGTTCGCTATCGTCGCGTTCATCGTCGCCAAAATTGTATTCAGTTGCGTCGCCATTTGATTGATATTCTGCTCATTGTCTCTGGAAACGCGCTCCAAACTTTCCATTAAGCCGTTCATATGTTCGGAGGCGCTCTTCATATTATCGCTCATTTCAACGACAGATTTTTGAAAAGTTTCATTACCGACGATACCTTCAACCGCCTGCAGCAAATTTTCAACTTTCGCCAAAACTTTATCGATACCGTCGAACATTTTATTCATATCGGCTTCTTCGGTAACGTTGATGTGGTCGCCGTCGCGCAGATATTCGCCGTCGTCCTTGCCTGGCGTGATATTCACAAATTTATCGCCCATAACGCCGACGCTCAAAACGGTAGCCGTGGAATTATCGGGAATTTTCACGTCTTGATTGACTTTCAAAGTCACGGTAACGCCGCCGCCGTCATTTTCAATGCGCTCAACTTTTCCGACGGGAACGCCGCTCAATCGAACGTCCGCTTGATTTTCTAAACCCAAAACTTGTTTGAATCCGGCGTACAGAGTTATATTTTTATCCGCGCCGAAATGAATATCGCCAATCCCAATCAGCGCCGCGCTCAACATTGCAATTCCGCCAATTGCAAACGCTCCAACTTTCGCCTCTGCTGACACGTTACCACTCCCTTCTTAAACAATACCGCGTAAAAATTCCTTAACTCGAACATCCTCAATCTTTTTAAAATTTTCAACAGTATCAATGGCTATCAATTCTCCGTTGTAAACCATAGCAATTCTGTTTGCAATGCGGCACGCGCTAATCATATCGTGCGTCACGACAACGCTGGTTACTTTCAAAGCGCGCTGCGTCGAAATTATCAACTCGTCAATTTTATTCGTGGTGACAGGATCTAAACCGGAACTCGGCTCGTCATAAAAAATAATTTCCGGACCAAAGGCAATCGCCCGCGCCAAAGATACGCGCTTTTTCATACCGCCGCTAAGTTCATTGGGCATCAAATTTTCAACGCCCTCAAGACCAACCTGCTTGAGTTTTTCGCGAACAATCTCACGAATTTTTTCTTTGCTGAAATCGGTATGCTCAACAAGCCCAAATGCAACGTTATCGCCCACGCTCATTGAATCGAACAGCGCCGAATATTGAAAAACCATTCCCATTTTGAGCCGAATACTTGTAATTTCGTCTTCGTCCATTTGAGAAATTTCGTCGTCGTCAATCCAAATTTCGCCTTCGGTGGGTTTAATCAAGCCAATCATCAGCCGAAGCAGCGTGGATTTGCCACTGCCCGATCCGCCGATTATCGCCAAAGTTTCGCCGTCAGCAATTTCAAGGTTAACATTCTTCAACGCCGCTTTCTTGCCAAAATATTTGCTGACATTTTTAATCCTAATCACTTAATCACCGTAAATTATAAAAGTTAAAAGTGCATTCAAGATAAAAATTACAATTATCGAAGAGACAACAGTTTTGGTGGTGGCTTTACCAACGCCCTCCGCGCCGTCGGGGCAATTCAGCCCGTAGTAACAGCCCAAAACCGCGATAACATTACCAAAAAACATAGCCTTAATCAAGCCGCCGAACAAATCGTAATTATCGGCGAAAACTTGAATTGAACTGGTATAAACATTTGAACTAATGCCGGAGTAGTAAACAGCAACAAGCCAGCCGCCAAATACGCCAATCACATCGCCAAAAACCGTCAAAATCGGTATCACAACCATACACGCCAGCATTCGCGGCACAATCAAATAATCGACGGGACTAACCGCCATCACCTTCAGCGCATCAATTTGTTCGGTGACTTTCATTGTCGAAATTTCAGCGGTTATAGCCGCGCCAACGCGCCCCGCGCAAACCACGCCGACAAGTACCGGTCCCAGTTCCCTGCTTATGGCTATGGTGATTATTCCACCGACGGTTGACTGCGCGCCAAATCTGATAAGTTCGTGCGCCGTCTGCAAGGTGAAAACTACGCCCGTGAAAAGCAGCGTCAGCGATACGATCAATAAAGAATCTGCGCCAAGGTGAGACATCTGCGCGAGAATGTGCCGAAAACGCGGCTTGTGGCGAAGTTGTTTCATTGTGTCAATGTAAAGCAAAACCACTTTGCCGAAATCTTCACAGCACCGAATTATAAATCTACCAATAATTTCTAAAAAACGAATGAGCAACGCCTCACCTCCAGCGTTACCGTTTAGGCGAATGAGGAATAGACTGCACTGGAATATTCGCGATTAGAGCGACAGACTCAGAATCTTTTTCAAAAGTAATCGCCATTGCGCTTGTGTTGATGTCCATGTATTTTGAAATGACGGCGATAATATCAGCTTTTAGTTGCTCCATGACTTCGGGGGAAACAGTGGCGCGGTCGTGAATAATCACAAATTGAAGCCGCTCTTTTGCAATTTGACCAGACTTTTTTTCGTTCATGCCGAGAAGCCTTTTAAAAATGTCCAGCATTAGCCTCCCTCCTTACAGCATACCGAATAAGCGTTTTAATTTTTTGAAGAAACCCTCTTTAGGCGGTTTGAGAAACGGAATATTTTCGCCGCAAATTCTGCCAACGATATTTCTGTAAGCTTGACCGGCAACCGAATCGTTCATTGCAACAACCGGCTCGCCTTTGTTCGTCGCGGTAACAATCATTTCGTCGTCGGGAATTTGCCCAATGCACTCAATTGACAAAATTTCATTGATATCAGCCATATCAAGCATATCGCCTTTCTCAACCATCTGCGGGCGAATACGATTGACAATCAGCTTGATGTTTTCTTTGTCAGCGCGCCCAAGCTCGCCAATGATTTTATCGGCGTCACGAACTGCGGCAACTTCCGGCATCGTTACGACTATCGCGCAGTCCGCCGCGGCAATTGCGGTTTTGAAACCCTGCTCAATTCCGGCGGGGCAGTCGATAATGATAAATTCAAATTCGCCCTTCATTTCGTTGCAAAGTTTGACGAGTTGCTCCGGCGTGACGGCGGATTTATCTTGAATTTGAGAAGTCGGCAAAAGAAACAGCGAATCATATTTTTTGTGGCGAACGAGGGCTTTTTTGTAGGGAACGCGCCCGCTGGTTACGTCAACCAAATCGTACATAATCCGATTTTCAAGCCCAAGTATCAAATCCAAATTCCGAAGACCGGTATCAGTATCAATCAGCGCCACTCTGTTGCCGCGCAACGCCAGACCCACGCCAATATTCGCCGTCGTGGTAGTTTTGCCGACACCGCCTTTTCCGCTTGTAATAACTATAATTTCGCACATAAATTCAAACCTCCGGCTGGAGTGATTTTAAAACACAACGCGCCGATTATTTTACCTTATAACCGGCTCAAAAACAATATACCCATTTTTAATTGAAGCTTTTTCCGCGTTTTCGGTTTTTTGAAGATTATCCGGCGGACGCGCGATTATATTTGCGATACGGATTTGCATTGGGCGAAGTTTATCAGCCACAATGCAGGCGTTTTCGTCGCCAAATGCGCCCGCGTGAACAGTGCCGCGGCAAATTCCCCGAACGTCGATGCTGCCGCCGGCTATGACTTGCGCGCCCGGATTTACATTGCCGAAAATCAAAACCGAAGATTCCGTACGAATCTCTTGACCGCCGCGCAATGTTCGGTTTAAAATAAACGCGGGCTTTGCCTTCTCGACAATTTTTGTAACGGGCTCAACGGATTTTTCCGGCGCAAATTTCGGCTCTTTCAAATCGGTGCTGAAAAGCATTCCGTGCCTGTGAAATAAGCGTCGCAATTTTTCATTGTGCTCTTCGTCAAAATAATCTTTCGGGGCAAAAACAGTCGTGCCGCGAATAAAAAATTTGTCGCCGGTTTGAAGTTTATCCAGAAGTGACGCTTGAACGTCTTCAAAGCTGGCGTCTTTCGCGAAAATTAGCTGCAAGCCCGCTTTGAGCCCTCGAATCTTCACAATTTCACTCAAATTATTCACCGCCTTGATTTTTTTGTAGAGGCATTCGCCCAAATTTCCGCCTATAATTATACAGGATTTGAAAATAATTGCTAGAGTTTTTACAGCTTTTTTTCAGGAAAATTATTTGGCGCATAAAAAAAGACGGTCGAGCCGCCTTGAAAAAAATTTTACCGGAAATTGAATTTAGCTTGCCGAAGAATTATCCGCCGGTTCGAAGCCGTAACTCCAATGCGCGAAAGACATTATCACGCTGGCGTCCGAATTTACCTCGATGTTATCAAAATTTGGTGGATTTATGAGGAGTTCGGAAATGGTATTTGACGTGCCGCCGTTGCTGACGCTGTAAGTCGCAAAATCAGCCGTCAAAGCTGTTCGATTTTGGAAAGTCAGCGAAATATCGTCGGAGTAAAGTTCCAGCGCAGTACCAACGGAATATTCGAGGGAATTTTCGGGGATTGACGCGGCGAAAGAAATTTTATCTGCGGCGGTGTCGATATCGGCGAAAATAATTCCGTCGACATCGCTACCAACCGTGAAAGAATCTTTGCCGTCGCCGCCCGCCACGGTTGCGTTGTTGCCGGTGACATAAAATCGATCGTTGTTTTCCGTCGCGGTGACATTCCACTCGGCTGGAACTGTGATACTTTGCCGATATTCGCTGTCGGTATCAGCAGCATAAACTTTTTCATTTGTTACAGTGCCGACGACTTGAAAATCTTCAATATCGCCAATGTCCCATTCGCAAATAAAGCCGAAATTTTCCAATCCGAAGAAATCTTGTCCATTTTCTCCCTCGGCAGGAAAATCATTCCAGTCGCCAAGTTCCCAGCCATTAGCCGTACTGCAATACATCATTAATGCTTCACCGTCACCGTCAGGTTGACCATTCCCCCAACTGCTATAATTCCACGTTTCGCCTGTTATCCAAGTCCATTCATTGGAACTGTCTTTATAACCGCCCATCCAGTAGCTGTTTTTTGGCGTTTGTTCATTTTCCAACAAACTTTTCACAAAGATTTGTTCAGATTCATCGGTTATTGTGACTAAATGACCGCCTAAATTTTCGCAAAAAGTTTTAGCGTCTTCCCAACTCGATTGATTTGTGTAAATGCCGTAATAATGCCCGTTGTATTTGTACGGCGTGAAACCCATGGAGATGAAAGTTGCCTGCGAAGAAAAAGTTGTTGAGCCGTTTTCGTCGGTTGTTGAATAAAGCAAGAATACGCCGGCTTCACCTTCTGCCACATCATTAAGATTTACCGCAACGCTATCGGGTTGTCCGATTTGGTCAACAATACTGCCGGATATTTCTTCAAAAATTGTATCGTAACTATCGAGGTTTATATCGTAAAATTTGCCGCCGGTAGCATTTGCAATCGGCTCATATTCATTTTGGCACTCGCCATTCATTTCTCCGACAACGTCCAAAATAACATCAGCGTCAGCCAATTTAGCAAGAACTGTATCCGAGTCCAAATCGCTGGTGCTACCACGGTTATTTTCTTCATAACCTTCATCGGTAAGCATAACAAATCTTTTGGTGGCCTCCTCGCGAAAATCCAGGCTGAGAGCGGTATCAATGGCAGTTAAGCCATATTCTTTAATCCCATCGTCGGAAGATAGATTCGCCAGTTCATTTTTGAAAGATTCTGCGTCCTCGACAAAACTATAAGATTTTACGTAATTGCTGCTACTATCATTGCCGCTGTAGCCAAAATCAACTAAACCCAAACGATAACTGACATTTGCGCTGCTCAAAGAATCTGCAAAACTATTCAGCGCATTTCTAACACGCTCAATGTACGTACCCATACTTTCGCTGGTATCAACCAGAAAAACAATATCGGTATCCGATTGCAACAGCGTGGTATTTGTATCAGTGGTTTCAGTGCTTGTATCTGTATCGGTTGAATCGGTGTTATCAGTCAAACTAATTGCGTTGCCCGAAGTGTCGATAATGTTCAGCGATTGACTTGCCATATCCAAGAAAGTTATGCTGCCTTCGCCGACTTTCACGACAAGATTATTGCCGCTGTTAACAGATGTAGGCTGCCCGCTGTAGTCAATTTGCAGAGTAAAAGTTGCGCCCGAATAAATTTCGACGGTGTCGTTGCCGTCGCCATTTGCATATTGAATTACATTATCTGAACCGCTAACTATAATATAATCGTTATCGTAGCCGCCGGTTATCGTGACGTTTGAACCGCCGTTAAAAATAGAATCATTCCCTGTGCCTCCAGATATCGTGACATTTGAATTGACGTTCGTAATGGTATCATCGCCCGTGCCGCCATCTATTGTCACATTATCGCCGAGATTGATAATATAATCATTGCCGTCCTCACCATAAATTTTGACGTTTGAGCCGCCACCATAGACAATGTTATTGTTAATAGTATCGTCGCCCGCGCCTCCATATATCGTGACACTTGAAGCGTAATTCTCAATATTGTCGTTACCGTCGCCGCCATTCATCACAACATTGTTGCCGTCGACCTCATTGACAATAGCCGCATCATCGCCGCCGCCGCCTTCAATGGTTACACCAGAGGCATGATTATACAGGTAGTCAACCCCGTTTGTACCTTCAAAAACTGTATCAGCAGTGTAATTGTGTGATTCTTCCATTTTCAAAACGCCTCCTTAAAAAGCTTTTCTGATTTTCGCCATGGCTGTGCCGCCTCTGTGATAGCCGAGCCAACCGGTTGCATAGACATCAACCATTAGCGGAATACGATCTGTCGGTTGATAGTGCCAGCCCATTTCAACCATAAAGCTTGAGCCGGAAGCGCCCGAAACTGTATGATCCCAATTATTGCCGTGCGCAGTCGAACTGGAACTTGAATCGTACTGATAAGCAAGCCCGCCGTAAAGTTTGCTGTTATTCGTGCGGGTTGTCATTCTGTAGCCGACTTTAAATCTGTGCGCATAAATCGAATCAAAATCGACGTGTTCACCGCTTGAAAGGTCGGTACCCATGCCATTTTGCCGCGCGTAAGCATAAATCCCGTAAATATCGCAGGAAATTTTTCCGGGAACAAGAGCTTTAATTTGTCCAAAGCGAACGTGTCCGGTGTAAAGCGGCGCGGACATTGAATAATCCACATGAACAGGAACGTTTTCAACAACAAATTCGTCGCAGGAAAAATCATTTTCAGAGCGTCCTGCGCGAAAACTGCCTTCATAATAAAGCCCGTTGTTTTTCTGCGTGTGCCGCCCGATAACGCCGCCCGCGGTATATTTCACGTTGCCGTTGCCTTTTTTGCCGTTACCGAAGAAAGTATCGTAATCGCCGGTGTGATGTTCGATAATCGGCGCAAAATAATCGCTTGAAGCCTGGTTGCTCAAAATCCTGCCCGCGCCAAGAGTATAATTTTGCATATCGGCGGTTGTGTGTGAGCCGTCGCCGGTTTTCGAACGTATATGACTGCCGCCAATGTCCAAAAAAACTTCAAGCCCGCGATTTATACGGGCAACGTCATGAGATTGTGCGCGGTCATTTTCGCCTTCTTCTTCAGAACTTTCAACAGTATTGTCAACGGGGCTGTTAATGGGGTCATCAATGGGCGGAATAATGGGCGTGTCGAGAATAACTACAGGCAAAGGCGCAGGGGTTGGAAGATTTGTCGCAACTTCAGTCTTGACAGGAGAATTACCATTTACAGTGCCGCCGAGGCTGCTTGCGTCGTTCGAAACTTGCAAATCTAAATCATAGCTGAGTGTAGTTCCTTGAATAATTTTGCCGTTGTAAATTTCTGTCTCCTCAACATCGGCGCTTGAACCGGAAGAAAGCTCCAATCCATTGGCGTTTTTTATAAGATTGAGCGTATCGTCTTTATTCAGCGTGATATTCCCTGGCACGAAAACGCTAAAGTTAACATTATCCAAAGAAGTTGAGCCGTTCGTCAGCGTCAACATTTGCGAAGAGTTATTGTTGATATGAGTTCCAGGCACGTGGAAAACCAAAGAGCCGAATCCGTTAATACTTTTCGCGGTGATACCGGAACTGTAAATATGCAAAGCATTATTACCGGCGTAATATTCGCTGCCGAGCAAACCGCCGATAAGTTCAGCGTTTTCCAAATTCGGGCTGCCATAAATATGAATGCTGTTGTTGGTAATGTCGGAATTGGCGTTTGGATAGCGAACTTCGCCGCCGATAATTTGTCCGTAAATTGTGCCGCCGTTAATTGTGATTTGGTTGCCATAAACTTTGCCGGCTATAGACGCGCCGCCGATAATTCCGTTTTCGATAGTGCCGCCGTTGATAATTACTTGGTTGTCATGAACGTTGCCGCCGCTGAAAAATCTTTCCTGCGTCGTGTCCAATGTAAAACTGCCGCTGTTTGGGTAAGTGTATGCAACTTCACCGCCCGAAACAAAATTAATCGTGCCGTCGTCAACTTCAACCAAATTGCCGTAAACATCCCCCGCGCTACCGTCAGTATCGTACGGGAAATAAGCCACGCCGCCGATTATCCCGCCGACAACCCTGCCGCCGCGTATGTAAAGCTTATTGCCAAAAACATTGCCGGTGGTCGACATTCCGCCGAAAATTCCATTCGCCGTGTCGCCGCGAAATATAATTTCGTTATTCTTGGAATCTTCCGCCGAAGCCTCGCCGCCGCCGCCATAAATCATATTGTAGTCGCCGCTTTCAATGTTCAGCTTATTGCCCGCAAGATCCTCCTCGTCGTACATCGTCAGATTTTCTTTTGAGGACTGATTTTCATTGTCGCCCACAAAATCTTCTGCCGCTTGGACTGAAATTGTCGGCAGCCATAAAGTCGCTGCCACCGTTGCCAATAGCAACTTTTTCATTTTTTTGCTAAACAATATCCGCAAAATAAAAACCTCCCAGAATTTGGAAAACAACTATAGATTAATCGACTTTGCCAATTATCCTACAGAAATATTTTTCAGTCAAGGGAAGTTTATATCTATGATTATAAAATTTCAGAAAACACCAAATTAAAAATCGACGCGCAAACCGGCAAACGGACCTTTCAAAGAAATTTCGCCGGTATCGTCGTGATAGTTCAAATGCGCATAGATTTTCCGGTAACCGAGATTTAGGCTAACCAAAGGCAACGGACTGACGCGAACGCCCGCCTCAAAATCGTAAAAATGCCCGTGACCGCCGAGCGGCAACCCCGAAAGATTTGCATAGGCTTTGAGCACCGGCAAAGGCTGAACGTGAGCGCCAACGCCAATTATCGGAATAGGCGCGCCAAATTTTTTAGTCTTGCTTTGACCGGTGGCGGTTTCCGTAACCGTGCCCTTCCAATACATTCCCGCTAAGCCGATATTCCAATCCACGCCGTTGCCCAAAATCGAAATCAGCGAACTGCCGAAAGTCAATTTCGCGTATTGAAATTTATCGCTGGAATGAACATTGCCCGAAAAAGTATTACCGGCAAAAGTAATCGGATTTGCCGCGGAAAAATTTCTGTCGCCGTCGCCGTCAACTTGCAGATAATCCAAAGTCAAGCCGCTGTACCGAAAAATAAATTCCGGCGCGTTGTCGTTGCCAAATCCAAGCGTGCCTTTCAAGCTGACAGGATCGCCATTGTAATGATATTTGCCGGATTGGACGTTTAAATCCATGTGCGGCGCGAAAAATCTTGCCTCGACTGACACCGGCAAAATTTGATGTATAACTGAAGTTACTATTCCGCCCACTAAATAATCCGGCTCTTGCAATTCAAATTTTTCGTGATTCATCGGTATCGGAAATTTTTTGAGCTCCGAATCTTCCGCCGCAAATGCCGTTGAACTTGCAAAGACCATTCCCGCCGCCAATACTGCCAATTTTTTCACCATAAATAATTCCTCCTTCGTGAAGTTTATTTTATCAAATTAATATCTTACAAGGCAATTTAAATTTTTTCTTTATTGGTGTAAAATGTGCGGAAAGGGAGGCTGATTAATTTAATGGGGATTGCGATTGGCTTAGATTTCGGTACAACAAATTCGGTGGTGACGTACGTTGACGATAAGGGCGCGCTCAAAACTTTTCGGCAAAATGGCTCGCCCCTTATTCCCAGCGTCATTTATTTCAAATCGAAGGACGATTATATTATCGGGCTGGCGGCGGTGGCTCTCAGCGAAAAAAATATCGGCGGCAAAATTTCCAGTTTCAAAACCAAACTCAACGATTTAAATCACAAATTCGACGAAATTACTTTTGAGGACGGCACGAAACAAAAAATTGCGGCGAAAGTTGCGGTGAAACTTTTTTTGAATCGGCTGATTGGGCAAGTGCAGGAATATCTGATAAAAAAATTTGGCGCGGCTGAAGGTTTGATTAATCGCGCAGTTATCACCGTGCCGACGAAATTTACGGACGCGGCGAATCGCGCGATAAAAAATGCGGCGGCGGCGGCGATGAATTTAAAGCCCGAACAGATTAAGCTTGTGTTCGAGCCGACGGCGGCGGCGGTTGCGGCGCAGAATGAAAATATTTTCCGCGATACCAAATTTCTGATTTACGATTTCGGCGGAGGGACTTTCGACGTTTCGCTGATTCAAAAAATTGGCGGCGCGTTCAATCAGATTAACACGGACGGCGATCCGAATTGCGGCGGCGATTTGTTGACTGAAATTCTCGCGCAGTACCTGTTGGATTTGGCGAATAAAGAATTTGGCACGAGCCAGCCTTGGGACGAAATGGACTTTGACGAAGATTTTCACGGCGTGGAAGAAATTCAGTACCGGAAAAATCGCAACGCCATTTTGCGGGAGGCGGCGCGCATTAAAACCGGTTTGAGCGACGAAAATTCTATCGTTGCCAATTTTCAATTTTACACGGCGAAGGACAAAAACGGCGAATTTGTCAAGGAAATTCAGCGCGCGGATTTGGAAAAACTTATCGGCGAAAAAATAAATCACACGGCGGAAATTACCAAACGCGTGATTGACAGCGCGGCGGCGAAAAAAATTGGCGGCGTCAAGAAAATTATTTTGGCGGGCGGCTCAAGTCAAATTCCGATGATTCGGGACGCGCTTAAGAAAAAAATTGGCGCGGTGGAAATTGTCGGCTCGGAAAATATTTCGACGCTGATTAGTCGCGGCGCGGCGATTTTGGCGGAAAATATCAGCGCCGTGGAAAATGTGACTTCGAATATAACTTGGGCGTGGCGTCGACGGACGGGCTTCAGTACAATCTTTTTCAAACGATAATTCCCGCCGATACCAAATTGCCGTGCGAGGCGTCTTGCGATTTCAAAATTTTGGAAGATAACCAGCGGCATTTGGAAATTGCGTACTACGAGCGCGATGTGAAAAATTATCCGTTGGCGCGGCGGATTGACGATGACGGCGTGCGGCAGGTGGACATTTTGAAAATCGATTTGCCTGCGGGTTTGAAAAAATCTGCGGCTGTTGTGAAAATCAATTTCAGCGTTCGCGCAGATTTGAGCCTGGATTTTTCGGCGAAAGTTCTTCAAAACGGCAATGCGATTGGCGAAGGCGCGCTGCAAATTTCTAAGGCGTCCGATTTATTTTGAGTGAGGATTGACGATGTTTTATTTTGACAAGGAAAAGCAGGAAATCAAGAATTGGATACAGGCGGCGGTGGCGGTAGCCGAACAGAAATTTTACGACAGAATTTTGGCGCTGCAAAATCAAGTTGACGTGCTGAAAAATACTAACGCCGACCTTCTGCGCGAAATTGACAATTTGAAAGGCGAAATCGACGCGCTGAAAAATAAGCCGCCCGAAACTCCTGCGCGCCCCGCTAACGAAACTGAATCGATTTTTTACCTGGAAGAAACAGCGGGCGCATTTTTGCCGAATAAGCGCGAGGAAATTTCCGAAAAGATTAAGCGCGCGGCGAATGTTGACGAATTGCAAAATTTTCTTGCCGCGAATGACACCGAGACCAGCCAAAAATTTCAGCGGCTGTTGGAGTCTCATTTAAAGCAGGTAAATAATTTCGTCGACAAGCTGAGCCTTGAAAATATCGACGACGCCGAATTGAGCGAAAATATCACCGCGAAATATTTTAAGCTGTTCCAGAATGTTTTTTTCGACAATATTTTGGTGGCGATAAGCCGCGGCGTCAAGGACGGCAACATTTTTTACTTTGAATTTCTCGACAAAGTCAACGAATATTTGAGCGGGTGCGGAATTTATACGCTGAATGTTACGGCAGGCGCGAAAGTCACTGACGACGATTACAAAAATATGACGCCGCAAATTCGCAAAACCGGCAACCCAAAATTCGCTGAAATTATCGCCGAAATTGAGCGGCTGCCGTACCGGATAAATTATTTGAATGAATTTGGCGAACAAAAATTTTTGCAGTACAACGGCGTTATGACGGTTTACAAGGTGGGTTAATATGGCGGAAATTTTTATTGGAATAGACTTCGGCGCGTGTAATTTGAAGTGCGCGCGCGCCGATAAAAAATTGCGCGGAATCCGGCTCGGCGGCGAATACAGCACGCCCAACGCAATTCTTTATAACAAAATGCAGAGCGGTGGCGTCGATAAAATTATCGGCACAACGGCGCTGGCGCAGGGCGAAATGCATAATCCGGAAAATCTTATCGTCGGCATCAAGCGCAAACTTGAGGAAAAAAATTGGCGGCGGAAAATCCCTGCGCTCAATCGCGAAATTGACGCGCCCGAAGTTGCCGAAGATATTTTCAAGAAAATTTATGAGTGCGTCGCGAATAATTTTTCGCCCGAAGATAAAATTCACGCCGCGGTTACTGTGCCGGTGATTTTTACCGAACATCAGCGCCAACTGCTTAAAGATTCTGCTGGTCGCGCAGGTTTTGAAGTCGACGCCGTGATTAATGAATCCTTCGCCGCGCTTTTTGCCGCGCCCTCGCAGGATAATTCTTTGAGCGTGATTTTCGATTTCGGCGGCTCGACGCTCGACGTAAGCGTGATAAAAGTTGACGGCGAAGAAATTTCCGAATTGGCGGCGGGCGGTTTGCGAATCGGCGGATTGGATATTGACAGGGCGATTTTGGAAAAAATTTTGCGCCCGAAATTTTCTGCGGAAATTGACGCCGCCTGGAATTTTGAAAACGCCATAGATTTTCAGCTGAATTTTGCCCGCAAGATTAAGGAAGCGCTTTACGCGGCGGACGCCGACGATTTTGTCGAAGGCTGGCTGATTGAATTTCACCCTGGCTTTGAAAAAATTAAAATCTCTCGCGCAGAAATTGACGCGCTGCTTGAAGGCGAAGGTTACAGCGAAAAAATTATTGCGCTGCTCGACGAAGTTTTTGAAGAATTGAGCCAGGGCGCGGATTGTTTCGACAAATCGGACGTGACGAATATTTTTGCGCTCGGCGGTACGATGAACATTGGCTATTTCAAAAATCTGTTGGAAAAATATTTTGAGCGGGAAATTTCCGGCGAATTTGAGATTGAGGATAAGAATTTGGCGGTTGCGGGCGGCGCGGCGAATTTCCTTCAGCTGCGCGAAAAAATTAAAACGGCTAATGCAATTCCTTACCGCGTTTGTTACAATATCGGCGAAAATCTGAATCTTGGTATCGCGAAAAATATGCCGAGCGGCTTTGAAACTTTGTATATGAATTTGGATTTGGCGGCGCTGAATAATTTTGGCTGGAAGATTGAACTCTATCAAACCTTCAGCGACGTTGTGAATTTTGAAAACGCGGCGTATTTGGGCGAAGTGCAATTAAATTCTGAGCTGTATGAAAAAATCGAACCGCCGCTTTTAAAATTAAAAATTCTGCGCGACGGGCGAATCAGATTGACAATAAGCGAACGGCGAATTGCGGGCGGCGACGCTGAGATAGTTTTGGTGGAGGAATTTACAATATGAGCTATGACTACGTGCTGGGAATAGATTTGGGCACGACGAACACTTTGGCGTGTTATTTTACCGGCGGCAAAAAGCGGCTGCTGAAATTTCCGCCTGGCGAAACCATGTTGCCGAGCGTGATTTATTCTGACGAAATCGGCAAAGTTACGGTCGGACAAATGGCGCAGAATCAAGGCGTCATCAATCCGGAAAATATGATTCGTTCGGCAAAGACGTACATTGGCAATTTGGAACTCAATCAAACGTGGCAGTGCGGTATCAGACATTTTACGCCGACCGACGTTGCCACGGAAATTTTGAAGGAAGTCCGGCGTCAATTTATCAAGCGCGCGAAACTCGAGGAAGATGTTGAAATTGGCGCGGTGATAACTGTTCCGGCTTATTTCAACGACAATCAGCGCGACGAAACCCGCAAGGCGGGCGAAGAAGCCGGTTTTCACGTGATGTGGATTTTGGAAGAACCGACGGCGGCGGCGATTGAGGCAGTTCACGAAAAACAGCTTGACAAAAAAGTTTTGGTTATCGATATCGGCGGCGGAACTTTCGATTTGAGCGTGCTGGAGGCTGAGCACCAAAATCACACTTACCGCGCCATTGCCATTGACGGCGACGACAGATTGGGCGGCGACGATTTCGATAAACTTGTGCAGAAAAAATTAATCCGCCACATTGAAGACGACGCGAAAATTAATCTTGACAACGCCGATACTGCCATGCTTGACGAACTCGAATACAACCGGCTGATGAATCGCCTGCTGATTGAGGCGCGCCGAATCAAGGAATTTTTAAGCGAAATGCGCGAGTGCGAAATTAACCTTCCGAATTTCGCCAAATTCGACGGCAAAGATTATTCGCTGGATTTTACAATGACGCGCGCGGAGTTCGACGAAATTTGCAAGCCGCTTTACGATAAAATTTTTAAAAAGCTGAATCACTTTGCCAAAGAAAATAATAATTTTGGCGCGGACGAAATTGGACACGTGATAATGGCGGGCGGCAGTTGCTACATTCCCTACATTCGCGAAAGGATTGCTCACGATTTGGGCGTCAATCCGGACGGCGAATTGGATATGGCGCGGCTGGTGGTTATCGGCGCGGCGCGGGTTGCTGAAGCGAAAAACAGCGGGCTTGAAGGCAGCGGCATAAAAATTGAAAGTGTGCTTGCTCATTCATTGGGCGTTGAGATTCTCGGACCGGACGGGCGCATGATTTTTGACAGGATACTTGCGAAAGATACGCCGTACCCGTGCGCCGTGACGCGCGAATACGAAACCGCCTACGATAATCAGACGCGAATTGACGTGAATATTTACGAGGCCGGCAACGAAGAGGAACTTGATTTAGTTTTTCACAGATTCCGCGGCACTTTGACTTTGCAAAATCTGCCGCCCGCGCCAAAAGGCGAAATTTATGTTGACGTGAAATTTGAATACACCGACGACCAGCGCTTGAAAGTTACGGCGACCGATAAGCAAATCGCCAATCATTTTGAAGAGCAAATTCTTGATAAATCTGCGCGAGGAAATTATGACGAATGAGATTGACGTAATTACGCTGTTTCCCGAAATGTTCAGCCCGCTCAGCGAAAGTATCATTAAGCGCGCCGTCGACAATGACATTTTAAAAATTCGGCTGACGCAGCTTAGAGATTTCGCCTTCGACAAACACCGGCAGGTTGACGATTCACCGTTCGGCGGCGGCAGCGGTATGGTTTTAAAGCCGGAGCCGATGTATCGCGCAGTTCGGCACGTTTTAAATAATTCTCAAAGCCCGTCGCGCAGAATTATTATCACCGACCCGAGCGGCGAAACTTTCACGCAGGCTAAGGCTAAGGAATTGGCGGAAATTGATTGGCTGATTTTTATTTGTGGGCATTATGAGGGCTTCGACGCAAGGATTTATGATTTGGCTGACGAATTAATTTCAATTGGCGATTATGTTTTGACGGGCGGCGAATTACCGGCGATGGTGATAATCGATGCAGTTGCGCGGATGTTGCCAAATGTTTTGGGCGCGACGGATTCGGCGGAAACTGATTCGTTTTTCGCGGGAATGTTGAGTTACCCGCAATACACCCGCCCGCGCGAATTTGAAGGCAAAGTTGTTCCGGAAATTCTATTGTCGGGAAACCATGCCGAAATTAAAAAATGGCGTCAAGCGCAGTCGTTAGAAATAACGCGGCGCAGACGTCCGGACTTGTTAGGGGAAAATTAATCTATGAAGAAAACTTTGATGATAGCCGTGCCGCTTGTTTTGATTGTACTTGTGGCGGTGGGCGTCGGCAGTTATAATGCTATGCAGAAAGTTCAAACACTGCCTGGCAATTCGATTAAAATTATTCGCGAGGCTGTCAAAAATCACGACGCGGAAAATTTTAACCGGCTCGTTGACATTGATTCGATTTTGAACACCGCCGCCGAAGAACTTATCACCGAATACATTAACGACAACACAAATTCGCTGGTTTATTCGACGCAGGAAATTTCCAACACGTATAAAAATTTGCGGGCAGATTTTCTTGACGCGGCGAAAATTGCCGTGGCTCATTACATTAAAAGCGGGCACACGAATTTTCCCGCCGATACCAAATTGGACGAATGGCTCAGAAAATCCGGCGTTGACAGCTGCGTGATTAAAAATTATTCTAAGCCGGTGATTGGCGACGGCGTGGCGAAGTCTAACGTGAATTTTTACAACGAAAAACTGAAATTTAATTTTGAATTGGAAATCACTATGCGGCGGCTCAATGAAAATGAATGGCAGATTGTCGCCGCGAAAGGTTTTGACGGCTATTATAACGCCGTGGAGCGCGCGCTCAAGATTCAGCTGGAAAGTTTGAACATACCGATTAAGGATCAAATCGCCGAAACTTTTGCTTTTAAAACTTTCAAAGCGGTTGTGACTGAGGGCGACGAATACGGCTTTTCAAAGAATCTGAAGTTGACGCTGGACGCCGATATTTCGTCGAAGAAACCGCTGGACAAAATTATCGGGCGCGTGATTATCGACGGCAGGGACGGGCGCGCAGGAATTACGCCCTTTGAAATTGATATGACTGACAAATTGCAGGGGCAGCAGGAGATTGAAATTAACAAGATTTTAAATCCGTTCGTCAAACAGGATTCTGACGTTATGCGGCACGGCTTGAAAAAGAGCGCCATTCACATTGAAGTTACTGAAATTGTTTATCTTGACGGCACGCGCTTAAAACAGATTGACGAATTGCCGGAGGAGGAAAATTTTTATGGCAAATGAGATTCCGCTTGTATCGGTGATTGTGCCGATGTACAACAGCGAAAAATTTATCGGCGAATTGCTGAACAGCCTGCTTGGGCAGACGCTGAAAAATTTTGAAGTGATAATCGTTGACGATTGTTCGACGGATTACAGTTGCGCGCTGGTCGAAAGTTATATGCCGCAATTTGAAGGTCGGCTTTATCTTGTGAAAATAAAAAGCAATACCGGCGGTCCAAGTTTACCGCGGAATAAGGGGCTGGAAGTTTCGCGCGGCAAGTACGTTTTCTTTATGGACAACGACGACGCTTTAACTCGAGGCGCGCTTGAATTTATGTACAATTTTGCTGAGCATTTTCAAGCCGAAATCGTTTGTTGCAAGAAACATTTTGAATCTCACGGTTTCGCGCAGGACTTTTTGAAAAATATGACGGTCGTTGGCAACGCCGAAGATAACAAGCTCGAAGTGACGGTTGGAGATTTTCAGCAGAAAGTTCGAGCGTGGATGTATCAAGGTTTTTTGGGAGTTGTTCCCTGGACGAAATTTATTCTGCGGAATTTCCTTGTCGAAAACGATATCAAATGGCTACCGGTCATTCAGGAAGACAGCATTTGGACTTTTGAGCTTGCCTGCTTGACGAAAAAATGTGTGCTTATTCCTCAGCCTGTTTATGTAGCTCGTATGCGCGCAGATTCGTTTGGACACACGGCGCTATTTGCGAAAAATCTTGACGCTAAATCTTTAAAGTTAAAAATGGACAGGGTTGTTAACGGTTTAAAGCACATCGACAATTTTATGAGCGGCATTGAGGGTTTTCAAAAATCGCCGGAGTTGCGCTACGAAGTTTTGAGCTATATAACTTTTCAAAATTTGAATTGGGTTATCGGGACGTATCCTAATGTTCCTCCGCATTTGTTGTACGAAACTTTCAAAGCCGCCTTCCCAAATAATTTCGGCGACAATGACGTTTTAGTTTCCGCGCTTTTCACCGCCGCCGTTACTTTTATTAAAAATAATACAATTCTTCGTCAACAAATTTCAACTACCCCCCCCCATTTCAGAATAAAAATTAATTTAATGAGGAAAATTTATGTACGAAAAAATTGGATTCGCCGCGCTGATTTTGAGCATACCGCTGGCGTTCGTCGTGCCGCCTGAAATAACTTTTGAAAATCATTTAGTGGAAAATTTACAAGTCGTGATATTAATTTTGTTCGCGGCGGCGAATTTGAAATTGGCGCGAGCGTCGAAACTTCAGCTGAAATGGTATCACGTGTTCTGCGCGATGCTGTTTTTTCTGTTTGCGCTGCGCGAATTGAGCTGGGGAAGAGTATTTTTCCAAATCGGCGCTGAACCTTCGGGCGAGCCAATTTTCATATCGATGGCGAATTATCCGTACCGCGTGCCGGTTTACATTTTCCTGGCGATTTGCATTTCGGCGCTGATTTTTATATTGGCTAAATTTTTGCCGGTGAAGAAATTTTTATTCGCGAAAAAGCCGATTGGCGCGCTTGCGGTGATGTTCGGTGCAATTTTGGCTGCTTATGTCGGGGAGCACGGATATTTTATTGGCAAGGAATGCGGCGAAGTTTTAGAGGAACTTGAAGAAACTGTTGCTTATTTGATGCTGCCGAAGATTTGTTTATTCTATCGCGAATTTTTGAAGGGGTGAGCTTTTATGGCGAATGAGCTGCCGTTGGTGTCGGTGATTGTGCCAATGTACAATTGCGAAAAATATATCGAGCTGCTGATTGACAGCGTGCTTGTGCAGACGCTTGAAAATTTTGAGCTGATAATTGTTGACGATTGTTCGACTGATAAAAGTTACGAGATTGTTAAAAGCCACGTTCCGCAATTTAACGGGCGGCTCAGACTCATAAAAATGCGGAAAAATAGCGGCGGACCGAGTTTGCCGCGAAATAAGGGGCTGGAAATTTCCCGCGGCAAGTACGTTTTTTTTATGGACAACGACGACGCCATTACCAACACCGCGCTTGAAGATTTGTACAGCACCGCTGAAAAATTTGAGGCTGACGTTGTGATTTGCAAGCGATATATGGAGTCTACCGGCGAAGGCGAAGATTTTTTCAAAAATGTTGTGCCGCTCGGCGAAATGCAAACCAACAATACCAACAAAATTACCGGCGGGCTTGCGGAAAAGTTCCCCTATTGGCTGGAAGATTTTTTTCTGGTTTATCCCTGGCTGAAATTTGTTCGGCGCGATTTTTTGATTGAAAACGATATAAAATTTTTGCCGGTTGTGCAGGAAGACAGCTTTTGGACTTTCGAAGTGATTTGTTTGTCCGAAAAAATGATTCTGACGCCGCATATCTGTTACATTCACCGCGACAGGGAAGATTCGCTAACTTCCACCGCCGTTCGAACGACGCTCACCGTCAAAAGTATGCGCCGCAAAATGGACAGGCTCATTAACGGTTTCAAGCACCTGGACAATTTTATGGGCAGGCTTGACTTTTTCAAAAACGACATTGAAAAGCGTTACGCCGTGTTCGATCATATGGCGATGCAAAATTTGAGCTGGATTTACAGGGTTCACGGCAATTTTCCTATTCACAGTATCTTTGCTAATTTGAAGGAGGCTTTTAAAACCGAAATGGGCAACAATGACGCGCTGATTTCTTACCTCGTTGCCAACAGTGTTGCCATGATTAAACTTTTGAAGAGGCTGCACGGCGCTTTGGAAGAAACCAAACTTCAAAATCAATGAGGCGGTAAAATGCTGTGGAATATCAAAGTTTTTGGGATTGTGCAGGGCGTTGGATTCCGACCGTTTGTCAGCCGGCTTGCCGAGGCTTTTTCAATTTGCGGCAGTGTTGCCAATCGCGGCTCTTACGTTGAAATTTTCGCGCAGGGCGAAGACATTTCCGATTTTGTCAAAGCGATAACCGAACAAGCGCCGCTGCGTTCAACCATTTTGAAAATCGACGTTGCCGAAATTGCCGACGAAAAAATTTTTACCGGCTTTGAAATTATCGACAGTGCCCGCGAAGTTGGCGATATTTTTGTTTCGCCGGACATTGCGATTTGCGACGTCTGCGCGAATGAACTTTTCGACAAAAACAACCGCCGGTATTTGCACCCGTTTATAAATTGTACCGCGTGCGGACCGCGCCTCACCATTTTGAAAAATATGCCGTACGATCGCGAAAGAACTTCGATGGGCGATTTTCCGATGTGCGAAAGTTGCGCCGCTGAATATTTTAATCCGGATTCGCGCAGATTTGACGCTCAGCCAATTTGCTGTAATGAGTGCGGACCGGAAATTTATCTTGTCAATGGCGCGCGCGGGAATGCGGCGATTATTCAAGCGCGAAAGATTTTGGCTGAAGGCGGCGTTGTTGCGATTAAGGGAATTGGCGGGTTTCATTTGGCTTGCGACGCGAAAAATTTTTCTGCCGTTCAAAAACTGCGCGAAAGTAAATTTCGTCCGAGCAAACCTTTCGCCGTGATGTTCAAAGATATTGCCGCCGTCCGCCGCGAATGCATTTTGACTGACGCGCAGCTCAAATTTCTTGACAGCCCGCAAAAGCCGATTGTCCTGCTGAAAAAAAATCCTGCCGGTACAATCGCTGAAAATGTTGCCCCGAAAATTAACAAACTCGGCGCGATGTTGCCGTATACGCCGGTACATCTTTTGCTTTTCACTTATCCCCTATCACTTGTCCCTAACTTTCCCGACGCATTGGTTATGACGAGCGGCAACCCGAGCGGCGTTCCAATCGCCATTGACGACGTTGACGCGCAGGAACTTTGCAGCGTGGTTTTGTCGAACAACCGAAAAATTTTGATGCGCGCCGACGATTCGGTTATGGATTTTGTAAATGACGCGCCGTCAATGATTCGCCGAAGCCGCGGTTATGCTCCGCTGCCGATTTTTTATGAGCGCAAAAAAAATAAGCCCGTGCTGGCGATTGGCGGCGAGCTGAAGAATACTTTTGCGTTGGCGAAAAATAATTTGATTTATGCTTCGCCGTACATTGGCGACGTTAGCGATTTGCGGACGCTTGGAATTTTAAAAAGTTCGATTCGGCGAATGGCTGATTTGCTTGAGATTGAGCCGGAGGTTGTTGCCTGCGATAAACACCCGCGCTATCAGACGGCGAAACTTGCGGCGGAATTTAATTTGCCGGTGGTGAAAATTCAGCACCATTACGCGCACATTTTAAGCTGTTTGGCGGAAAATAATTTTCACGGTGAAGTTATCGGCGTGGCGTTTGACGGTACGGGTTACGGCGACGACGGCACGATTTGGGGCGGCGAAATTTTTATTTGCGACGCGGAAAATTACCGGCGCGTTGGTCACATTTCGAAATTTCTTCAAGCGGGCGGTGATAATTCTGCGCGAGACGGCTGGAAAATTGCGCTGTCGATGATGGATTTGGACTGCGCGAAAAAGTTAAATCTTGCCGACGAAAAAAATTTAGCGGCTCAAGCTTTCCTGCTGACGAACAAAATTAATTGCGTTGAGTCTACGAGTTGCGGGCGATTGTTTGATGCGGTAAGTGCGATTTTGGGGATTTGTAAAAGTTCAAGCTACGAGGGCGAGGCGGCAATGAAACTTCAAGCTGTTGCCGAACAAAGCCAAACCCTAGCCCCTATTCCCTTGCCCCTTGCCCCTGACACATTGCCGACGGATAAACTTTTCGCTGAAATTCTTTCGCGCAGGATTGAAGGCGTTAACAGCGGCGTTTTGGCCAGATTTTTTCACGAACAACTTGCCGAAATGGTTGCGCAGTTTTGCGAAAATCTAAGTTTCCGGACAAAAATAAACACCGTCGCATTGGGCGGCGGCGTTTTCCAAAATTCGCTGTTGACTTCATTGACAATCGAAAAATTAAATCAGCGCGGCTTGAAAGTTTTGCGCCACAAATTTATTCCCGCGAATGACGGCGGGCTGTGCATTGGGCAGGCTCTAAAAGCGCAGAGTTGCCTTTAATTTCGCAAAGTCAATTTCCGTCTTGAGGGCGGGATTTTTTTTGAGAAAATGTTGGTGAGATTCTTCAGCAGCGGTGAAATTTTTGAGCCCGTCTTATTAAAAAAATTCTTTCTAAATATAAATTTATTTAAAAGCGCAGAGTCGCCTTTAATTTCGCAAAATCAATTTCAGGGCGGGATTTTTTTTGAGAAAGTGCTGGTGAGATTCTTCCGCGGCGGTAAAATTTTTGAGCCTACCGGCGGCGGCGTAACATTTACGCGCGAATTTCTGATTCAGTGTCGTGTCGTTAACCGTAATGCAGGCGGTTGTGGCTAATGGCTGTTTGCCGCGATTCGCAATAAAATTCATATGCAGTTCGACTTGCGGCTCATCTTCGCCGGTCGCGTAGTAAACGCCCAAATTGTTGTCGGCGTAAGGATTCAGCACGTTAAAAAGCACGTCCATTAACATCGACAAATCAATTTTTTTCGGATTGAAAATAACTTCAACGCCGGAAATATTTTCGACAAGGCGCGGCTCAGGATTGACATAACTTTTAACATTCTGCGCGCCGATATAGCCCGCCGTGACACTGACAACACCAGGCAACCCGTCAAACAGCTCCTGCAATTCGTGAAAATCGCCGCCGCTGAAATAAATTTTTTTCGTGTACAAAATCCTCACTCCGTGAATAAATCGACTTGCCGCTCTGCCGCGCGTTTCACGTCGAACATTTTTATCAGCTCTGCCACGGCTTGCGCCGCCCAATACCGCGTCTTTAATTTCCGGCATTCTTCCGGTGATTACCGCGTCTTCGAAAAATAAATTGTGCAAATGTTCATCGATCATTGCGTACATCCAATCTAGCAGTTGCGAATCGCGCCGCCGCTGAAATAAATTTTTTTTCGTGTACAAAATCCTCACTCCGTGAATAAATCGACTTGCCGCTCTGCCGCGCGTTTCACGTCGAACATTTTTATCAGCTCTGCCACGGCTTG
>CAJOMO010000016.1 GCA_905235685.1 uncultured Selenomonadaceae bacterium
AAAAGTTCGCCCGCGCCGCCGTCAAATTTAATGATAATGTGCCCGAGCGTGCGAATATTGCTGTGAACTTCGTCGCCGACTTTGACAATCGTAAATTCGCTGTCGGCAATTTTGAGAATGTCGCCAGGCTTAATCACGCCTTCAAGGCGATTGCCGCTGTGCAGAACGGAAAATTCGCGAAGTTCCGGCAAAACCATCGAATCGTCGAAAAGCACCATCATTTTAATGACGCTCAAAAATTTGGACACATCGCCGCCCACGCCGACAATTTTGGTATTGTAATACTTTTTCGACATTAAAACCCCTCCAATACTACAAAAAATCCTAAGCTTTTTAATTCAATTCGGCAAGGCGATAATTTATCCTGCCACCGATTAAAAATTTTCTGGTACTTGACAAATTAAAATTTGAGTGGTAATATAACGCCCGTAACGCCGAAGTGGCGGAATTGGCAGACGCAGCAGACTCAAAATCTGCCGTTGGCAACAACGTGCCGGTTCGAGTCCGGCCTTCGGCATCATAAAAAATCAAATCCTTTCATTGATAAGGCGGTTGAGTGAAAGCTTAACCGCTATTTTTTTTGGAGGCGAAAATTTTGTTCAGAAAAATTTTTTTGATAATGCTTTTAATTTGCTTAATGCCGCAGGACAATTCGGCGCTGGCAAAGGCGAAAATTTTATTCGTGCCGCACGACAACCGCCCAATTTCGTATCAGCAAACCGCGGAAGTCATTGAACAGCTCGGCTACGAAATTTTATTGCCGCCGAAAGAATTATTGAGCGTGGCAAATTCAGATTCGCACCCCGACGAACTTTGGGCGTGGTTGGAAGAAAATTCAAAATCTGCGCGCGCGGCGGTAATTGCGTCGGATTCGATGCTGTACGGCGGCTTGATACCTTCGCGCAAACACGAAATTGACAGCGAAACCATTTCCGCGCGTGTCGAACGTTTCAAAAAATTGCACACCGATAATCCTAAGTTGAAGATTTATATTTTCGGCTCGTTAATGCGGACGCCGCACACCGGCACGGCGGGCGATATCGAAGAGCCGAGTTATTACGCGGATTTTGGCGAAAAAATTTTCAAATATACGGCGCTGCTCGATAAACAGGAAATTTCCGGCTTGACTGTCGAAGATAAAAATAATTTGGTTTATTTGGAAAACAGCATCCCCGCGGAAATTTTAACTGATTGGCTCGAACGCCGCAATAAAAATTTCGCCGCCACGAAAAAACTTATCGATTTTGCTAATGACGGCGTTATCAATTATTTAATCATCGGGCGCGACGACAATTCGGCGCTCAGTCAAACTCACAGGGAAAATCGCCGGTTGCTTTCTTACGCAGAAAATATTCCTAAGACGAAATTTCAATCGCTCGCCGGTATCGACGAATTTAATTTGCTGCTGTTGACGCGCGCGGTTAACGAAATGAGCGGCAAGACGCCGAAGATTTTTATTCGTTACAACAAGGGCAGGGGCGCGAAAACTATTCCGCCGTTTTCCGCAGAGCCGATTGGCGATTCGATTAATGACGAAGTGCTGATTTTGGGCGGCAAGATTATCGACAATCCGCGGCGCGCTGATTTTGTGCTGTTGGTGAATACGGATTTTTACGGTGAAACTTTTTGGGCGCACAATCGCAGACCGGACGGCACGGATTTTCAGCCGAATTTGACGCCGAGCGCCAGCACGAAAATTTTTGCCGATATGGTTGCAGATTATGTTGACGCCGGTTATTCGGTGGGCGTGGCTGATATTAATTTTGCCAACGGCGCGGACAATGCGCTGATGAAAATTCTGCGCGATAAAAATTTGCTGTTCAAATTGCAGTCTTACGCGGGCTGGAATACTGCGACCAATTCAACGGGCTTTGCGTTGGCTACGGGCGTTCTTTCAAAAAATATGAGCGCCGACGCTAAGAATAAACTTTTGGCGCGGCGCTATCTCGACGATTGGGCGTATCAAGCCAATATTCGCACGATTGTCGGCAATAAATTAAATCCGGTTAGTTATTATCAGTTCAATGGCGAGCGTGATTTTGTCGAAGCCGAAGAAACGCGCCTCATGAATGATTTTGCGAAAAATAATTTGCCGAAATTTGAATTTCTGCGCGATTTGAAAGTCACCAACCCCTGGAACAGAATGTTTGAATGCGAAATTGAATTTAATGATTAGTTCATGTGGTTAATCTTTGATAAGTTTTTCAAGCGTCTCAAAAAGTATCTCCGGTTCCACGGGCTTGCTCAAATGCGCATTAAGCCCCGCTTGAAGGCTCAGCTGAACATCTTCGTCGAATGCATTTGCAGTTAAGGCGATAATCGGAATGGTTGCGGCGTCCGCGCGTTTAGAGGCGCGTATCGTTCGGCTAGCAGTAAGCCCGTCCATTTCCGGCATACGCATATCCATTAAAACCGCGTCGTAATATCCTTCCGGTTTCGACTCGTACAAATCGACGGCTTCTTTGCCATTAACGGCGTGATCGGTTTCCATTTCGCGCATTGACAGTACTTCGATCATAATCTGCGCGTTGACTTCCATATCTTCCGCCAACAAAATATGTCGCCCGCGCAAATCGGCTTTGTGCTGGTTTACTTTGCTGATAGAGGTCGGCTTTTTGGTTTCAAGTACATGCTTTAATTCGTTGAGCAGATTCTCCGAGAAAAGCGGCTTTGCGATAAAGCTATCCACGCCCGCTGAAACCGCCTCTTCAAAAATATCGTCCCAATTATACGCCGTCAGAATAATAATCGCGGTTTCTTTGCCGATTATCGAACGAATTTGCCTGGTTGTTTCCACGCCGTCCATTTCCGGCATTTGCCAATCCACAATAATTAAATTGAACGGCGCTTGCCGCGCTTGACTAAGTTTAACAGCCTCGACAGCCATTTTTCCGGATTGAACAGTTTCCGCGGCTATTCCAATTTTCGACAAAACCAATTTAGCTTGATTGCAGGCAACAAGGTCGTCGTCGATAACAAGGACTTTCATATCCTGCACGAGTATATCAATTTCGTCTGATTCGCTTGAAATTTTTCTGTTCGAATCCATAAGCGTGATAGTCACAATAAAAGTCGTGCCTACGTTTTTTTCGCTGTCAACGCTGATTTCGCCGTTCATCATATCGACAATTCTTTTGGTAATTGCCATGCCGAGTCCGGAGCTGCCATATTTATTTGCCGCGCCCGAATTTTCCTGGCTGAACGTGTCGAAAATTTTTGGCAGATATTCTTTGCTCATACCAACGCCGGTATCGCTGATTTTGAATTGCAGGGTAGATTTGTCATTGAAGCCGCCGGTTTTTTCTACAGACAGTTCGACTTTGCCGCCCTTTGGCGTAAATTTTACAGCGTTGCCGAGGATATTTATAAGCACCTGGCGAATTTTCGTGCTGTCGCCGATATAATAATCGCTCAGCTGCCCGCTAATGTGGCAATTATATTCCAAGCCATTCTCCTGGCATTGCCCGCTGAAGATAACGTTAATTTGCTCTATCAGTTTATAAAATGCAAATTCTTCGTTTTTCAAAACCATGCGACCGGATTCAATTCTGCTCATATCGAGAATATCATTAATCAAGCTCAGCAAATGTTTAGCGCTGCTGCCGATTTTTTCAAGATAATCTTTGGTGACGGCGGACAGATTCGGCTCATTGAGTGCAAGCGCGTCTAAGCCGATAATTGCGTTCATTGGCGTGCGTATTTCGTGGCTCATATTTGACAGAAAAACAGTTTTGGCTTTGCTTGCTTCCTTGGCGGTTTTCAAGGCTTCACTGAGCGCTTGATTTTTGGCAAGCGAATCTCTCATTTCCGCGTCAATATCCGTAAAGCCGATACCAATTGCGTTGACGGTTTTATCAGCGTTTGCCTTGCTGCTGTTGACGTCCGCCATACGCAACATTTCATAACTTTCAACGCCATTTTTGCTGACGAGATACCGGCAGGCGATAATTGCGTTTTTTCTAAGTTCTGCGCGAATATTTTCCGGTTTAATGAAGTCAAGGAAAATCGCCCTGTATTCGTCGGCAACGTGTTTATTGGCGTAACGCGTGAAAGTTCCGGTGAATCCAAAAGTTTCGCCCTGCGCAAATTCTGTATCTGCAGAATCATTTCTAATGCAAGTGGCTTGGTCGTTGTCCAGATTGACGTAATACACGCTCTTATAATCCGCCGCCAGCGCATTAATCATACTGTCCTGTTGCGCGCGCTTTTTCTCTTGCTCCAAAAGTTCGTCCTGCAGAGAAATTCGCTCTTCAAGTTCCTGTTGCAGCATTTCAGCGGTTTCTCGCTCAAGTGCAAGTTTTGAGGCGTTGCGGGCTTGTTTAATCGTCAGCGCAAATATGCATATCAGCACGCCCGCAGTGAGCACCGACATCAGCAAACTTCTTTTCAAAATACCGGCGGAAATGGTATCGATTTGCTCGCTAATCACGCTCTCCCGTATCAAATACGTAAGTATCCAATCAGTGCGGTGTACCGGAACATAATACATTGTTTCGCGAATGTCATTGTACGTAAATGAAGTTACGCCGCGTCTGCCTTTGACAAAATCATTGCGTATATTTTCAAGGCTGTAACCAGTTTCAAAATCGGCATTTTCCATAGCCGCAATTAAATTATTTTCGTTAGCGAGCCCGCCGAGCACCATATTTGTCAGCGAATAACCTTCCGCCGTGTAGATATTGCAGAAAGTCGTATTGTTCGAGCCGGATTGAAAAGAAATATTTTTGAGCATGTAATCCATATCAATCTCCATAAAGCAGGCAACCAGAAAATGACCTTCGAAGGGCAGTCTGTCCGTCGGAACGGCTATAACAACTTTGATATTGCCGTCGGAGGCTTTAATTGAAATTTCCGGATTAGAAATTGATTGATAATCAAAGGCGTATTGCGAAATGTCCGTTCGCGTGCCTCTGGACGTGTAAATTAAACCTTCCTCATTGACGAAAGCGAATTTTTCCAATCCGTAAAGCTGCCGCATACGCAACTGATACGCTTGAAGATTTTCAAGCGAACTTAAATCTGCTCTCGTCAAAAGTCCAATCGCCACGTCCAAATCGCCGATATAATCATTCAAGGTAGAGGAAAGTACCTGCTCACGCCGCCCCGCCAGTTCCTCAAGGTAAAGCAGGCTAACGTTGCTAACGGCTTTTTCGGTATCCTGGCTGGCGCTCCTTCCAACCCAAAGAGTTCCTACGATTAAAATTATTGCGACAACGACGCCGCCTATAATTGCCGCAACCATCGTATTTCGATTCAAACTTTGCATTTCAGTTCCCTGCTTCCGATAAACAACATTTAAGTTAGTTTACAAGACGGCAAAAAATATGTCAATCGAAAAAGAAACGCCACGCTGCCTGTTAATCAAAACGCGTGGCGATATTTTTTTTGCGAAATAAATTTTAGTCTTCGAGAGCCTCGATAATGTTGCCGACTTCAAAGTTCCAGCCGCTTATCTTGAAGTACCAATCATTGTCGCCGCCGGAGCGGTAGCTAACCTGGTTATATTCGCCGCTGCCGTACGGTTTCGTTATCGAATATATTTTCTCATATCTAAAATCGCCGTTTTGCGCAATGCGAATTTCGGAATTACTAAAAAAGGTGCCTTCCAAAAGTCTGACGCTGATTTTATTTGAGCGAGTTTCGGTAATTTCAGCACGCCCGATAATTTTTTCAACAGGGTCAATCGGCGTTCCGTCTGCGTCAAATTCTTCATACGCCTCGATAATATCACCCTCGACAAAATATCCGCCATCAGTACGTATCTTTGCGTATCCAGGGTCGTGGTAAGTATCATACCAATGCTCATGTTGTATTTCGGTGATGCGCGCGTATTCAACGCTTTTGTCATGGCAATGGAAAATGCGAATCTTGAAGTTTCTAAAACGTAGAGCGTCTTTGATTTTAATCATATCAGAATCAATGCTTATGACTTCCGCGTGCCCGATAGTTTTTTGAGTTTTAACACCAGGCAAATCAGTATCGGGTTCGTAAACGTAAACCACGTCGCTTTTCAATAAACTGGGAATAAAATTGGAATTGAAAGACAACGAACATTCATTGCCTCTGAAAGCTGCCGTGGCGTTTTTCCCATTGTTGCTAATGCCGGAAATTACGCCCTCGAAAATGTTAACTTCGCCGCGAAAGACACGAATTTTCGACTTCACGCGAACCTGCCCCTCAAGGACTTTGAAAGTGTTGTCTTCAACCACTTCAAGACGCCCCAGAAGCATCGCGCCGGAACTTGCAACTTTGACTTCGGCGGGGCTCTGCGCGAGTTTTTCGTCAACATTCGGCGATTTGTAATTGGCAATTAGCGAACTTTTCAAATCGTCAATCGCAGCCGTAATTTTTACCACGGCGTCGCTGATACGCTCAACTTCAGATTTTAAAGAATCGACTTCGGCGCGGAGTCTTTTAATTTCACCGCTGCCTTTGACAGTATCAATAGCCATTGTAAAACTCCAGATTATTTGTATTCGGCGGCAAGTTTTTTGAAAAGCGGCAAGGAGCGTTCAATCGTCTCGGTTTTAATGCAGTAAGCCGCGCGGAAATATCCCGCACAGCCGAAATCCGCGCCAGGTACAAGCAGCAAATCATATTTTTTGGCGCGCTCACAAAATGCGTAATCGTCCGCCTCCAGCGCCTTCGGGAACAAATAAAATGCGCCTTGCGGTTTCACACATTCAAAGCCCGCGTCAATCAAGCCGTTGTACAAAAGTTTCGCGTTGCGCTCATAAATCGAAATGTCTGAAGGTTTGCCCGCGCATTTGGCGATAACCAATTGCCACAAACTCGGCGCGTTAACGTGCGTCAAAACCCTTGCCGCGCCCGCCACTGCGCCATAAATTTTTTCAAAATCAGCAACAGAATCCGGCACGACGATATAACCAATGCGCTCGCCAGGCAACGAAAAAGATTTGCTGTACGAATAGCAAACCAGCGTATTGTCATAAAAATTCGGCACGTACGGCACGGCAACGTCATAGGCAATTTCGCGGTACGGCTCATCGGAAATTATGAAAATCGGCGCGCCAAATTCGCCGGACTTCGCAGTCAAAATCTGCGCGAGTTGTTTAATGGTTTCTTCGGAATAAACAGCGCCCGAAGGATTATTCGGCGAATTGATAATTACGGCTTTAGTTTTCGGCGTCAACATTTTTTCAAATTCGGCAAAATTAATCTGCCAATCTTTGGGCTGAGCCGGAACGACATTCAATTTCGCACCAACCGATTCGACGAAAACTTTATATTCGGGAAAATACGGCGCAAAAGTTATAAATTCGTCGCCCTGTTCCGCCAGTGCTTTAAAGCAAATCGTTATCGCCGCAGCCGCGCCCGCCGTTATGAATAAATTTTTTCCCGCAAAATTCGTACCGAAACGCTGATTAATGCTCTGCGCGAGAATTTCACGAACTTTAGGATTGCCAGGGGCAACAGTGTAACCGTGGACTGCGGACGGCTCATAATTTTGCAGAATATCAATCGCCGCGTCGCGTACAAAATCCGGCGTTGGAACATTCGGGTTGCCCAGGCTGAAGTCGAAAATATTTTCTTCGCCAACCTCCGCCGCGCGTTTCCTTCCAAATTCAAATATCGTGCGAATCGTAGATTTTTTCGTACCGAGTTCATACATTTTGGCTGAAACCATTTCAAAATCACCTCTAAAAATTTTCGTCATATTAACACAAACGGCGCGATTTGTCGAAGTCTAAATTCGTTTAGAGATCTTTACCTCGAAATTAAATGAATTGTACTATCATTCAGCAATAAAAAATTAAGGAGCGATGCACGTGAATTTTGAGTTTTCGGACACGATCGGCGGCGTTTGCCAAAGTTACGACGCCAAAACGCGCAGCGGCGTTGTAAAAACTTTCGCGGGCGACGAAGTTAATTTCAAGCTTTCCGATAATTTTTACGCGCGGCTGTTGAGAAATTTGGACGAGCCCTACAAAGACTGCACGGGGCAAGTTGATAAACTCCTGCGCGAAGGACAAATCATTTTCGTTTACGGGATTTATTATCCGGACGAGAGCGGCGTACATTTCGAGGCGTCCTATATGGATTTCCCCGGGCGCAAACCTTCAGAGATGCGCTTTGAAGAAGCCGATTGGTGGGTTAATCAGGCGCGCAGTATCGCCGATTTCTACATTCGCGCAGAATTCCCGAACGGCGAAATCGATTATCGCCAATATCGCACGCGTTTGACACTCGACGGCGTCCGCAAAAAAGATTTCCGCCAGGAAACCGATACCATTTCGCGCATGATTTACGGTATGGCGAGCGCGTATATGCTCACCGGCGAAGACAGATTTTTGGAAGTTGCCGAAAAAGGTACTCAGTACCTGCGCGACCATATGAGATTTTACGATATCGACGAAAATGTTGTTTATTGGTATCACGGAATCGACGTGCAGGGCGACAAGGAACATAAACTTTTCACGTCCGAATTCGACGACGACATTGAAGCAATTCCAATGTACGAACAAATTTACGCGCTTGCCGGTCCCACTCAAACTTACCGCTTGAACGGCGACCCCGCCATTATGAAAGACATTCGTATGACGATTGCCCTGTTCGATAAATTTTTCATTGACAGAGAAAAGGGCGGCTACTATTCGCACATCGACCCCGTGACTTTCGATCCGAAAAGTGAATCTCTCGGGCGAAATGTTGGGCGCAAAAATTGGAACAGCGTCGGTGACCACGCACCGGCTTATCTGATTAATCTGTACCTTGCCACTATGGACGATAAGTACAAGGATTTTCTCGAATACACGGCTGACTGCATCGAAGAACATTTCAAGGATTATGAGCATAGCCCGTTCGTTCAAGAAAAATTTTATGACGATTGGTCGCACGATAAAACCTGGGGCTGGCAGCAAAATCGCGGCGTTGTCGGGCACAATCTTAAAATCGCGTGGAACTTGATGAGAATTAACAGCGCGGTTGCCAAAGACAAGTACGTTGCCTTCGCTGAAAAAATTGCCGAGATTATGCCGAAAGTTGGTATGGATACGCGGCGCGGCGGTTGGTACGACGTCATGGAGCGCGAACTCAAAGACGGCGAAACTTGCCACAGATTTGCCTGGCACGACAGAAAAGCCTGGTGGCAACAAGAGCAGGGAATTTTGGCTTACCAGATTTTGTACGGTTGCCTCCACAAGCCCGAATATCAAAATTTGGCGCGCGTTTCTGCGGCGTTCTACAATACCTATTTTCTTGACCACGACGACGGCGCGGTTTACTTCAACGTCTTAAACAATGGCATTCCGTTCCTCACCGGCAACGAACGCTTGAAGGGCAGCCACTCAATGAGCTGTTACCATTCGATTGAACTTGCATTTTTGAGCGCGGTTTACATTAATCTTCTTCACACCAAACAGCCGCTCGATTTGTACTTCAAGCCCTTGGTTAACGGTTTCAGTGAAGATAGCACTTTGCACGTCCAGCCGGATATTTTGCCGAAGGGCAGTTGCAAAATTGAATCTGTCGAAATTGACGGCAAGCCGTGGAATTACTTTGACGCAGAAAATTTTACCGTGAAACTTCCGCAACTCGATCACCGCCCGAAAATCAAAGTTCGGATTATTCCTACCGAAAACTAAGGAGATATTTTTATGGCTAATTATGTTATGGAAATTGGCGAAGTCAGCAAAATCAAATTGCACGGTCACATTGACGCGTCAATTGCGCCGAATCTTATGAATGAGCTGAAGCCGCTGATTGAACGCAAAGGCGAAATTAAAAAGCTGGTTTTCTACGCTAACGAACTTGAGTACATCGCCAGCGCCGGTATTCGCGCAGTCGTTTTCGCCAAACAAAAACTCGGCGCTAATGTCCAGGTTTATCTTGTTGGCGCGTCTGCGGCTATTCTCGACGTTTTCAAAATGACCGGCATTGACAAATTCTTGACGATTCAAGATTCATTCGAGGGATAATTTATGCTTAAAAATCTGGAATTTCCCGCTAAACGTGAAGTTTTGCCGAAAATGCTTGCCACAATCACCGCGGAAATTACAAAGTACACCGGCGACGATAAATGGATTAATCGCCTGAAGATTTGCTCTGAAGAAATTCTTGTTAACATTATCGATTATTCCGGTTCCTCGAATGTTTTTATTTCGTGCGAATTTGTGAATGATGCGTTGCGTTTTGAATTTGTCGACGAAGGCAAGCCCTATAATCCGCTGGCGGAAAAGCCCGACGTGGATATTGACGCCGGAATTGAGGAACGCGGTATCGGCGGGCTGGGAATTTTCCTGTACACAACGATTATGGACAAAATGGAATACAAATTCGAAGACGGCAAAAATCATTTAATCGCGATAAAAAATTTGTCCGGAAAGCTGGTGGATTGATTGCGAAACAAAGTAGGCATCTTAATCGAGAGCGATTTTTACGAGCCGGAAATTGATTATTATTCGAAGGCGTTCAAAGACGCGGGGCTTGAAGTTCATTTCTTGACGCGGCTTTGGGGCAACGCCGAATTGACTTTTACCGGTCACGAAAACCGCAGATTTTTCAAATGCAGAGAAAGTTTTGAAGGCGCAAATCTCAAAGAATACGCGGCCGTGATAATTCCCGCCGGTTACGTGGCTGACAGGCTGCGTTACACCGAGGATATCAAAAAATTGCCGCCCGCGTGTCAGTTCCTGCAGAAATGTTTTGCCGATAAAAAACTTATCAAGGGCATAATCTGCCACGGCTCTTGGCTCATGGCGCCGATTGCCGAGCTTGTCAAAGGGCGCAAAATGGTCGTGCATAATAATTTGCTCGGCGACGCAAAACTCATGGGAATTGATTATGTCGACGAAGACGTTGTTGTGGACGGCGATTTGGTTTCTGCGCGAACGGGCGGCGACCACGTTGCATTTGCGCAAAAAATTATCGCGCTGATTCAATGCGGCGAAATTATCAATTCTCTCAATGAAAAAATCGACACGCTCGAAAAGCGCATTAAGCGCCTGGAACATTTTCAAAATACAAATCGTGGAGGTAACAAAATGGCTAAAGTTTTAATTGCGGCTACCGAATACGGCTCCTGGGGCGAGGAACTTCAAGCACCGTGGGACATCATTAAAAAAGCCGGACACAGCGTCACGCTTGCAACGCGTACCGGCAAAAAACCTTATCCGCTTCAAATCAGCGTCGACCCGAATTTCTTTGATCCTGTCCAAAAAGTTTACACCAATCCTAAGGAAGTTTGCGACCGCATTAAAGAACTCGTTGACGGCGACGAATTGAACAACCCCTTGAAGTTCAAAGACTGCGATATGAAAGACTATGACGCCATCGTTTTGACGGGCGGATTGGGCGCAATGTTCGATATGTGCAACGATTATTACCTGCACAAATTGATTATGGACGCGTACAAGGCTAAAAAAGTTGTGGCGGCGCTGTGCTACGCAACTTCGGCGCTGATTTTCCTGCGCGACCCCGATAACGGCTACAAGTCTATCGTTTACGGGCACAAAATGACGGCTCACCCGCGCGCCTGGGATTTCTACGGCGATTATGATTCCAGTTATGAACTTTACGGCACGGATTGGAAACCGAACGTGATTACGCCAGGTTTCTTGTGGCCGGTTGAAGATTTGACGATTGACGCTGTCGGTCCGGACGGCGAATGCGTTGCCATTCCCACGACAAGCCGCGAAAATCCAACGGTTGTTTACGACGGAACTTTTATCACCGGCACGAGCGTTGAATCTTCCATTGCTTACGGCGAAAAAGTCGTTGAAGTTCTCAAGGAACGCGGATTTTAATTTTCGATTGGAGAGATTTTAATGGCAAAAATTTTAGTAGCGGCGACGAATTACGGCACTTGGGGCGAAGAACTTCAAGCTCAGTGGGACGCGCTGAAAAAAGCCGGTCACGAGCTTACGCTTATCACGCCGAACGGTAAAAAGCCGTTGCCTTTTGCGGCGTCAATAGATCCGAATTTCTTTGATCCGATTCAAAAAGTTAATGTCAATCCGCCGGAAGTTTGCGCGCGCTGCAAAGAACTCGTTGACGGCGACGAATGGGCTAATCCTAAAAAATTCTCCGAAGTCAACATGGACGACTACGACGCAATTACAATGGCAGGCGGTCCTGGCGTTACGCTCGATTTTTGCAACTGCTGGGAACTTCACCAATTGATTTTGAAAGCTATCAAGGCTGATAAAATCGTCGGCGCGTTGTGCTACGCTGTTGGCGCGTTGGTGTTTTGCCGCGACCCCGAAAACGATTATAAATCCGTCATTTACGGCAAGAAAATCACCGCTCACCCGCGCGCGTGGGATTTTTACGGACCCGGCATGGCTATGACTTACGATCTTTACGGCGTGACTGAAGACAACAAAGGCACAAACGTTGTGACGCCTGGATTTATCATTCCGCTTGAAGATTTGGTTCGTGACGCTGTTGGTTCGAACGGCGCTTGCATTGCCCGTATTAACGCCAACCGCGAAAGTCCTCAAGTTTATTACGATCACCCGTTCGTTACCGGTACGAGCGTTGAATCTTCCATTGCTTACGGAAATTTGCTCGTCGAAGTTCTCAAAAAACGCGGACTTTAATTCTATAAATTTTTGAATATCAATGTGGTTAGTGGTTAGCGCAAAAACTTTCCACTAACCTTTTTAACTTTAAGGTGGCGATATAATTTGGACGTTTATCAAACTATTGTAAAAGTGCTTGAAGAAATTGGAGTAGATCACGTTTTCGGCGGCTCTGGACAAGTCAACGGCTCTATGCTCCTTGCGCTCAAAAAAACCGATAAGATTAAAACTGTCATAATCCAAAACGAACAGGCGGCGTCGTTTATGGCGGCGGGCTACGGTATGTTTTCAAAGAAATTGGGCGTTTGCTTTGCGACCGGCGGACCCGGCGCGTTCAATCTTTTTAGCGGCTTGGCGGTTGCGTATTCCGATTCAATTCCGATGTTGGCAATTAGCGGTTATCCTTCCCTCCATACGCGCGGCAAGGGCGCACTCAATGAAACGAGCGGCTTGAGCAGAACTCCGGATTCTCAAAGAATGTTCGCGGCTACAACGAAAAAATCTGTTATTCTCGAAGATCCTAAAGATACAATTCCCGTGCTTGAGGAATTGATTTACACGGCGTTTGAAGGCAGACCCGGACCCGTGCATTTGCATATTCCTAAAGATGTAAGTTTCGCTGAAGTTCCTTATTATCGCTCTGTGGATATTTCAATTCCAAAAATTTTGGCGGGCGATTCTCAAACTGAAACTTTCTGCAAAGCCTTCGCGCAGGAATTTAAGCCGGAAAATAAGCCGCTGTTAATGATTGGTTACGGCTGCGTTCGTTCCGACGCAAAAAAAATTCTTGAAAAGCTGATTGACACTTGGAAAATTCCGTTCGTCAGCACAATGGACGCTAAGGGCTACGTTTCTGAAGATAATCCGCTGTCAATGGGAATTGTCGGCACTTCGGGCGACGTCGGCGCGAATAATTATTTCCACGATTCAAAAATGGTTATCGCGGTTGGAAATTCTTTCGCGGAAAATGCAACCTTCGGATTCAACAAAAATCTTTACAACGGCAAAAAACTTTTCCATATAAACATCGACCGCCACGAAATTGACAAAGTTTATACCGCGGATTATCGGCTAATCAGCGACGCCACGCCCGCGCTTGAAAATCTCATTGCCTATCTTGAAAAAAATAATGTTGCGCCGCTGACGGAGAATTTAGCCGTTCGCAAAAAATATCACGACGATACAGTTCCCGAATTTTCCAACGGCAAAATGCATCCGGCGTATCTCGTCAAACTCATTTCAAAACATTTGCCGGAAAACGCAGTTATCATGGGCGACGCGGGCGCGCATATGCTTTGGCTCAGCGGCTATTTGAATTTGAATAAAAATCAGATTTACCAAAATCCAGGCAGTTTCGGACCCATGGCAAGCCACGTTAACGGCTCAATCGGCGTCAAATGCGCAAATCCTGCTCGACCGGTTATCTGCGCTTGCGGCGACGGCGATTATTTAATGGCAGGCTTTGAACTTTTAACCTGCGTCAAAAATCATATTCCGGTGATTTACGTTATTTTTAACAACAGCGAGTTCAACGTCATTAAAAAGTTCCTGCTCAATAACTGGGGCGAACAGGCTTTCATGGACATTAAAAATCCGGATTATGTGAAATACGCCGAGGCGTGCGGCGCGAAAGGCTGGCAAGTCAAAAACGGCGCAGAATTTGAGGCGGCTTTTACAGAGGCGCTGAAACTGAATCAGCCCTGCATTATTGACGCGGTGATTGACGGCGAAGTTTACCCGCCAATGAGCATGTCGAAAAATTGAGGTGATTTTATGAAAGTTACGCTTGAACGCAACGACGATATCAAAATAATTTCGCTGGACGGGCAGCTCGACGTTTCGACTTCGGATAACACCCGCGACGAAATTATCGCCCTGCTTGACAAAAAGCCCGTGATTGTTTCTATGGCAAAATGTACTTACGTTTCCAGTTCGGGCTTGCGCGCGCTCTTGATGATTGCCAAAACCGCAAAGTCCAAAGGCACAAAAGTTATTTACGCCGAGCCGATTGAAGAAGTTGTTGACGTGCTGAAAATGACCGGCTTTATCAAAATGTTGCATTGCGTTGGAAGTATCGCCGAGGCGGAAAGGGAATTTAGCCATGCGAATTGATATGAGCCCGACCGACGTTTACGGTGATTTTAAAATTCGTCCAGGTTTGTTTTTGGAAAACGGCTCAAGCATTGTTCCAGGCGGCGTGAATTTTTCAATTTATTCAACCGGCGCGAAAAGTTGTGAGCTTGTACTTTTCCATTCGCACGAAAAAGAGCCTTTCGCGGTAATTCCGTTCCCCGAAAGTTACAAAATTGGCAGCGTCTTTGCAATGATCGTTTTTGATTTGGATTATGAAAATCTTGAATACGGTTTCCGCGTCGACGGCGAATATAATTTTGAGCGCGGCAATGTTTTCGACAAAACTAAGACTTTGCTTGACCCGTACGCAAAGCTCGTTTCCGGCAGAAATGTTTGGGGCAAACAGCCCGATTGGAGCAACGAATTTCAGTACCGCTCGAAAGTTATTCTTGACGATTTCGATTGGGAAGGCGACGTTCCGCTCCAAACGCCGCACAATGAGCTGATAATTTACGAGGCTCACGTCCGCGGCTTTACGAAAGACGAATCTTCGGGCGTCAAGTACAAGGGCACTTACGCCGGACTGCGCGAGAAAATTCCTTACCTCAAAGATTTGGGCGTGACGGCGATTGAACTTTTGCCGATTTTCGAATTTGACGAATTTGAAGGCGCGCGCGAAATTGACGGCAACAAACTTTTAAATTATTGGGGCTACAGTACGGTTGGATTTTTCGCGCCAAAAGCCGGTTACGCCGCCAGCGGCAAATATTCAATGCAAGCCGACGAATTGAAAACTTTGATTAAGGAACTCCACCAAAATAATATCCGCGTTATCCTCGACGTGGTTTTTAACCATACCGCCGAAGGCAACGAACACGGTCCTTACATTTCGTTCAAAGGGCTGGATAACAACACGTACTACATTTTGACGCCGGACGGCTACTATTACAATTTCAGCGGCTGCGGCAACACGTTAAATTGCAACAACTCAATCGTTCGCAATTTGATTTTGGATTGTTTAAGATATTGGGTCGGCACTTACCACGTTGACGGTTTCAGATTCGATTTGGCGGCGATTTTGGGCAGAAATCAAGACGGCTCACCAATGAGCAACCCGCCGCTTTTAGAATCGCTTGCTTACGATCCAATTTTGAAAAACGCAATTCTGATAGCCGAGGCGTGGGACGCGGGCGGTTTGTATCAAGTTGGAAATTTCCCCGCGTATGGGCGCTGGGCTGAATGGAACGGCAAATACCGCGACGACGTCCGGCAATTTCTCAAAGGCGACGCCAATCGCGCAGGAGCAGTTGCGGCGCGAATTACCGGCTCTGAAGATATCTACGACAGATATTGGCGCGGCGATTGCGCTTCAGTAAATTTTATCACCTGCCACGACGGCTTTACTCTGTACGATTTGTTTGCTTATAACGACAAGCACAACGAGGCAAACGGTTGGGGCGGCTCTGACGGCGGCAATGACAATCACAGCTGGAATTGCGGCTGGGAAGGCGATATCGATTTACCGGCGGATATTAATTTTCTTCGCCACAAAATGATTAAAAATGCGGCGGCGATTTTGCTTACGAGTATTGGCATTCCAATGATTTTGGCAGGCGACGAATTTGGAAACACGCAGTACGGCAACAACAACCCCTATTGCCAGGACAATAAAATTTCGTGGCTGGATTGGAGCATGCTTGAGAGAAACGCCGACCTGCATAAATTTTTCCGCGCAATGATTCATTTCCGCAAAAATCATCCGGTTTTAATGCGCATGTCGAAAGGTATTCCGCTCGGTTATCCAATGTTGAGCGTCCACGGAAAAAACGCGTGGCAATTCGACAATTCGGCGGAAAATCGCGTTGTCGGCGTGATGTTTGCCGGTAAAACTGCGGACGGCGCGGACGATTTTATTTATATCGGCGTCAATGCTCATTGGGAAAGTCACGGCGTTTGGCTGCCTGCTTTGCCGCAAAATATGACGTGGCAGGTTGAAGTTAACACAGATTTGGGCGACGCCGCCATTTACGCTGAACCGGCGCAGTTAAATTCTGCCGAACAGTTTATCATTGGCGCGCGCTCTGTAATTATTTGCACTGCAAGGAGGATTTAAAATGCCTGCAATTACAGTTAAATCAATCGAATTGGCGGAATCTCAAAAAAAAGTTTTGGCGAAAAAGTACGTCGAAATTTTTTCCGAAATTACCAACGTCCCGAAGGATAGAATTTACATTTTCTTCGACGGACACGAACTTAACAACGTTGGCACGGCGGGGATTCGTTTCAGCGACCACCCGAGCAAAGCTTGGAGCAAATTCACTGAAGACGAATGGAGCAAAGATCCGGCGATTGTTGCCAAAATTGAAAAGGCGGGCGAATAAATTTTGGACAGCATTTTTACAAGGGCAAGCGTCCGAATGTTCGAAGAGCGCGCCGTTGAGCCCGAGAAAATTGACAAACTCATTCGCGCAGGATTCGCCGCGCCCAGTGCTTTAAATGAGCGCCCCTGGGAATTTTACGTCATTACCAACAAAGAAAAACTTCAGGAACTTTCGGCGACAAGTAAATATTCAAAGCCCGTGGCGAACGCTCCGGCGGCTATCGTCATTTGCTACAACACGTCGACTTTGAAAAATCTTGATTTCGTCGATATCAACTGCGCGGTTGCTGCGGAAAATATTTGGCTGGAAATGGAAACTTTGGGGCTCGGCGGCGTGTTTATGGCGGTTCAACCTTTTCAAGACAGAATTGACGCCGTATCAAAAGTTTTAAATCTGCCGGAAAATGTCGTTCCGTTTAACATTATGCCGTTCGGTTATCCGAAAAGCAAGCGGCAGCAGAAAGAGCGTTTCAACGCAGAGCGCGTTCATTACGTAGATTAGGAGAGTGATTTTTATGATGATTTATCACGACAAAATTGAAAAAAAGGAACTTAACCCTGGCGTTATTTTCCAGTACCTTTTTCAAGGCGGCAAACAGCTGATGGGCTACCATTGGAATATGGCGGACGGCTCTAAAGTCGAAATGCACACACACGAATCCGAACAGCTCGGTTACTGCATTAAGGGCGGCTTTATCATTGTCGAAGACGGCAAGGAATATCAGATTGGCGCGGGCGACGCTTATATCATTCCGGCTAATGTGCCGCATTCTTTCGTGGCGGTTGGAGATACAGAGGCGATTGACATTTTCCACCCGCTGAGAAAAATCTTGCCGGACGGCAACCCCGCTTAGGAGAAAATTTTTATGAGATATCAAATGCTTAACAGCGACGGCGACGTTTTGAAAGTCGGCAAGTTTCAGCTCGAAGAAGTTGCGGTTATTCACGACGTGCAAACCGGTCTTGATTGGGAAGTTAAATCCTTCAATCCAAAAGATGCGCGCTACAGCAACCGCCTCATGACGTGGGCTGAATTTACGCAAAATTACATTGCTCAGCTCAACGAAATTAAATACGGCGGCTTCGACGATTGGCGCGCGCCTTCCAAACACGAATTGCGCAGTCTGATAAACTACCGTTCGATTAATCCGGCTTTCGCGCAGGACGTTTTCCAGACATTGGCGCCGGAAGATTATTGGTGCGGCGGCTCATATGGTCCGCGTGCCGAAGATTGCGGCTGGGTTATCAATTTCAACATTGGCGCAACCACAGGCAAAAATAAATCGCTGACGAGCTGCGGCGTGGCTGTTCGCGGAAAACCTTTACCCCAACCGGACGAGCGCTTTGTCGATAACGGCGACGGCACAATCACCGATACCTATTCAAAGTTGATGTGGGAAAAAGACGTTCACCCTCGCACAAGTTACTCTCAAGTTTTGACGATGTTGCCGAATCACGAATTTGCCGGTCACAAAGATTGGCGGCTGCCGACAATGCACGAGCTTAGTTCCATTTTCGACGACAGCTACAGCAACAACAGTTGGTTCTTCGACAAATATTTTAACGGCAATGAAATTCCGCATTACATTACCTACAACACCTTCAAAGATACTTACGTTTGGGTTATAAATTTTAATTTTGGCTACGATGGTTATTACGCCGAAAAAAATATCGGGCTCGGCTACAGGCTTGTTCGTTCGTTGAATGAAGTTGCCGAAGATTTTTCTATACCGTCCAGTGGGCAAACTGAAATTTACGACGAGCGCGGAGCTGTTATCAAAGTCGACGCCACGCGCGCCACGGTGTCCTTCAGCGAATTTGACGCTTATATCACCGATATGAAAACCGGCTTGTCTTACGAAAAAGCAACGGCGAAGAGTTATACCTTCGAAGAAGCCGTGGAACACGTGAAAAATCTGAATGCGGCACTGTATGGTGGCACAAATACCTGGCGTTTGCCGACGGTTGACGAATTGCGCTTTATCGTTGACTACAGCAAGAAAAATCCGGCTGTCTTTGAAAATTTCGCGCAGTACGTCAAGGCAGATCTTTATTGGACGGCGGAAAAATATATCACGCCGAACGGCGACCGCAATTGGGCAATTTATTTCGGCTACGGCTGCGCAGTTCCGATTGAGAAAGTTCAGCGCTGTGGTTGCATTGCTGTTAGCGGCGGTTACGTCAATCTTTCCAGCAAAAACGCGGAGCGTTACGAAATTAAAGACGGCTGCGTCATTGACAAATACACAAAGCTGATGTGGCTGCAACAGGAATTGCCGGCGATGACTTATTCGGAATTTGAGAAATATCTTGCCGAAAATGAATTTGCCGGATACCGCGATTGGCGCATTCCCGATATGAAGGAACTTTCAACGATTGTTAACCGCAGCGCCGAAAATACCGAATGGTTCAGCCGCGAACTTTTCCCGAATATTTTTGACAACGGCAGAAGTTTTTTCATAGCCAGCGAAACTTTCAACGGAATGTTCAATTGGGGCGTCAATATGATTTTTGCCTACGATGGCTATTATGCAAATCGTTTAGTTGGGCAATACAGAATTAAGCCCGTCAGAAAAATTTAAAAATCCAATTTACAGAAATTTTTTAGCCGTCATTCGTGGCGGCGTTTTTTTATGTTAGGAGAATTTGAATGACTACAGAATTGAAATACATGAGCCAATTGTACAAAGGCTATATGTTGCCGCCGGACAAAATCCCGCTGATTGTCAGCAACACCGTTTTAGCGGGATATTTTTTCGGTGACGACGGCTTAGCGGTTGTGTCGTTTTTAATGCCGATATTTTTCCTGTTCGAAGGCGTCGGCTATTGGATAAATTGCGGCGCGTTTGCAAAAAGCCTTGAATCTGTAAGCAAAGACGAAACGGAATTTGCGCGCTCATATTCCACGCTGGCGATAATTTTATCGGCAGTTGCGGGAATAATTTTGACGGGCGCGGTGATTTGGATTTTCCCGCGAATCCCAGGCTTTTTGGAAATTCCGGAAAAATTAATTCCATTTGCCGAAGAGTACGGAACGGCGCTTGCTGTCAGCGGATTTTTTCTGATAGTCGCGCAGTATTTTTGGCAATTCGTGAAATTGGTAGGCTTGCAGGCGCGCGTGCGAAAAATTTACGTTTTAATAATGATTGTCGACGTGCTTGCCGTTGTGGCGTGCGTGAAAATTTTCAGCCTCGGAATAATTTCTTTGGCTGTCGGAATGATTTTCGCGGAAATTTTTATAATCTTAGCGGCGGGGCTGTGGCTGAGCAAAGCTTTTCGGAAAAATTTATTCGGCGAAGTTCAACAGCCGATTTCGTCAATTTGTGGAATAATTTCCGCGGGCGGCGCCTTTGCCAGCGGAAAATTTTACAGCCTAATCGTCGTCATGATATTCAACTGGTTTTTGCTAAATTCTTATGGCGTGGAGGGCGTTGCGATTTTCGCAGTCCTTCAAACGGCGATAAGAATTTGCCGGTTGCATTCGCAGGTGACGTGGCAGCCGCTTTTGCCGATTTTGACAATGGAACACGCCGACAAAAACGTTGCGGCGATGCTGCTGCTTTTTAAACATTCGCTGCGGCAAGCCGTGATTATGGCGATACTTCCGGCGGTCGTAATATATTTCGGCGCAGAATATTTTGCCGCGGAGTTGGCACTGCGCGAATTTGCGGTTAAGGCGTTTCAAGCTTACAGTTTATCGGTGGTATTCGCGGCAGTCAATTCGATTTTCATAATCGCGTATTCGGTCGAGAATTACAAAATTTTCGCCAACGCGCTTGAACTTTTGCGGACGCTGATATTTGTTTGGCTGTTCGTGAAATTGGCAGATCCATCGTTAATATTTTGGGCGTTCCTGTTCGCCGAAACAACCGCGCTAATTATAATTGCGGCGGGCGGATTTGTCATGTGCAAAATCCGGAAATTAAAAACGCCCCTGTTGTTAGGGGCAGAATTTTTCAAACCGTCATTGTTTATGATTGTGGAGCGCAGCCAGGGCTTGACCGCCGAAAATTATGCTCAGTTAAAAAATTTCGTTGACGATAAAATTATCCGTTTCCTTGACGAGTGGCTGATTTTGGTAAAACAATTCAGCGATACCGGAAAAAATGACTTCACGACAATTCATATTTTCAACGCCGAAAACGAAACGCGCCTGACTTTGCGCAGTACCGGCAAACTGTTCGATTACAAATCAAACGAGCAGGGTTTAAAACTTGTCAACGGGCTGGAAAAAATTATCAGCCGTAAATTTACTTTCACGCTCGGCTTGAACAATCTGTACATTCGGCTTGAGCGCTGAATTTTGTTCGGCGTTTGAATTTTCTTCGCGCAGTGCAAAATTTTTCACGTCAAGGATTGCGTCAATCGAAAACAAATCCGCGTCATAATTTTCTTCCGGCGCAGTGGCGGCGCTGATTTTTTGAAATTGCTCAGCCAAAAGATTTATCCGCTGAAATTCCGGCAGATTTAAATCGATTTGAATATCGTTCGGGCTAACTTCGACGGGCTGATTTTCCAAATCAGTTTCGGTTTCCGCGTCGCGAAGGGCTTGAATTTTTTTGATAAGCGCAATTTTAGCCTCGCCCGAATTTTCTTCGTCAACATTTTGCGCCAAATCAACAAGCTCTTCGTCGGTGATTTCTTCGGAAATTTGATAATCAAAATTTTCAGCGTCGAGTTCAACCGAATCAGCCGCCACTTCAGCGCCGCCGGAATCGCCGCCCGCGTCACCGCCGGAATCGCCGCCGTCACCTTCGCCGCCGCCGCTATGAACACGAAGAGGCGCGCCGTACATTTTTTCTTCGGTGATATTGTCTTTGTGGATTTGCGGCGCGGGTTTTTCAACTTCGTCAGAGCCGTTGAAACTGACGCCGGAAACTATCGACAAATTATCCGCGGGAAGGAGCGTGTCATTTTTGATAGTTACCTCCGCGCCATTACCCGAAACCGAAATGCTTTGAAGTTCCGCTATCGAATGAGCCGGCTTTGTGGCAATGAAATAATCGCCCTTGCCGAAATGATAAACTCCGTCGCCTTCAAGAATAATCCAATTTCCAGGCGAATTTATAATCGCGCCGGAACTGATATTCAAAAGTTCAAGCGATTGCACCTGCGCGAGATTTTCGGGCGAAATATTCGGGTCGACAATCGGCGTGAAATGCACGGTATAATTGTTATCGTTTTTGATGCCGAGCGATTTGCCATTGAGAAAAACGTTGCCGCTCAAACCGTCAATTCCCACACGGACGCCCAAACCGCGAACTTTGCGTAAAACCGGCACGGTAATATTATCGGGCGCGCCGTCGCCGTCTTTGTCAACGATATTTCTGCCGCTTATCGAAAAGCGCACAATCTGCGTCGGATCATTCACAGCAACGCCGGTAAATTCAAAGCTCGTACCAATTTTTTGCCAACCGAGCCTTTCAGATTCGTAGGAAACGATTTTGCCATTTCGCACGTTAAGTTTCAAAAGCGCGCTGCCGTTGACGCTAACGCGGCTGTTGTTGATTCTGAAGGGCTTTTCGGCAACCACGTTGATAATTCCGTTGCCGTCGGTTTCAATGCGCTCAGTTCCGGTTGTGACTTTGACAGTGGCGCCAGGCGAAATATTTGTAAAAACGGTTTCTGCCAAATCGCCGCCGTGCTTTATTATCGTGACGCCGTAATTGTTATCGCCAATGACGCCGAGCGAATATTGCGGGTGGTTTAAAAAAACTTCGCCGCTTAAACCTTCAATGCCAATTTTGGTCACGCGTACGCCGTCAATTTCCTCACCAATGCGAATCGTGGAAACTTTGACGCCGTCGGGCTCACCGTCGCCGTTTTTGTCGACAAGCCCCGCGCCAAAAAGTTTCAAGCCGCCCATATTCGCCGGATTATTATCGGCGGGGCGTTTGTACGAAAAGCCGCCGTCAATTTTCGTCCAACCAAGCCCGCCTTCGACTTCCGGAATGACAAGTTCGTAGCCGTTATCGGGATTATTATCAAGCTCAGCCAGTTTGTACATTTCGCCGTTAACCATAAGCGCGCCGCTCGGCACTTTGAAATGAAAATTCTCTACCGAAGTATCAAAAACCGTACCGTCAGCGCCAAAACTGGGCTTCGGTCCGATAATCTTAACTCCGTCCGGTACGCCGTCGCCGTCGTCGTCGTGAAACGCGCCGCCCGTCAAAGTGTAATGCAGGCTGCCTTCGTTGTACGTGAACTGATTTTCGCCGGTCTTTTGATAAGCTGCAGGATTTGTCCTGTCTTCGCCTTCGGGGAAACCAACATTCGCCTTGAAGAGTTGCAGTTCTTCGCCGTTATCGTTGTTGCCGTCCAAATCGACAAGCTTGTATTCGTTGCCGTTGACAATAATATAACCGCGCGGCACGTCGAAATGAAAATCGCGCAGATTTTTGATATTCATAAAAACCGGTCTGCCATTTTCGAAAGACACGCCGTCCGGAATGCCGTCGCCGTCATCGTCGTGAAAAGCCCCGCCGCGTAACGTAAAATTCAAAGAGCCTTCATTATAGGCAAAGCCGCCGTCAATTACTTTCCAGGAATCCGGATTACCGCTTGACATTTAATCATCACTCCCGCTGTAAAATTTCACGCGATTATTCGCAGTTTCCGCCACAAAAGAATCGGCGTCGTTGAATTTCCAATCGCCGCCGTCTTTAATAACCACATCGCCGCGCCGGATAACACCGTTCAACTTGCTTGAATCCTCCAGCGTTCGCGAAATGTAAATGTCCCTGTGAAGGCTACTCTCGATAGTCGCGTTGTCGAAATACGACCCCAACGACAGCAGAGAATATTTTTCCATAAAAGTAAATGTCCGCGGGCGCAAAGCCGTTTCTCTGTCAACGAACTGCAGGGAAATTTCCGCCGCCTCGTCTTGAATTGAGCCGGTGGATTTGGCGGTAAGTTTCGAAGAATCTTTGTAATAAGTCAAGCGATTTTGTTTTTCGCCGAAAATCAGCCAGCCGCCTTTTAATTTGCCGCCCGCCGCATTGTCGACAATCAAAACAGTATTTCGCATAACGCCGTCGACTTTTCCGTTCCAAATAATTCGCCGCGCAATACTTTCGCCGCCGCCGCTGGTAACAACCAAATCGCTGAAATTTTCGACTGCCGCGCCGGTAAGTGTAACCGTGATACCGTCGAAAGCCGATTCAGTTATCCCGTCGGTTTCACTCAAGCCGCTTATCGTAACCGCGCCGCTCAGCGTAACTTTTTTGTTCATACACATTCGCTCCTTTTAATTTTATCTGTCAATGATAGCATTTAAAAAAAAAGCGATTGTAAAAATACTTTAACGGCGCAATTAAAATTCCGGAATTGTCAAGCAGTAACCCCGATTTTTGATATTCACCAAATTAATTCTGTCGTCCGAGGCGGCTCTCAATTTTTGGCGAAGATTGCTGATATGAACTTTCAGCGTGAAACTGGTAATGTTCAGCTCCTTGTTGTCCCAAAGGTTATCGTAAAATTTTTCGGGCGCAACCGGCTTGTTGACTTCGGCAACCAATATCAACAGCAATTTAAATTCAGTCGGCGTCAAATTGACAATTTCATCGTCGATTATCAACTTTTGGCTGTGCGGAAAAACCGTCATGATACTTCCAATATGAATGCCGCAGTCCTCCAGCATCGACAGCGACAAATTATTTTTCTGTAAATCGTAAGGCAAAGTATTAATATTTTCGCTAAAAGTACGGGGGGGGGTAGTTATAATTGTTATACCTCTCTAATGGGAAAACGAAACTGTTTACGATTGGGTTTCCGTTCAAGGTCAAGACGTTGCCAAATTCAAAAACCGTCTGCTCCGCTTTGTCAAAAGTTTGCGTCCGATAAATGATGTGATAAGAGGCGTGCCACTGCCATTCTTGCGCGGGGGTTAAAATCAGCGGCTGCGGGATTCGGGCTTTTAAATTTTGCAGATATCGCTGTTGGTCGTCGGGGTGAATATGCGCCAGGGACGAAATTTTGTCCTGCGCGATGAAATTTTTAAGGCTCTGGAAACCGATTAATGACAGGAACGGCTGATTCACGTAGCAATAGGGCAGGCCGTTTTTCAAATCGTAGCAGAAACTTTTCATGGCGATACTTGAATTTAAAAATCGGCTCAGCAAACCGCTTTGATATTGCAAATCCATCTGTAAAAGTTCATTCGTGGAATCGATATCTCTGTTAATCATAAAATTAGCCGCGTGATTGAACTGATTTCTTTTAATCGGAATGTGTACGTGATAATGAGAAACTTTCAGCTCGCCGTCAAGCAGTTGGACGTAAAACGAAAAATGCAGGCTCGATTGATAATTTTGGCGATCATTCATCCCCTGGAATTTGATTTTGGCGATAACCACGCAGCTGTCGCCGGATTCGCCGCCGAGTTTGTATTCTTCGCTGATTAATTTGTAAGCTCGATTAACGGTATTGCAGTGGGTTTGAAAGTACGCGCGGATATCGTCAATGTCAGTCAGAATTTCGTTTTCGCCGGAACCAATCCACGTGAATTTGTCGGGGTTGACGTAGCTAAGGACGCTGTCAACGTTTTTCTCAATGAAGAACGCCTTAATCATTTTCCGCGCTATTTGAATTGCTTCCTTGTGATAATAATTCTGCATAAAACATCGCCGCCTAGTTAATGTAATTTTACTTTTTGAGATACCAGCCGTATTAAAATTTTACGGATTAGGTTAATGCTAAAGGAGCGTTTTTAAAATGTCAAGAGTACCGCGAAAGTTTTTTGTATCAATGCTCAGCCTGATTATCGCCGTGATAATTGGCGGCTGTGGAAATAATCAGCCGGTGCAGCAAGTCAACCCAACTGCCGTGAAAGTTATTCCGGTGCTGAAGACAGACGCGCCAATTTCATATGAATACAGCGGGCAAATTATTGGCAAGGGCGAAGTCAAAGTTCAATCCAAACTTGCGGGCAAAATTACCGAGAAATACATTACCGGCGGTCAATCTGTCGTTGAAGGGCAGGCGCTTTACAAAGTGGATTCGCGCCAATATGAGGCGGCGGTTTTGCAGGCGAAGGCAAATCTTGCAAAGGCTCAAACGAATTTGAACAACGCGCAGATTGAGCTTGAACGTGATCAAATGCTTTTCAAACAGGGCGCAATTGCCGAACAGATTTTAACCAATCAACAAGCGGCAGTTAACGCTCAAAGGTCCGATTTGGTTGCCAATCGGGCTATGCTTACTAAGGCTGAAGAGGATCTTGCCGATACCGTTGTTTACGCGCCAATTTCCGGTCGCCTCGGCATTGACGACGTTGCCGTTGGCTCTTACGTTACGCCAGGCAATACAGTTTTGGTTACGATTAATTCTGTCGATCCGATTTTCGCGCAGTTCAGCATTTCTGAAACGGAATATTTGAGATTCACGAACGCCGAAAGGACTTTAGGGCGCAGGACGGCGGGCAAGCCGATTATTTCAATGGCGCTGGCAGACGGCAGCATTTATCCTTACAAGGGCAGATTTGGCGAAGCGGACAGCGGTTTGAGCGATAATACCGGCACTTTGACTTTGCGCGTGCTTTTCGACAATCCGGATAATATTTTGGTTTCGGGAATGTTCGCCCGAATCATTATCAGCGGTATGTTAATTCCGAACGCTTTGTTAGTTCCGGAACGCGCCATTCAGCAACTTCTTGGCGAATCTTTTGTGTTGGTTGCCAACGCCGAAAATAAATCCGAAATGCGCAAAGTTACGCTCGGTGAAAAAGTCGGCTCATATTACGTTGTAACCGATGGACTTAACGATAACGATATGGTTGTTGTCGAAGGTTTAAGTCGTTTGAGCAGCGGTATTCCTTTGAATGTTACGGTTGTTTCGGCGGACGAAATGGGCTTTTCGCTCAAGGAGAATAACGCGCTGTTTAATTCTGATAAGTGAGGCGGCGGCAATATGGCAAAATTTTTTATTCACAGACCGATTTTCGCAATCGTCATTTCGATTATCATTGTTATCGTCGGAGTTTTGGCGGGTTTGCAACTTCCTATAGCGCAGTACCCGCAGATTGCGCCGCCAACAATTTCCGTAAGCACGATTTACACCGGCGCTAATGCCGCAACCGTTGATGAAACCGTCGCGCAGATTATCGAGCAAAAAGTTAACACGACGCAGGGCATGGATTATATGAGTTCGACTTCCAGCGACGACGGCAGCTATCGGCTGAGCATTGTTTTTAATGTTGGGACGGACGGCGATATGGACGCTGTTAAGGTTCAGAATAACGTTGCCGGTACGCTTAACCGCCTGCCGAGCGATGTTCAAAGCGCAGGCGTGACTACGGTTAAATCTTCGAACGACAACGCGATGATTTTTGCGCTGTATTGTGAAGACGGACGGTACAACAGGACTTTTATAAAAAATTACGCGGATATTTATTTGCTGGACACTATTCAGCGCGTGCCTGGTATCGGCTCAGTTCAAGTTTTTGGCGCGGATTACGCTATCAGAGTTTGGTTAAATCCGGAAAAATTGGCGAGTTACGATTTAGTTGTCAGCGATGTAATTTCCGCGATTAAGCGCCAAAATTCTCAAGCCGCCGCCGGTACGATTGGCTCAATGCCGGTTAACCAGGGGCAGGAAAAGCAGTACACGGGCAAAATTCAAGGCAGATTGTCAACGCCCGAAGAATTTGCTGAAGTCATACTTAAATCCGGCGCGGCGGGCGCGTTTATTCGTTTAAAAGACGTGGCACGCGTGGAAACCGGCGCGAAAGACAACAATACCATTTCGAAATTCAACGGCTACCCTTCGATAGGTTTTGCAATTCAGCTGACAAGCGACGCCAACGCAATGCAAACCATAAGCGAAGTCAAGGAAATTTTGAGAACTGCGCGAGAAAGTTTTCCGGAAGGAATGCTTTACGGTCAAGTTTTGGACAGCACAGAATTTATCGAGGCGTCTCTTGAAGAAGTCATTGAAACTTTCATAGAGGCGCTGATATTGGTTGTGCTGGTAATTTTTATTTTTCTGCAAAGTTGGCGCGCAACCGTCATACCGCTGTTGGCAGTTCCGGTATCGCTGATTGGAACATTGGGCGCGTTCGTGCTGTTGGATTTTTCGATAAACACGTTAACATTGTTTGCAATGGTTTTGGCAATCGGTTTGGTTGTTGACGACGCAATTGTTGTTATTGAAAATGTCGAGGCGCATATGGAAACGGACGGATTATCGCCGGTTGAGGCAACGGAAAAAGCCATGGCGGAAGTTCAAGGTCCGGTTGTGGCGATAGCGTTTGTACTTTCGGCGGTTTTCATACCGGTTGCGTTTTTGGGCGGAATGATGGGAATTTTATATCGACAATTTGCGCTTACAATCGCCGTGTCGATGGCGCTGTCGGCGTTTATCGCTTTAACGTTGACGCCGGCGCTCTGCGCGATGATTTTAAAGCCGCACGACCCGAACGCGGAAAAAAATATTCTCGATAAATTTTTCGACGCGTTCAATAATTGGTTCGAACGCACGCGAAATCGCTACACGGGAATTTTGGCAGCATTTATCAAGCATTCAAAATTGGCGGTAATTTTTATGTTAATCGTCTGCGGCTTAACCGGTTTGCTGTACAAAGTAATTCCGTCAACCTTCGTGCCTTCGGAAGACCAGGGCTATTTTATGACGGGAATATCTTTGCCGGAGGGAACTTCGCTGAACCACACTTCAGAAACCGTTGACAAATTAACCGCCGCAATGTTGAAACAAATTCCGGAAATACAATCGATAATGTCAGTCGGCGGATTCGACATAATGTCTGCCGGTGCGAAAAGTAGCGGCGCTGTAATGTTCGTCGGATTAAAGCCGTGGTCTGAACGCACTGAAAAATCGCAGGCGATAACTTCAATAACAATGAAGACAATGATGTTGGGCAAAGTCGCCACGCCCGAAGCTACAGTTCTTGCCATAAATCCGCCCGCGTTGCCTGGTTTGGGCTCTGTCGGCGGCTTGACAATGCAGTTGCAGGATATGTCCGCGCACACGGAGCTTGAGCTTTTCAACATTACAAACGAGATTGTTGCCGCGGCAAATCAGCGCCCCGAATTAACCGGTATCAGTACGACGTTCAGCATTACCGCGCCAACTTACGAATACGAAATTAATCGCGAAAAACTTGAAATGCTCGGCGTCAATATCAATGACGTTTATACGGCGCTGCAAGTTAACTTCGGCGGTATGGCGGCGGATGATTTTAACCGTTTCGGACGCACTTACAAAGTTATGCTGCAGTCGGACGTTTTTTATCGTTCGGAAGTCGAATCCGCGCGATTTATGTTCGTCAAAAATAACCGCGGCAAAATGATTCCGCTCGACACGCTGATAACGCCGAAACTGAATACCGGCACGATGCAAATTACGCGTTTTAATTCGAAACGCTCGGTTTCAATTCAAGGTCGCGCAGCAAACGGCTACAGTTCCGGTCAAGCTATGGCGGCGCTCGAAGAAGTCATTAGGACTACAGCGCCCGCCGGTTTCAATATCGAATGGTCGGGGCAATCGCGCGAAGAAAAAAATGCTTCCGGCTCAACCGCTCAAGTTTTGGGCTTAGCCCTAATCTTTGTATTTTTGTGCTTAGCCGCGCTCTATGAAAGTTGGTCAGTTCCCTACGCCGTGCTGTTAACCGTTCCAACAGGAATTTTCGGCGCGTTGCTCAGTGAATACGGCTTATCAATGATATGCGCGCTGTTGGGCAACCCAAATCCAGGTTTGCAGGACAGCGTTTATATGCAAATCGGAATAATCATGATAATGGGCTTAGCGGCGAAAAACGCAATATTAATCGTCGAGTTCGCCAAAGTCCGCACTGATAACGGAATGGAAGCAGTGCAGGCGGCGCTTGAATCTGCTAAACTTCGGTTGCGCCCAATTTTAATGACGTCGCTGGCGTTTATAATCGGCTGTATCCCCTTAGCAACGGCAACAGGCGCGGGCTCGGCAGCAAGAAACGGTATGGGCGTCGCCGTCGTAGGCGGAATGTTATTCGCCACTTGCTTAGGAATTTTCTTGATACCGGTATTTTTCGTGATTGTTCAACACGTCACGGCGAAATTCAGCAGGAAAAAGCCCGTCCAGGACGCTCAAGCAGATTAAAAAAAAACACAGCCGCTGTAAGAGTAAATCTTTCAACCGGCTGTATTTTTTTGCTTGTAAAAAGTTTGAGCGAATTAATTTTTCAATCGAACGGCAAGGTCAGATTGCGGCGCGTCTTTAACGTGGTCGGCGATATCTGCGCGAACGGCGCTCAAAATATCCTCAAGTATATCTGCGCGAACGGCGCTCAAAATATCCTCAAGTGCAGAATTTTTGTCAATTCCCGCGAATTAATTTTTCAATCGAACGGCAAGCATGGTTATATCGTCAGATTGCGGCGCATCTTTAACGTGGTTGGCGATATCTGCGCGAACGGCGCTCAAAATATCCTCAAGCGCAGAATTTTTGTCAACGTCATTCAAACATTTTGAAAGGCGCGGCTCGCCGTACTGATTGTTATCAATGTCCATAGCCTCGGTCACGCCGTCGGTGTACAGATAAATTACGTCGCCGCTCTCAAGCTGAATTTCCTGCTGAACAAAATCCATTTCGTCCATCATTCCCAAAACGCAATTCTGTTCAACTTCGAGATATTCAAATTTGCCCGTGGCTTTGCGATAAATCATCGGTGGATTGTGCCCGCCATTGACGAAAATTAGTTTTCCGGTTTCCAAATCCAGCATCGCCATGAACACCGTAACGAACATCATTTCGTCGTTGCTTTGGCAAAGCTGATTATTCGCATTTGCCATAACCGCGCCGAAATCGTCCGGATTTTTCATCATCGTTGCGAAATTTTGAAGGACGGTTTTACTGCGCGCCATAAACAGCGCCGCCGGAACGCCTTTGCCGGAAACGTCAGCAATGGTTATCAGCAAATGGTTTTCGTCCAACAAATAAAAATCGTAAAAATCGCCGCCAACGGATTTAGCCGCGTTCATGGTCGCGAAAATTTCAAAATCGTTGCGGTTAAAATTGAAGTCGCGCGGCAACATACTGAGCTGAATATTCGTGGCAACATTTAATTCGGTGGCAATGCGCTCTTTGTCGGCGGTAACTTTTTCAAGATTCGACATTTGCCGTTTAAGTTCGTCGGTCATACTGTTAAAGCACACGGCGAGATGTTCAATTTCGTTGCCGGTGTGAATATCGAGCTTTTTGTCCAAATTACCGCTGGCAATTTCGCGGACGCCGTCAGTCAGCTGATTAATCGGCGCGGTCAATTTATCGGCAACTTTGCGCGCGGCAAACGGAATGAAAATCATAATTCCCAATACAACCGCCGAAGTCGCCAAAAACAGGTACAAAATAAAATCGTTCAGCATATCGATAAAACTGTTGGTACTTGCGGCGATAACGGCGCTATTTGCGCGGGCGTTGGAAACAACTTCAGCTTCTTCAATGCAGACGCCGAAACTCCAGCCCGTACTTTCCAGCGGCGTATAAGTCAGATAATGCGGCACGCCGTCAATCGTAACCAAATCCATTCCGCTTTCGCCGTTAGCCATTTTCTGGGCAATGGCGGCAAGTTCAAGATTTTCGCTGTCAAAAAGGCTCGGATCGTACATCAGATTTTCGTTGTAGTCAATTTCGAGTTCGCCCTCTTTGCGCGGCGAAAAAATTACATTGCCGTTTTTGTTCATGATAAAAGCAAAGCCGGTTTCTCCCCATTTCGTGCCGTTGACGATATCGTTAACTGTTGTTAAAAATTTGCCTTCGCCAACCACGCCCGCAATTTCGCCGTAATAGCCATAATATGGCGCAGAGCAACCCATTGCCAAACCTCTGCCGTGCGCGTCAAGAAAAACATCAGTGAGCGTCGTTTTCCCTTCGCGCATTGCATTTTGATACCACGGGCGCGTAGAATAATCATTTGCCACCGGATAATTATATTCGTCAACGCGCAAATTAGAATCTCTGTCGACGGTGATATTAAATCCACTGACGGACGCAACGTAATTTGCGCCGATTGTGTTGTCGCCCTCAAACATCATTATTTGAAAATCCTGCAGATTCGCCGTCAAGCCGACTTCATAATCCAATTGATAAGGATAGACATCTGCGCGATATTGGAGTTGAACAGATAATTTTCCGGCGTTCGCCCAATCCGGCGGATAAACCATACGCGGCGAATATTCTTGCGGGTTCTGCAAAATCTTCGTCATTTCATTGGACATCGCCGTTACGTCCCACATTAGATCTTTGAAAAAAGTATTGATTTGTTTTGCGCGCTCGCGTACCAAAATTTGAGAAGTGTTCATCGCCATTTCTTTTAAAGCCTGGCTGCTGTTTTCGGCGGCGGATTCGCCAATTTCCACGCCGATATTCACTGCGCGCGTCTTTATCTTGTATATCCCGAAAAGCGAAATTATTCCTACGACAATCAGCGAAAGAATCGTACAGGCAAGCACTAAGTATAAAATTTGTTTGCGGATACCCAATCTTTCAATTTTCAATTCCACACCGGCTTTCATAAAATTTTTTAACACATTCGCGCAGTACCGAAAAATCTTCCGTCAATTTGAGCGCGTCGAAATTTATCCGCACATTTCCAGGATTGTGCAGAATCATAATTTCTCTGTCGCTGCAAATCGGCTTGAATCCTGCGAAAAAATATCCTAACTTGACAAGCTCACGATAAGCCGAAACCGCGCCGCCGTCGCTGATATTCAGAAAAACGTTAAACGTCTGAAATTCACCGCGAAATTCCGCCTGCACTGCGCGAATTTTTTCAGACAAATCAGCACCGGTAGAATTTATCTCAATCGTGCAATTTTGCTGAACAGGATCATTCGCGGCGGAAATTTGGCTTTCACCGGTTAAAATATTTTCGGCGTCGACAATTTCATATTTCAGTTTCAAAGACCGGTAAATTTCCTCGGCAATCGACCTAAGTTCCTGCGGCAGGAAAATTTTTCCGGCATCGTGCTTTTCAACCTTGCGAATCATAATTCCTAGCGTCAGCTTGAGGTTGTCTTCTTTGCCGTAAGAGTGTTGGAAACTCTGCGCGAGAATCAGCGAAGGAACGAAGCCGCAAACTTTCAAACCAAGGCGCGCCATCAATTTTTGGGTTATGTTGTGATACAAAATCATTCGACAATAAATCGCAGAGGCATTTTTAATTTTGCGAATCTGCGCGGCAATATATTTTGCGAAAGGGAAAAACATTCCGTAGCGGCGATACTTTTTCAAAATAATTCCCGTGGCAATGCTGTAAGCCGTGCCTTCGGGCTTGAGCGCCAAACAGCCGATAACTTCACCGCTCGACAATTCCGCCACGTGAAAATTCAATTCGCCGAGATTATTTTGCCGAATTATATAGTCCGTGTCGTACAAAGCCCGCTTGTGGTACTTGTCGCCGTATTCGTCGCGAATCAGATTTACAATCGCCGCCGCGTCTTTTGCCTCGAACGCGCGAAATTTAACCTGTATGCTTTGATTATCCTGGTTCGTGAGATTAATGTAGTCCATTCAATTTGCCTCCTGCTCGTAGTTCAAAATGACCGTCAAATTGTTTACGCCGAAAGTGTGTTTGTAATTCACGGAAACCGCCGCGTTCAAAATCATTGCAATTCCCAGCGCGTCGCCCAGCGCCAAAGGATCAGTTTCCTGCTTGCTCTCGTAATAGGCGACAGGATTAAAAAGTTTGCCGCCGTATCGAACGCGCAGAATTATTTTGTCCTCGCGCAGAATTAAAATTCGCACGTCAATACTTTCAGTCACGCAATTATCCTTAATCAGAATCATAATTTCTTCAATCGACAGCTTAATCAGTAGCGTGGTTGTGCGGTTTAAAATATTTTTCGTGCAGAAATTCTCAATTTTGTGGACGCTCTCGACAATGTCATTGAGCTCATTTTTCACCGAGAAAGAAATAAATTCGCCGAACTTTTCAGCCGTCAAATCCAACAGCAACACCGACGAGCGATTTTCAGCGCGGTTTGCAAATACCATTGCCGCCAAAACAAACAGAGCGCCGACTGACGCCATTACGAACGAATACCAAATCGAATCGGCTCCAAAAAATTTCGGCAGGAGATAAGCCGGTATCAGCAACAAAATGAAACCGCGGCAGGTTATCACGGCGCTTGCTATTTTGGTAAAGCCCGCTGCCTGGTAATAACTTGCCAACAGCATACACGCCACCGAAGGAATTAAGCTCACGGCAAAAATATCAATAACGCGCGTCAATTCTGCCACCTCCGCCGCATTTACTATTCCGAAAGATTTGCAGATTTCCGCGGAAAAAATTTGCATTCCCAAAATCATCACGCCGATAAAGGCAAATCCTATAACGTGCGCGCGCTTTTCAATTCGTCGAAGGCTGGTGTTGTCGTGTTCCTGGAATAAGACGCTGACAAACGCCGTCGACCCCTGCGCCAATCCGGACAAAATTATATTCGCGAAATACTCAATCGACTTTATCACAGAAAAAATCACCAAGCCGAAATTTCCAATGACAGCCAGCAGCAAATGATTCATTATGATAAATCGCGCGAAATTCGATATGTTATTCAGCGCGGAGGGCGTGCCGAATTTTACAAGCTCTGAAAATCTGAATTTGCCGCGAACCAACGAAAAAGATTCTTCGCCGCGCAGCAATATCAAAATCCCGACAATTCCCGTGAGTATCGACGATAAAACCGTTCCCCAGGCTATTCCGGCAATTCCCATTTGAAGTATCGAGCAGAAAAAAACATCCAGCAAAAAATTTTCGACAGCCATTGCCGCAAATAAAAAAATCAGCACTTTTAGCTTGCCAACCAATTTCAAAAAATGATATGGCAAGTAGAACAATGCTGTTCCCAATCCGCCCGCTATGTAAACGGTGCTGTATTCAGACGTCAATTGGTACAATTCTTCAGTGCAGCCGAAAAGTTTAAGCAGCTCGTTTTCGAAAATCAATACCACGACGCTAACAACCGCCGATAAACCTATGCACGTTACCAACGAACAGGTGAAGTCTTCATTCGCCGCAACTTTATCGTCGCGCCCCAAAGAATAAGCTGTTAAAATTGCGCCGCCTATTCCAACCAACGCGCCCACCGCCGCGAAAATTGAATACAACGGTGCTACAACGCTCATTACCGCTAAACCGGTTGCCGCGAAAAAGTTTCCCGCTAAAATCGAATTTATTATCAGACAAGCTTGGACGCCCAACATCGACAGCGAAGTTGAAACCGCGTGCCTGTCGAATAAATTTTGAATTAATCGCTGATCATCTGCCAGCTGATATTTGCTGTCCACCGTCCAAAATATTACCTCGCATTCGATTATTCTCAAAATCGCATTTTATCAGTCGAAGTTTCAAGCCGCTGTAAATATCCCTTTACACGAAAAATTGACGCGACTAAATTTTTTCCGGCTGTGATTTTTTAAAAGGGAATTTTTGATTGACAGGGAATATAACTTTGTGATTTAAGGAGGCGCGGGCGATGAAAAAATTTGTGCTTATGTTGATTGGTTTATTTATGGCAGCGAATGTTGCGGTTTGTCAGGCGGAGCAAGTGCCGCTTTACGAACGCAATGCTAAAGATTTGTACAGAGAAATTAAGCTTGAATTGGAGGCTATTCCTACAGCAAATTGCAAAGTCAAAAAATTTCAGCGTGTCTCGGAGCTTGACGATAAAGACGCAAAGCTTAAATTTTGGGCTTGTGATTTGTTGCGAAAAACCGATAAAAGAGCCAAGGCAAAAATTATGTTCGCCGCCAATGGAAATTCCGAAGTCCAATATGTGCTTGTTTGTTGCGGGCGAGAGATTTTTGAGGCTGAAAAAAGCGAAATGGCTACAATGATGCTCATTACTTCGATTGGATTTTTGGAAGTTTTTGGTGCGGACGAAGAAGAATTAACCGCCATAGTTCATGACATTAATGAAAATCCGTCAAAGGGCAGTTGGGGAATTTTGAGCGACGATACTTATTTCGAATTGGAATTTGGCAAGGACGATAAAGTTGCCGGCTTTGCGCTTCGGGCTTATAGAGAATAATTGACGGAGGCAATGATTTTTGCGGAAAATGACGGCGAAGATTAACAGCCTTTCGCGCAGGACAAAAAAATAGACGCGGTGAGAATTTGCCGCGCTTTTTTATTTGCAGGGGAAAAATTTTTATTCGGCGGAAGTCCAGGTTTGAGAATCTTTGTCATATTTCCACGAGCCGCCTTCAGCAAGTTTCATAGTTTGCCCGTCGCTGTCTTCGAAAGTCAAACTGCCGCTTTGCGTGCGAATAACTAAATTGCCGTCGACTTGAGAATTTGCCGCGCTTTTTTTATTTGCAGGGGAAAAAATTTTATTCGGCGGAAGTCCAGGTTTGAGAATCTTTGTCGTATTTCCACGAGCCGCCTTCAGCAAGTTTCATAGTTTGCCCGTCGCTGTCTTCGAAAGTCAAACTGCCGCTTTGCGTGCGGATAACCAAATTGCCGTCGACTTCGCCATAAAAAGTTAAATCGTCCAGCGAAATATCGTACAAATTCACAACGTCGCCTTCGTTTGCGTTTTTAATGATATCGTCGCCTTCGTCCATGCCGTACCAGAAATTATTTTGCCCCGTGCCGCCAACGAGCGTATCATTTTCGGTACTCCAACCGCCCCACAAACTATTTGTGCCGCTGCCGCCGTAAATAACATTTTCCGCGGTATTTCCCGCCATCAGATTATCGTAAGTAGAATTTTGCGCGTCAATGATTTGGATATTTTCAAAAACGCCGCCTTCTTCGAGCCAAATTTCATTATTGCCGGTTTCGTCGGTGAGTTCAAGGGTATTTTCGCCCGCGCCGCCCAAATAATAATTCACGGAGCTATCGTAGGTGAAGGTGTTATCTTCGTTGGTAATGCCGATTTTCGCCGCGTGAATATTTGTGGCGTCATTTGAGTATTGAATAGCGGTGTCAACGTCAGAATCTTCAATTTTGAGCGAACTGCCGTCAATCATTGTCAAGGTAATAAATTCTTCGTCGCGGGTGATTGAAGTCAAGCCGTCGTCGTACAGGTTGATAATATCGCTGGATTCGCCCGTGCCGTTTTCGAAATTGATAACAACGTCATTGCCGAACCACGTACCGAACCAGAACATATCAACGCCGTCGCCGCCGCTCATGGTATCGTTGCCGCTGTCGCCGCCATAAACGCTTGAGCCGCCGCTGCCGACTTGAATAAAGTTATCTTGATTATTGCCCGCGAAAACCAGATTTGAAGTAACGCCTGCCGCGTCCAGCGTAATTGTATTGGCGTTGCCGTATTCGGTAGCTTCGCCGGTAAATGCATTAGCGCCGCTGAGCCAAATGTTGTACGGAAAATCGCCTTCGACAGTCAAGACAAGTTCATCTTCGCTGAATACCGCCGAATAAGTTGAAGTTTCCGTTTCAGTGTCAGTTGTTCCGGTATCAGTATCAGTTGTTCCTGTGTCGGTGTCAGTTGTACCTGTATCAGTGTCGGTTGTACCTGTATCAGTATCTGTTGTTCCTGTGTCAGTATCAGTCGTTCCAGTGTCAGTGTCAGTTGTTTCTGTGTCAGTATCGGTAACGGTTGAATCGGTATTCGTTGTATCGGTAACAGTTGAATCGGTATTCGTTGTATCGGTAACAGTTGAATCAGTATCGGTCGTATCGGTGTCGGTATCGTCAACAACAATATCGTATGAAGGATCTCTACCTTCGGACGCCTGCTTAGCCAAATATCTTAAAAGCATATAACCCGCCGCGTAAGTGCTCGCGCCGCTGCCGGTGAATGCCGCGTTCAAGCTTGAGGCGCTGCTTGCCAAATTTTTAAGCTGAGTGTAGCGCTTATCGTCGATACCGTGAACAAGTTCGGCAATGCCTTCTTTGAAACTGGTAGGCAAATTGCTGAAATAATCGACATTCGCCGCCATAACCGCGTGAACCATTTCGTGGGCGATAGTTCTGTCAAGGTAAACAATGCCTTCCATATCGATTGAGCCGTTGGGATCTTCCTGGTCGATTGTGGCGTAATAGTGCAGATTTATTTTCAAAGTGAGTTCGTCGCATTTTTGCCCTGTGGAATAATCGGTCGCCGCCAATTTGCCGTCTGCCTTATCGTAAAATTCAACGGTAATTTCGTTAACCGAAGTGCCGTCTTCTTCGAAACTCAAACCAAAAGATTCTTTCGACAAAGTGAGCGCCTCGTCAATCCACCAGGTATAAAGCGCGCCGACGATATATTGAGCGGCGGAAGTTAAGCTGCTTTGCTCCGGAACTGTCACGGTTAAGCCCTGGATTGTGAAAGTGGTATCGCTGGGGTAAGTCCATTCGCCGCTTTCCGGAACGACGCTTTCAGCTGTTTTGGTATCGGTAGTTCCCGCGTCCGAGCCGGTTATCGCGCCGGTATCGTCATTGTCCAAAACTATATCGCACATTTCGGATAAAAATCTTTCGTAGTCGCCGTTATAGGCGCGGCAGTCCTTAACCATCGTACTTATTGCTTCGCTCCAGCTGCTGTAATTTGAAACCGCCTTAACAGCCTGGTCAAGCGCCGCCGTCGAGCGGTAAGTTGTGCTGTCCAACGAACTCATAAAATCTAGTATCACTTCTTGCGGTGTTGCCATAAAGCTATCAATCCTTTCAAAAATATTCGCGGTTAAATTATATCACAAAGCCGCCGCATTATCAACTTTTGCAAATAAAAAAGCCCACCGCGTTGGTGAGCCGGAAATATTTCTGCGCGAAAATTTTTTAGAAAGCCGGAACAATCGCGCCTTTGTAAGTATCGTTGATGAAATTTTTGATTTTATCGGATTTAACGCTGTTAATGAGCGCCTTAATTTCGGGGCGGTTTTCGTCGCCGTCACGAACGGCAATAATATTGACGTAGGGCGAAGTGCTGTCTTCCATAAAAAGCGCGTCTTGAATCGGATTTAAACCGGCGTTCATTGCAAAATTGGTATTGATAACCGCAATGTCAACGTCGTCAAGCGTGCGTGGAAGTTGCGCCGCCTCGATCTCTTGAATCGTCAAATCGTTGGGGTTGCTGATAATATCTTGAACGGTTGCTTCCGCGCCGACGCCTTCGCGCAGAGTTATCAATTCGGCTTTGTCAAGGAGCAACAGCGCACGCCCGCCGTTAGTTGGATCGTTCGGAATTGAAACAGTGCCGCCAAATGGAACTTCGCCGAGCATTTTAATTTTCGAAGAATAAATTCCCATCGGCTCAATGTGAACGCCCGCCGCATTTTTCAACTTCATTTCGTTGTGTTCCTTGATAAAATCTGTCAAATAGGGCTCGTGTTGGAAAAAGTTTGCGTCGAGTTCGCCGTCATTGAGCGCAATATTCGGCTGAACATAATCGTTAAATTCAACAATCTCAAGCGTGACGCCTTTATCCTGTAAATCGGATTTAATTTGTTCAAGAATTTCAGCGTGCGGGACGGGCGTCGCCCCAACTTTTATATTGGCGTTAAGTTTTTCCATACCGTCGCCGTCCATAGGCTGACCGCCGCCACTGTCGCCGCCGCAACCCGTGAATAACAAAGCCGCCGACAAGCCTAGCATTGCCAAAAATTTTTTTCTCATAAATGAAACCTCCAATTATTTTTTATTGAGCCTCTTAGCGAGGGTATTGCCCAAAAATTGTACCAGTTGCACCAAAACGATTAAAACTACGACGGTTGCCAACATAACTTCGGGGCGGAAACGCTGATAACCGTATCGTATCGCCAAATCGCCTAAACCGCCGCCGCCGATTGCGCCCGCCATTGCCGATTCGCCAACCAGCGCGATTATTACCGTTGTCAACTGCGCGACGATTGAAGGCATTGCTTCCGGCAACAAAACTTTGGAAATGATTTGCATTGGCGTTGCGCCCATTGACAGCGCCGCTTCGACCAAGCCTGCCGGTACTTCTTTTAGCGAAGTTTCGACTTGCCGCCCGATAAATGGAATTGACGCCACGACCAAAGGAACTATCGCCGCCGTCGTACCAATCGCGCTGCCTACCAAAAATCGCGTGAACGGAATTATCGCCACCATTAAAATTATAAACGGTATCGAACGAATTGCATTGACGATTGAACCGATTATTTTATTCAGCGCCGGACTTTCTAGGATTTGTCCTTTTTCGGTTGTGTGGAGCAACACGCCCAGCGGTATTCCGATTGCCGAGGCGATTAACATTGACACGATAACCATGTAAATTGTTTCGCCGAGCGCCTTAGTCAACAGCGGTAGGATTTCTGCGAACATAGCCGATTACCTCCACGCGAACATCTTTGCCGCCCAAAAAATTCAGCGCGCCTTGAACAGAATCTTCACTGCCGCTGAGTCCGACAATCATTCTGCCGAAAGGGACGCCGTGAATTTCGTCCAAATTTCCGAAAAGCATAGTACATTCCACGCCGCCGCAATTTCTAATCATTTCAGCCAAAACCGGATCGTCCGCGCTTTCGCCGAGAAAAATTAATCGGAGCAAAAGCAAACTTCCTGCAGTTTTGACGGGCGAAATTTCATTGCCGCGAAAAGCCGCCGGTAATTCATTTGACAGCAAAACGCTGATAAATTCTTTGGTAATTTTGTGCTGCGGATTTGTGAAAACTTCGAGCACCGAGCCGCGCTCCGCAATTACGCCGTCCGAAATGACAGCAACTTTATCGCAAATTTCCTTGATAACTTGCATTTCGTGCGTGATAACAATGACAGTCAAGGCAAGTTTTTTGTTAATGTCTTTAATCAGCGCAAGAATAGATTTGGTTGTCTGCGGGTCGAGGGCGGAAGTAGCTTCGTCGCAAAGCAAAATTTTCGGATTACTGGCAAGGGCGCGGGCGATACCTACGCGCTGTTTTTGCCCGCCGCTAAGTTGCGAAGGGTATTTATCAGCCTTATCATTCAAGCCGACCAAATCTAAAAGCGGCGCAACTTTTTTATCAATTTCAGTTTTGGGCGTATTCGACAGCGTGAGCGGGAAGGCGATATTTTCATAGACAGTTGCCGAACTCAGCAGATTAAAATGTTGAAAAATCATACCGATATTTTTTCGGGCGTCGCGCAGTTGCGAATCGGTGAGGCTCATCATATTTTGCCCGTCAACGATAACTTCACCGGCGGTTGGGCGTTCGAGCATATTGATACAGCGAACAAGCGTGGATTTTCCCGCGCCCGATAAGCCGATAATGCCGTAAATTTCGCCCTTCGCAATTTCCAAATCGACGCCTTTAAGCGCGTGGACTTTGCCGGACGGGCTGTCGTAAATTTTTTCAATGCGCGAAAGTTTAATCAATCTTTGCTCACCTGCTCCTTGACGGCGGGATTTTGCTTTGCCGTGTTGATAACTTCTTCGACGCTCAATCGCGCAGGTTCATCAGATTTTTTTTCCAGAGAAATTTTTTGCGGCTCAGATTTTTTGACAGGTTCAGCGGCGGATTCTTCCAAGGTTGCTGAAAGTGCCGCTTGAGCTTTGCGAAATTCCCTTAAACCTTTGCCGAGCGCGCGTCCTACCTCCGGCAATTTGCTCGGTCCAAAAACTATCAGCCCGACGATTAAGATTAAAATAAATTCGCCCATTCCGATTCCAAACATCAAAATCAATCCTTTCGCCGCCGAATTATACCACGCCAGCCGTTTTATTCCAAATTTTTTTGTGATATAATCTGCGCGAGGTGATAATATGTCGACGCCAAAAATTTCTGTGCTGATTCCGCTTTATAATCGCCGCCAATATATTCGCGATTGCCTTAGCAGCGTTCTCAATCAAACTTTCGGCGACTTTGAAATTCTCATTCGTGATGATTGTTCGACTGACGGCGTTTATAAATTTGTGCAACAGAATTTTCGGGACGACAGGATTAAACTTTTCCGCAATAAAAAAAATCTCGGCGAAGCTCAAACTACAAATTTGCTGATTCAAGATGCCGCGGGAAAATATTTCACGATTTTGCACAATGACGATTTATATTTGCCGGACGCTCTTCAAAATCTCTACGACGCCGCAGAAAAATTTAATGCGGATGTGGTTCACACGTCTAAAATTTTTACTTTCAGCGACGGCAAACCTTTATGTAAAATTTCAATAGATAGAGCTGCAAATGGGCAAACGGAAAATATTCCGGACAAATCTCAAATTCGATTTAACGAATGGTTTACCGGTGGAATTTTTCAAGATACGCAATATAACATGTTCAGGCGGAAATTTATTATTGACGATAAAATTTTTTCTGATATTTGCGGCTGGAATCCGCTTTTAATTTCGCTGATTTGGATTATGAAAGCAAAAAATTTAGTCAAAGTTCCGGTTGCATTTTACATTCGTCGAGAGAATTCTGCTTCTCAATCCAGTTTCAAAAAAATGTCGGCAGATAGTTTTGCACAAGCCATTTCCGAGCGGATTGAACTTTTCGGCAAACTCAATAAAATCATTAACAGCTTTGAATTTTTTCGCGATAATGACGTTTTAAAATATCAGATAAAGGCGCGCATTTTCAGCGTTTATGAGAATTTGAATTTTGACAGGGTGAATGATTATGGGCGGGCAGATTTGGCGCAAGTGTACAATTCTATTGAGCGCACTTTTCAAAAATATTTTGGCGACAATGCGGTTTATCCGGCGCTGATGTATCATTGGGCGCACGCCATGCATTTTAATCAAAATCAGATTCAAGCGAAATTGCAGGATTGTTTAAAACTTTTGGACAGAGACATTTAAAAACTGCGCGAGGTGATAATATGTCGAACGTCGTGACGATAACGGGCGTCAAGAAACTTTACAAAATGGGCAGTGAAATTGTTGCCGCGTTGAATGGCGTTGACTTGAAAATAGATTCGGGCGAATTTGTTGCGCTAATGGGCCCCAGTGGCAGCGGCAAATCCACGCTCATGAATATTTTGGGCTGCCTTGACAGACCGACCGAAGGCTCGTACAAACTTTTGGACAAAGAAGTCAGCCGCCTTTCGGACGACGAACTCGCCGGTATTCGCAACAAGACGATTGGATTTTGCTATCAGAATTTTAATTTGCTGTCGAAGTTAACCAGTTTAGAAAATGTTGAATTGCCCGCGATTTACGCCGGCTTTAATAAAACTGAGCGGCGCAAAATGGCAATGGCGGCTCTGGAAAAAGTTTCGCTGGCGGATAGAGCTGAACATTTGCCGAGCGAATTATCGGGCGGGCAACGTCAACGCGTGGCGATTGCGCGGGCTATCGCTATGAAACCGGCGATTATCCTTGCGGACGAGCCTACCGGAAATTTGGACACCAAATCAACTGTTGAGATTTTGCAGATTTTCAGAGATTTGCACGCGGGCGGCTCGACAATTATTTTGGTTACGCACGAGCCGGACGTTGCGCAATCGGCTGACAGACAAATTTTAGTCAAGGACGGCAAAATCACCAAAGACATTATCACGGCGAGCACTGACGAGAGGATTGATATTATTTAAATGCTGTTCACAGAACTTTTGAAAATGGCGGGCTTAAGTCTCGTTGCAAATAAACTTCGTACGATTTTAACAATGCTGGGAATAATAATCGGCGTCAGCGCGGTTATCGCCCTTGTCAGCGTGGGTATGGGCGTGCGAAAAAATGTCACGGATTCAATTTCTCGATTGGGATCGAATTTGTTAATGGTAATGTCGGGAAGTTCCAATCGCGGCGGCGTTCGTGGCGGCGCGGGTTCAGTTCAAACTTTGACGTACGACGACGCCAAGGCGATTAAATCGAAAATCAAAGACGTTGCCTACGTTTCACCGACGGCTCAAGGTTCATATCAAGTTGTTTACGGGCACGAAAATTGGAGTACAACGGTTACCGGCGTTATTCCGGAATATGCGGCGATTCAGTCTTTGACAATGCAGAGCGGGATATTTTTCAGTGAGCATGATGTTGACGTTCGAAGCCGCGTTGCTGTCATTGGTACGACTGTTGCCACAAATCTTTTCGGCAGCGTCAATCCCGTTGGAAAAAAAATCCGCGTAGGCAATGCGCCTTACACGGTGATTGGTCTTATCGCCAGCAAGGGGCAATCCAGCGTTGGACAAGACCAGGACGATGTTGTTTTAATTCCGCTTACAACCGCGCAGGAACGTTTGATGGGTATAACCTACGTTCGAAGTATCAATGTTCAAGTTGCGGACGCGGATAAAATGGATGAAGTTCAAGCCAATATCGAAAAACTTTTGCGTCAACGCCACAGGATTCGCGCAGGCGCGGACGACGATTTTAACGTAAGAAATTTAACCAGCTTAATGGAAACTATGAATGAAACTACCACGATGATAACTTTGCTTTTGGGCTCAATCGCCGGAATTTCGCTGATTGTCGGCGGTATCGGCATTATGAATATTATGATGGTGAGCGTGACCGAACGCACGCGCGAAATTGGCATTCGAAAGGCTATCGGCGCGACTTACAACAGCATTATGATGCAATTTCTGATTGAGTCGACAATGATTAGTATTTTGGGCGGTATCATTGGAATTTTCTTAGGTATCGGGCTCGCGCAGGCTATTTCGAAATTCGGCAACTTCACAACGGTTATCAGCGGCGAAAGTATCATTGCGAGTTTTGGATTTTCGCTGTTCGTCGGAGTATTTTTCGGAATGTTACCTGCGCGAAAGGCGGCGAAATTAGATCCGATTGACGCTTTGCGTTATGAATAATTTATCGAACGTGCAATTCGCTCTCTAAAACTTCACGCATAATTTCAAGGTTCGGCAAATTTCCCGTGAAAAGCCGGTAAGCCTCCTGCCCCTGCAGAAGTAACATTGATAAGCCGGTTAAAGTTGGATAGCCGAGTTCTTCAGCGGTTTGCAAAAATTTCGTTCGCGCAGGATTGTAAACAATATCGTAAACGAGCGCGCCTTCCGGCAAAAGTTTTAAATCCACCGGTGGCATTTCGTCAACCTTCGGGTACATTCCCAGCGGCGTTGTATTTATGACGATATCAGCCGCGCTCAAAGATTCCTTAAACTCTTCCGATAACCAATCCATTGCCTCGATATTTCCGTAGACAATGAAGTCGTCGGCAAGAGTTTTTGCTTTTTGGAGGTTTCGCGCGCCGATAGTAATGTAACTTGCCTTGCGTTTGCACAGCCCCCACAAAACTGCGCGAGCCGCCCCGCCCGCACCAAGTATAACCGCGTTGCAATCGTCCGGCATAAAATTAGCCTCCGCCAGTGATTTTAAAAATCCTGTAACGTCGGTATTGTAGCCGGTGAGCATACCGCCGTCATTAACAATCGTATTCACCGCGCCGATAATCATTGCGTCGGAATCAACCGCGTCCAGAAATTTAATCACAGTGGATTTGTGCGGAATTGTGACATTTGCGCCGCGGAAATTCAAACCGCGCAAACCTTCAACCGCCAGCATTAATCTACCGGCTTGAACGGGAATTGCGATGTAATTGTAATTCGGAAAACCGGAAGATTTGAACTCCGCCATATACATTTTCGGCGAAAGTGAGTGTCCAATTGGAAAGCCGAGTATACCAAAATTTTTTATTTCGTCAGAAGCCAAATTAACCGCTCCCCTCAAAAAATTATCCGTTCATTTGCGAACGAGTTTTGTAGAGCAAATTCATTTTCATTTCGTAATAATTGGGCGTCATATCCAGATAGTGGCGGTGCGGATTTTCAAAGCGCTGTTCTTCCTGCCAAATTTCCTTATCAAGCTGATACTTCACATAATCGCGAATTTCCTGCAACGTCGGCAATTTTTCAACGCGCTTGCCGTCTTTCACGTAAAGTTTCAAAAGTTGTCGCGCAGTACAATTTGCAAAGGCGCGCTGTTTCCACGGCTTAACCGGATCTATATATCTGAAAGGCTGAGCCAAATCAACTTTTTCGTCCATCAAAGCGATCATATCGGCAACGGCGTGCCCTTCAGCGTCATAAATTCGATAAACATTTTTCAAGCCAGGATTGGTAATTTTTTCAACATTTTCACTGACTTTTATTCGCGGCACAAATTCTTCGTCATTACCAACCGCCACGATTTTATAAACCGCGCCAAAAACCGGCTCACTTCGCGCAGTGATTAAGCGCTCGCCGACGCCGAAGCTGTCAATTTCCGCGCCCTGGCTCAAAAGTGAAGTGATTGTAAATTCGTCAAGGCTATTCGACACAACGATTTTACAATCTTCAAGCCCCGCGTCATTTAACATTTGCCGCACGCGCTTTGAAAGATACGCAAGGTCGCCGGAGTCAATTCGAACGCCTTTCAGCCTGTTACCGGCGGGTTCAAGAATTTCTTTGGCAACGCGAATAGCATTTGGAACGCCGCTGTGAATCACGTCGTAAGTGTCGACAAGCAGCGTCGTGGATTTCGGATAAACTTCAGCGTAACGTTTGAACGCCTCGAACTCGTCTTTGAAATACATAACCCAGCTGTGCGCCATTGTGCCGTTAATCGGAATGTTGAAAAGCTGACCGGCTGAAACAGTCGCCGTGCCATTGACGCCGCCAATAAAAGCTGCGCGCGCGCCGTAAATTGCCGCGTCCATATTGTGAGCGCGCCGCGCCCCGAAATCCGAAACGAATCTGCCTTCAGCCGAACGCACAATTCGCCGCGCCTTCGTTGCGATTAAAGCCTGGTGATTAACCTGCGTCAAAATCGCCGTCTCAATCAGCTGGGCGTCAATTAAATCGGCTATTACCGTCATAAACGGCTCATTTGGATACATAATCGTACCTTCGGGGAAAGCGTAAATATCGCCGTGGAATTTGAAATTGGCAAGGTAATTCAAAAATGCGTCGCTGAAAAGATTTTGCGCGCGAAAATATTCAACGTCCTCCGCCGTGAAATGCATATTTTCAACGTATTCAATTACCTGTTCAAGACCGGCGAAAATGGCAAAACCGCCGCCGTCCGGATTGCGCCGATAAAAAACGTCGAACGCAACGCGCGAATGTTCCCCGCCGCTCTCGAAGTAGCCGTTCGCCATCGTCATTTCGTAAAAATCCATCATCATGCTAATATTGCGTTTGTCAAACTGCGTCATATCCATTCCTCCGTGCAGAATTAAAACCCGTAAGAATTTATCACATACCGCGCCCCTTGTCAAAAAAAAAGCGCCGCGCTTTTAAGCCCGTCGCTTTTTTTTAGGGAATGGGGGCAAGTGTAAAGGGAATAGTGATATCCTTAGCCCCTGGTCATAGCCGCCGCAATAGCCGCGCCGAGTCCGGAACCGCCAACGTCCAAAATCGTTGTAACTTTCGCCGCATCTTCGCCGAGAAGTTCCTGCAGAGCCTTGTTGATATTTTCTTGAACAAGCGGCATTTTTTCATAAACAGAGCCGTCAACCGCCACGTACTGCTTGACAATTTTGCCGCCATTTGCACGCTGCCAAACAATTCCAACGTACGAGGAAGTAACCAGTCGCGCAGAACGAATTATAATTGCCGCGTCAAGTTCCTTGATTTTTTTCACGTCGGCAAGTTCCAAAGTTTTTCCGGTTTGCTCGGCAATAATCGCTGTCGCCTTTTCAAGATTCGCGCTGTTATCTGAAACTATCGCCGACATATCAATCGACGAGAAGGCAAATTTTTTATCCGCGCCCAAAAGTTCCGCAACCGCCATACTGAAAAGTTCGCCCATATAACGCCCCGAAACCATTTTCTCAAAGCGCTGTTCGCCAGGTTTCTCAGATTTTTGGTCAAGTTCCACGTCAAAGCGATTCGGCGTCAACTTCATAAAATTGCCGCACTCCAGATTTAAAATCATACCGCCGACGCCAAAACCTTTCGGGTCGTGAATGCTGGATTCGAGGTAGCAGGTATTATGCCCCGTGGCGTAAATCGAGCCGGTGAAAACGTCAGCCTGCTTGTAAGCCGCGGACAAAAGTACAGCAACCGTGTCATTGATAACCGCAACCGGAACAACATTTTCAATGCCGCGTTTTTTCAGCGCGTCCAAAAGTAAATCGTTGACAACTTTGCCTTCAACGCCAGGCGTGGCAAATTCTTTCGTCCAAATGATAAGGCGCGCGTTATTCAAATCTTCCTGCGCGGACGGGAACGAAAATGTATGCCCGAGATAAAATTTCGTGGTGTGGTCGCCGTCAATGGCGTCGTCAATCAGTTTCGCCAAAAATCCAAACATTTGCTCGACGGTGGAATTTTTTCCAATATAATCATACTGTCCGGGAATAATCAGCGGCTCGCCTACGCGTTTAATAATTTCGTAGCGCCCTTCGCCGTCCAAACGCACGCGGAAAACTCTAACATTCGTGCCGCCGAAATCCAGTGCAAGGTATTCGCCGGTTTCTTTGCCGGTGGGAAGTCCAACGTAAGATTTGAGCATACGCATTGATGAACTTTTCGGGTCGCGCAGTCCAATTTGCAAATCTTTTTGAAAGTTCATTGCAACTTCGCGAATAAATTCGGGCGTCGCCGCAAATTCCGAAAGTACGTCTTGAAATTTGCCTTCGCTAATCGCCATTAAAATCGCTCCTCTCAATCGGAAAATATTTTTGTCGATTATAACACGGTTAAAAGCGCGGCGAAAGTCTTAGCCGAAAATTTTTATAGCTGATAATTATTGACAAAGATATTCAGCCGTGTAAAATTGTATCGAAAAAAAATTAATAAGCGCCGCGGCGATAAAGGATTTTAAAATTTTGTGGCGAAAGTTGAAGGAAAACGTAATGATACTTAGTGAGGAGGTTAAGCCGTGATTAAGTTGACCAGGTTTAATTCGCAAACCCAGAAAAAGGGTGAGTTCATTCTCAACGCGGAAGTCATTCAGACTATCGAGGAAACGCCCGACACCGTGATAACCTTGATGAACGATAAAAAGTTCATTGTGGAAGAACCGGCTGAGGAAGTTGTGCGCCGCGTTATGAAATATCGCCGTGCTTTGAGACAGTATTAAGTTTGGAGGAATTATTTATGGCTGACAATGAAAAAGATGCTGCCGCCGCCGCCCCCGAAGGCGAAGCTGCCGCTGAGCCCAAAAAACGCTCGCCGATAATTCTGATTGCAGTTTTGGCTGTTTTAGGTTTAGCTCTCGCGGTTGGAATTTCAATTTTCGTTACAACGCGGATTATGGCGGACGCAGTTAACGACGACGGCGGCGAAAGTCGCCACCACGACAATGGCATTTATCTTAAATTGGGCGACCCCAAAGACGGCATTACCGTTAATGTTGGCGGACCGCGCGCAGGAAAATTCCTTAGAGCCGGTATCGTTCTTGAAATGAATCCTAGCCGCACTTCCGTTATCAACGAAGAAACTCATACTTTCCAGCCCGACGCCGAAATTAAAATTATGGATATTACCACGCAATTTTTACGCTCCACAAAACTTGAGGATTTCGACGCAACCAAACAGGACGAACTCAAAAAACAGCTGAAAGACGCGCTCAACGCCGAACTCGGCTCCGGCTCAGTCTACGAAATTTATATCACCAGTTTTATGTTGCAATGAGCTGATTAAAAATTTTCCCGCTTAAAGAGAGGTGAATAAGGATTGCCGGATGTATTAAGTCAGGCGGAAATAGACGCTTTGTTGCAAGGCGTTATGAGCGGGCAAGTCGACGCCGAGGAAGCTAAGAAAGAATCCGACACGCGCAAAGTCAAAGTTTACGATTTCAAGCGCCCCGATAAATTTTCCAAAGATCAAATCAGAACGCTGTATATGATACATGAAAGTTTCGCGCGCCTTCTCAATACCTATCTTAGCACTCATTTGAGAACGCTCGTCAATGTGGACGTGGCCTCCGTCGAACAGCTTACCTATCAAGAATTTGTTCAGTCCGTGGCAAATCCCAGCTTTATCAGCGTTTTGGGCGTCCCGCCTTTGAAGGGCAATATTATTATAGAATTTGGCACGGAAATAGCCTTCGCCTATATCGACAGAGTTTTCGGCGGCGACGGCAACACCACAATGAAGACGCGCGTTCTTACCGAAATTGAAGACGCCGTTATGCGCCGCTTTGTTAACGCCGCTATGACTCATTTTAAAGAGGCGTGGGCTAATGTTACGCCGATGAATCCTTTCTTGGAAACAACGGAATCTAACCCGCAATTCACTCAAATAGTTACTCCAAATGAAATGGTCGTTATCGTTACTGTACAAATTAAAATCGGCGATATCGAAGGAATTATGACAATTTGTATTCCGTATCTGGTTTTAGAGCCGATTATGTCCAGGTTGACGACAACATTCTTGGTTGCTTCGTCAATTTCCAAGAGCGAAACTGAGAGCCAGGTTGCAATTATTCAGTCGAAATTGGAAAAAACCGAAGTAACTTTCATAGTCGAAATCGGCGAAGTTTACATAACCATTCAAGAATTTTTAACATTGGGATTTGGTGACGTTTTAAGATTAACGACAAAAGTAAATGACGATTTGCCGTGTCGTGTTGGTAAAAATGCAAAGTTTTATTGCAGACCAGGAACGTCAGGCAAAAAGATGGCGGTGCAAATAACGCGCGTCGTAAATCCGGAGGAGGAAGAAAACGATAATGTATAACGAATTATCACAAGCTGAAATTGACGCGCTTTTGGCGGCAGCAGGCGGAAGTAATGACGACGAAGCCCCGCCTCCGCCACCAGGCGATTCCGGAGGCGGCGATACTCCGCCCCCACCACCGCCACCGGCTGAAGAAGAAGATCCTTCCGAGATATTGTCCGATATGGAGCGCGACGCTATCGGCGAAATCGGCAATATCTCAATGGGCAGCGCGGCTACTAACCTTTCCAATCTTTTAAATCACAAAGTCGATATTACCACGCCGACCGTTGATATTATCACCATGAAGAAAATCAAGGAAAGTTACCCGATGCCATATCTTTTGGTCGAGGTAACTTACACGATTGGTATCAACGGTACGAATATCCTTGCAATTCAATCGCGGGACGCGTCGATAATCGCCGATTTGATGATGGGCGGCGACGGCACAAATCCGGATTCAGCGCTCGGCGAAATTCAAATGAGCGCCGTTGGCGAAGCGATGAACCAAATGATGGGCGCGGTTGCAACGAGTTTGTCAACCATGTTCAGCAAAAAAATCGACATTTCGCCGCCGATTGTCACGCTCATTGATTTTGGCAAAGAAGATATTGTAACCGAAATGGCGAAGGATACCGAGAAGGTTGCAAAAATTTCTTTCCGCATGAAAGTTGAAGGCTTAATCGACAGCGAGATAATGCAGATTTTGCCGTTGCCGGTTGCCAAAGAATTAGTCGCGGCCTTAATGGGCGGCGGAGCAGAAGAACCGCCCGCGCCCGTACCAAATCAAGAGCCGCCTCCGCCACCGGCACAAGCAGCGCCCGCTCAACAAGCGCCGCCCCCGCCTCAACAACAACCACAGCAACCGTATCCGCCACCACCGCAACAACCCTATCCGCCGCAGGAACAATATCCGCCGCAACAGCCATATCCGCAGCAACCTTACCCGCCGCAATATCCGCCGCCGCAATATGCATATCCGCCGCAACAGCCGCAGGTTGTTCAAGGTATGCCGCCGGTTGCTCCGGTGCAATTCGCGCCGCTTTCCAATGAGCCCGTTCAAGTTAACGAAAATAATATCGGCTTGATTCTGGACGTTCCGCTCCAAATTACAGTCGAATTGGGCAGGACGAAAAAATCTATCAAGGAAATTTTGGAGCTGTCGAAAGATTCTATTGTCGAGCTGGATAAATTGGCGGGCGAGCCGGTTGAAATTCAAGTTAACGGTCATTATCTGGCGAAGGGCGAAGTTGTTGTTATCGACGAAAACTTTGGCGTGCGTATCACCGAAATTGCCAGCCCCAAAGAGCGCGCCGCAAGATTGAGATAGTTTAAATTTGCCCTTGCCGATTTTAATTGTATAGGTTATAATGCTAAGGTAAATTCTATTTTTCAATGGAAATGAGGAGAGATGAACTATGGCGACAAGAGTGTTGGTCGTTGACGACGCAGCATTTATGAGAATGATGGTTAGGGATATTTTGTCCAAAAACGGATATGAGGTTGTCGGTGAAGCGGAAAACGGTATGAAGGCCGTCGAAAAATATCAAGAACTCCACCCCGATTTGACAACTATGGATATTACAATGCCGGAAATGGACGGAATTTCAGCCGTCAAAGCTATCAGAAAAATTGACCCGAACGCCAAAATCATTATGTGCTCTGCAATGGGTCAGCAGGCAATGGTTATCGAAGCAATTCAAGCGGGCGCTCGTGACTTTATCGTCAAGCCGTTTCAGGCAGACCGCGTACTTGAGGCGGTTCGTAAAGCTGTCGGCTGATGAATCCGAACTGGAAAATATTTCTGCCGGTTATAATCGCGCTTTTGCTAAATTTGGGCTGTGGGACTGCGGAGGCGGTCGGCGGCTATCTTTCCGGATACGAGGAAGTTGAGCCCAAACCTACCGCAGTCTCCTGGTGGTCGACGCTTGCATATTTGTTAAGTCTGGTCGCCGTCTTTGCAGTCGTGGTCGTCATGGCGTATTTCACGGCTAAATTTATCGGCGGGCGTTTTAATGCACGTATGTCGACGGGCGGCGGCAAAGTGTTGGAAAATTTACCGCTGGGACCGAATCGCTCTGTCTGCGTAGTTGAAATGGCCGGCAGAGTATTTTTGTTAGGGGTGGCTGAAGGCAGCATAACCCTCCTTAGCGAAATTACCGACAACGACGCCATTGAAAATCTGCGCGAAAAAAATCGGGCGGCTAATGACATTTTTTCACAAGATATTAATTCCATCTCAGATTTAATTCAAAAAATCCCGCCAATCTTCAAGAAAAAGTGATAAGTGGTACAATGACAAATTTAAAAATTTTAGGCTTGACGCTGACAATCCTATTGGCGCTCACAAACGTCGCCGGAGCTGAACCGACACTCCCAAGCGTCAACGTGGAGTTCGGAACTGCCGATTCGCCGGAAAAAGTTTCTTCCACCCTGCAAGTTATAGCGCTCTTGACGATCGTATCAATCACGCCGGCAGTTTTAATTATGACAACGTCGTTTGTGCGGATCGTCGTCGTAATAGGATTTTTGCGCAACGCCTTAGCAACTCAAAACGTACCGCCCAACCAGGTTATTTTGGGATTGGCAATGTTCATGACGTTTTACATAATGTCGCCCTATTGGTCGCAGGCAAACGAACAGGGAATACAGCCATATTTGGCGGGGCAAATTTCGCAGGAAGAGGCACTTCAAAAAACCGTCGAGCCGATACGCGAATTTATGTTCCGACAAACCCGCGAATCCGATTTAGCGCTTTTCGTAAATTTGGCGGACGCCGAGCGCCCCGAAACTCAAGAGGACGTTTCAACTTTCGTGCTGATACCGGCTTTCATGATTAGCGAATTGAAAACCGGCTTTGAAATCGGATTTATGATTTACGTCCCGTTTATCGTTATCGATATGATTGTGGCAACGACGCTTATGTCAATGGGTATGATGATGTTGCCGCCGGTTATGATTTCTCTGCCGTTCAAAATTTTGCTGTTCGTCATGATTGACGGCTGGCATTTGCTGATAAGTTCGCTAATCGTAAGTTTCAGGTGATTAAAAATGTCTGGTGATTTGGTAATACAACTCGGACAAGAGGCGCTTATGATTGTGCTTTTAGTTTGCGCGCCAATGCTCGGATTGGGCTTAACCGTCGGCTTAATGGTTAGCGTCTTTCAAGCAACGACGTCGATTCAAGAGCAAACGCTGGCATTCATACCGAAAATCATAGCGGTATTCGTGGCGATTCTGATTTTCGGTCCGTGGATGTTGAGCGTCATGGTTGAATTTTTCACGGGAATTTTTGTAAATTTGCCAATGAGAATTAGCTGATGACTGAGATTGATTTTTTTGACATAGTACAGGGGCAAATAGCGGCGTTTCTGCTCGTCTTGACGCGCACCAGTGGAATTTTTTTTATTTCGCCATTTTTCGGCAGTTTGAATATTCCCGTGCAAATCCGCGCGGCAGTTGCGATTGTTATGGCGGCTGTAACTTTTCCGGTTATCGTCAAAGAAACCGTTGTAACTGCGCCCGATTCGATTTTGCTTTTCGCCGGAACTATCGCGCAGGAACTTTTTATTGGCTGGCTCATTGGCTTTATCGCCTACGTTGCCTTCGCCGCTATCAATATGTCCGGTAAAATTATGGATATGCAGGTTGGCTTTTCCGTTGCAAACGTCATGGACCCGACTTCCGGTCAGCAGTCTCCGCTTATCGGAAGTTTTCTTTATAATTTGGCGGTGATTTATTTTTTGGTGGCGAATGGACACCACATGATTATCGCGGCGCTTATCGACAGTTTTCAGCGAATACCTTTGGACGGGCTCGTTTGGCACGATACGCTTGCAAATTTTATCGGCGATGTAACCGCGGGCGTCTTTTTAACCGGAATGAAAATTGCAATGCCGGTAACCTTCGCGATTTTAATGGTTAACGTCGGAATGGGAATTTTAGCCCGCACAATGCCGCAAATGAATATTTTCGTCGTGGGTATCCCACTGCACTTAATGATTGGAACTTTTATGCTATCAATGCTGATGCCGTTTTACATTTTGTTTCTGGATATGATGTTTAACGAAATGTACGGAAATATCACCGCCGCGCTCCGATTACTTTCACCGTGAAAAACGCCGCTCGCGCAGAGCAAAAAGATTTTATTGAAAATCCGCTGTTGAATTTTTTTCTGGACGTGATATTTGATGAAATGTACGGAAACATTATCGCCGCGCCCTTACGATTTATTTTTTGACATACAGCGATTCGCGGAAGGCGATAAAACCGAAGAGCCGACCGATAAAAAGCGCCGCGACGCCCGCAATAAAGGGCAGGTTGCAAAAAGCCAGGAACTCAACGCAGCATTCGTACTGCTTGCCGGTTTTTTCGTGATTCGCGTTTTGTGGGAATACATTTACGGAAATATCGCTGAGTATTCCGCGTACATTTTTTCTAACCTGGCGAATGTCAGCGTTTCCTACGAATCGATTATGGAATTATTTTTAGGGATGATAATTCTGCTGACGAAAACCGCGTTGCCGGTAATGCTGGGAATCATGATTATCGCGCTGGGAATAAATTTTTTTCAAGTGGGCTTCGTCGTATCCACGGAAAAACTTGAGCCGAAACTTGACAATTTAAATCCAATAAACGGTTTCGGAAGAATTTTTTCAAAGCGCTCACTCGTCGAAATGTTCAAATCGCTGTTCAAAATTATGGTTATCGGATTTTTCCTGTACCTGTACTTGAAGGACGAAATACCATTCATGCCGTATTTTATCTCTTACGATTTGGGGCACAGCCTAGCGGAAATTGCGGACAAAATTTTTACAATGGCATTTCAAGTTATCGCGGTGATAATGGTTTTGGCGGCGGCGGACTACGCTTATCAGCAATGGCAAACCACGCAGGATTTGATGATGACTAAGCAGGAAGTCAAGGACGAATACAAACAAACTGAAGGCGACCCGCAAATCAAGGGCAAAATCAAACAGAAACAGCGGCAAATGGCAATTAGCCGAATGATGCAGGAAGTCCCGAAGGCGGACGTCATTATCACAAACCCGACGCATTTTGCGGTGGCTCTGCTTTACGAATCCGGAATGCCCGCGCCAAAAATCGTCGCTAAGGGGCAAGATTTAGTCGCACAGAGGATTAAAGACATTGCCCGCGAAAATAATATCACGATTGTTGAAAATAAACCGCTGGCACGCGCGCTGTATCAAACCGTGGAAATTGGCGATTTCGTGCCGCAAGAATTATATCAAGCCGTGGCTGAAATTTTAGCCTACGTTTACAAACTTAAAAAGAAAAAAATTCCGTCAAACAAGGCGGCGTAAATCGAAAGGAGCGAAGTAAATGGCTGCACCCGATGAAAGTTTACAAGGCGGCTCAATGACGCTGGGCGGTTTCATACAAAAATACAGCGACGTTATAATCGCTGTGACGTTGGTAATGATTGTCATAATGATGATAATTCCGTTGCCAACCGCGCTCCTCGACGTGCTGATTTGCTTGAATATCACAATCGCGTTGGTCGTCATAATGAGCGCAATTTACAACGAAGAGGCGCTTGACCTGTCCGTTTTCCCGTCGCTGCTACTTGTGACGACGCTATTTCGATTGGCGCTGAATATTTCTTCAACGCGGCTGATTCTGATTAACGGCTACGCGGGCGAAGTTATCACGGCTTTTGGTAATTTCGTCGTCGGCGGCAATCCGGTTGTCGGTTTCATTATGTTTATAATTCTGGTTATCATAAATTTTATCGTCATAACGAAGGGCTCTGAACGCGTTGCTGAAGTTTCTGCGCGATTCACGCTTGACGCTATGCCCGGTAAGCAAATGGCAATTGACGCGGATTTAAATCAGGGCGCGATAACGGACGCCGAGGCTAAAGTTCGCCGTGAAAAAATTCAACGCGAGGCTGACTTTTTCGGCGCTATGGACGGTGCGTCAAAATTCGTCAAGGGCGACGCAATTGCCGCGATTATAATTATGTTGATAAATATCGGCGGCGGTTTCGTTATCGGTATGGTTCAGCGCGATATGGACGCGGCGGCGGCTCTGCAAACTTACACGCTTTTAACGGTTGGTGAAGGTCTTGTAAGTCAAATTCCGGCGCTGTTAATTTCGACTGCAACCGGTATCATTGTTACGCGCGCGGCGTCCGAAGGCAATTTGGGTTCAGATATTGTCAAACAGCTTTTCAACAACGAGCGAATTTTCTTCATAAACTGCGGCGTCTTGACAATGCTTGCGTTAGTTCCTGGTTTGCCTGGCGTGCCTTTTTTCAGTTTAGCGGTAATTTGCGGATTTATCGGCTACAGTCTGCATAGAAAATCGGCGGTTGTTCAGGAAGAGCAAGTTGACGAAAAAGAAACGCAGGCTAAGGCGGAGGCGACGCGCCCCGAAAATATTGTTTCGCTGCTGCAAGTCGACCCTATGGAACTTGAAATTGGTTATTCGCTGATTCCGCTGGTTGATACGGGGCAGGGCGGCGATTTGCTTGACAGAATTGTTATGATTCGTCGACAATGCGCGCTTGAACTCGGCTTAGTTGTGCCGACGATTCGTATTCGCGATAACATTCAGATTAAGCCGAATTCGTATATTATCAAGCTGAAGGGCATGGAAATTGCGCGCGGCGAACTAATGCTTGATCATTTTTTGGCAATGAACTCCGGCACGGTTTTTGAGGAAGTTCCTGGTATTGAAACGACCGAACCGGCGTTTGGACTTCCGGCGCTGTGGATTCCCGAAAGTGAGCGCGAGCAGGCGGAATTGAACGGCTACACGGTTGTTGACGCGGTTTCAGTTTTGGCTACGCACTTAACCGAAGTTATCAAACAGCACGCCTCTGAAATTCTCGGACGTCAAGAAACTCAAAATCTTATTGACAACCTTGCTAAGACTCACCAATCGCTTGTCAATGAAGTTATTCCCGAACTTTTGGGCGTCGGCGAAGTTCAAAAAGTTTTGGCTTATCTGCTCGACGAAAGAATTTCAATCCGCGATATGGCAACGATTATGGAAGTTTTGTCCGATTATGCGCGCGTCACGAAAGACCCCGAAATTTTGACTGAATACGTGCGGCACGCTATGGCGCGGCAAATTACTCAAATGGTCGTGCAGGATAACACGCTGGCTTGCATTACGCTTGACCCCGGGCTTGAAAATAGAATTGCGGGCGCTGTCCAACGTACCGATCACGGCTCTTACGTAAATCTCGACCCCGACACTATGCGCCGTATGATTTCTTCGCTCAATGCCGAATTGGAAAAAATGACGAATATGGGCTATCCACCAATCGTTTTGACGAGCCCCGCCGTTCGTCTGTACTTCAGAAAATTAGTTTCACGTTCCGCGCCCGGGCTTACAATCGTTTCGCACGCGGAAATCAGCCCGTCGGTAGAAATTCAAATTTTGGGCGTTGTAAGATTGTGAGGTGAATTTTAATTGCAAATAAAAGTTTATAAAGCCGGCTCAATGAAAGACGCGCTCGCGGCAATGAAGGCTGAGCTCGGACCAAACGCCGTGATTCTTCACAGCAAAAAATATCGCGAAAGTGGCTTGTTGGGTTTTCGCAGCAAAGAAGTCGTTGAAATTACCGCCGCCATTGACGAAGACGCAACCGCCG
>CAJOMO010000017.1 GCA_905235685.1 uncultured Selenomonadaceae bacterium
ATCATTGACGAAGCTGTCCATTTTCCAATCGCGCCGACTGCCGCAAATGTCCACGAAGTTTGACAGAATTTTTTTGCCCTCGACAGTGTGCAAAACTTCGGGGTGAAATTGAACCGCAAATAATTTTCGCGCAGGACTTTCAGCCGCCGCCACGGGGCAATTTTCGCTCGCCGCCGTCGCAGTAAAATTTTCCGGCAAATCAAAAATGCGGTCGGTGTGGCTCATCCAGACGATTGTATTTTTTTCAACGCCGCTGAAAAGTTTCGACTCGCCGCGAATTTTAATTTCAGTCTTGCCGTATTCGCTAACTTCAGATTTTTTAACCGCGCCGCCCAAAACGTGAACCATAGCCTGCGCGCCGTAACAAATGCCCAAAATCGGCACGCCCAAATTAAAAAGTTCAACCGGCGGCAAACTGGAATTTTTTTCGTAAACGCTTTGAGGTCCGCCAGTCAAAATTATTCCTTCCGGTTTCAAAGCCTTAATCGCCGAAAAATTTATCGCCGTGCCTAAGCCGCTTTTAACATTTTTATCAGCTGCAGCCGCGCCGTCCGTCAGCGTGTGAACTTCGCAATAAACATTGTTTTCGCGCACGCGCCGCGCGATAAGCTGATTATATTGCCCGCCGAAATCCAATACTAAAATCAAATCCATCACCTCTGGCGTTAAATTCGCAGTGCCGAAAAATTATCCTGCCATTTTCGGTTTGAGTTGTTCAGCCTTCGCAAAATCCGCTTCAGCCATCGCCCGATAACAATTGGCGCGGTCGCTGTACACGGCAAAATTATTCGGATTAATTTTGAGAGCCTTGTTGAAATTTCTCAGCGCCTGTTTGTAATTTTTCAAGTAAAAATAGGACAGCCCGCGGTTTTTGTAAGCCCATTCAAATTTCGGATTTAATTCAATCGCCTTGTCGAAATTTTTTATCGCCGCGTCGTAATTCCGGCTCGCGTTGTAAATAAAGCCCAAAAAATGATACGAATTAAAATCTCGCGGGTTAATTTCAATGGCGGTGTTCAAATCGGCAATGGCGGAATCAAAATTTTTCAAATGAAAATACGTGCGCCCGCGGCTGTTATAAATTTTTTCGTCATTCGGATTCAGTGCGGCGGCGCGGTTTAAATCGGTGAGCGCCTTCTCAAAATTTTTCAGCTCAAGGTAAGACGTGCCGCGCCCGAAATAACTTTGATAATCGTTCGGATTTAATTCCATCGCTTGAGTAAAAATTTCGACTGCGCCGTTAAAATTTTGGCTGTAAAAAAGTTTCCACGCCTCAGAAATTTTTTGATCGTACGAAGAATTTGCCTGGACTTGAGAAACAAGGACGCTCCCGAATACGAAAACTGCGGCTAAAATTGCCGAAAAAATTTTCTTGCCCATAAAAACACTCCATTAAAATAAAAAGCCGGCGGTCATTTCCAAATAATTCGCGCCTTGATAATCCGGAAAAGCATTTTTCACGGCGGAGATAAATTCAGATTTGTTTCTGCAAGTCTCCGCTAATTTCTTGATGGTTTGAAGATACTCAATTTTCTGCGCGACGGCGGCTTGACCTTCGGGCGGATAATGGCTCGTCAAAATGAGCGTGTAACCTTTGTCTTGATAATTTTTCAAATCGGCAATTTCCGCGGTAATGTAGTCAAGGCTCGGCAAAATATTATGGACGTTCGAGCCCATCATATGACGGTAAACCGAATTAATCGCGGGAATTTCAATTGCGTAATTTCCTTCGGCGTCGGGCGTGGGCAAAATTTTAAATTCCATACCGGCAAGCTTGATTGTCTGTCCAACGCGAATAACGGACGCGTTTTCGGGCAAATCGCCGGCAACTTTATCAGCGCCGAAACCCTGAATAAAATTCTGCGTCAAAGCATAAACTCCGCCGCCCTCTTGCCAACTTGCCAACGCGCCGGCTGTTGCATAAATTTTAGCGTCGCCGTCGAACATACTGTAGCCGTTCGGGTGGTAGGAAAGTAACTGCGCGACCAGCGGCTTATCCAATTTTTTAAGATATTTGTTAAATTCAGCAACATTTGCCCGCATGGCGCCGGATTCGATTAAAACAAGCCCATCTTTGGATTCGAGCGCGTAAAATTCGTCGCTCAAAGCGTCGTTCGTATTGTAAGCGTGAAGTTTGATTTTCCCGAATTTGTAAACCGTGACCGTGCCGAGTTCCAGCTTTTTAACTTTGCCTTTGGGAACGTCGAATTTAGCCTTTGCCTCTGCCACAATCGGCTTTGAAATAATTGGATTGTCGACCGGCGCGAATGCCGGTACTGCGAACGCCGCCGCCAGTGCCAGGGGAATAATTTTTTTGAACATGGTAAATTCCTCCTAAAAAAATACGCGGTTTGAATTACCGCGCAAAAATCAAAATTTATTCGACTTCTTTAAGCCAGGCGCGCGCCTCGACAATTTGCATTTTAACCTGTTCGGTCGAAGTGCCGCCAAATGAATTGCGATTGTTGACGCAAGTCTCCGGCTTAATCGCCGCGTGAATATCAGCGTCAAATTTATCGCTGAAATTTTTAAATTCGTCGAGCGTCAAATCTTTCAAATAAATTCCGCGCTCAATGCAATGGTGTACAAGTTTGCCGGAAATTTCGTGCGCCTGCCGGAATGGAACGCCTTTTTTGACAAGATAATCGGCTAAATCCGTCGCGTTGGAAAAATCTTCCTCGACAGCGCGCCGCATATTTTCAGCCTTAATCTTCATACCGGCAACAATCTGCGCGAAAACCGCCAGAGAAAATTTCACCGTGTCAATGGCGTCAAATAAGCCTTCCTTGTCTTCCTGCAAATCCTTATTGTAAGCCAGCGGCAGAGCCTTAACCGTCATAAGCATCGCCGTCAAATGACCGATAACGCGCCCCGTCTTGCCACGAATCAGCTCCGGCACGTCGGGATTTTTTTTCTGCGGCATCATCGAAGAACCGGTACAATGCGCGTCGTCCAATTCGACAAAATTAAATTCGCGGCTGCACCACAAAATAATTTCTTCGCTGAAACGCGAAAGGTGAACCATCAAAATCGACGCCGCCGATAAAAATTCCAGAATATAATCTCTGTCAGAAACCGCGTCCAGGCTGTTCAAATAAATCGCGTCGAAGTCAAGCTCATTGGCAACGAATTTTCTATCAATCGGCAAAGTCGTACCGGCAAGCGCGCCCGCTCCCAAAGGCATTATATCCGCGCGGTCGTAAACGCCGCAAAATCTGTCACTGTCGCGTTGCAACATTTCAAAATACGCCAGCAAATGATGCGAAAACAAAATCGGCTGTGCGCGCTGCAAATGCGTGTAGCCAGGCATTATCACGCTCAAATTTTTTTCCGCCGCGTCAATCAGCGCCTTTTGCATTTCGATTATCAGCCGCTGAATTTCCTCAACCTGCCGCCGAACGTACATATGCATATCCAGCGCTACTTGATCGTTACGACTTCGCGCAGTGTGCAAACGCCCGCCCGCGTCGCCGATATCGTCAGTAAGCGCCTTTTCGATGTTCATATGAATATCTTCAAGTTCCGCGCTGAATTTAAATTCACCCGCCTCAATCTGCGCGAGAATTTTTTTCAAACCGGCAGTAATTTTTTGCAAATCGTCGGCAGAAATAATTCCGCATTTGGCAAGCATTTTCGCATGGGCAATAGAGCCGGCAATATCTTCGCGGTAAAGCCGCTTGTCAAAATTTATCGACGCTTGAAAATCGTTAATCATTTCGTCGGTAGATTTTTCGAAGCGCCCGCCCCAAAGTTTTTCGCTCATTTCTTGTTCACCAGCGCGCGAACTTTCAGCGGCAAACCAAACAAATTGATAAAGCCCGTGGCGTCCGCCTGATTATAAACGTCGTCGTGTTCGAACGTCACAAATTCTTGACTGTAAAGCGAATTAGGCGATTTAGAGCCCGCGGAAATGATATTGCCCTTGTACAGTTTCAATTTGACAGTGCCGGTAACCGTCTTCTGCGTTTCGTCGACAAACGCCGCCAACGCCTCGCGCAGGGGCGCAAACCACATACCGTCATAAACCAATTCGCCGTACTTGATACCAACGTGCTGCTTGAAATGGAAAGTTGCGCGGTCAAGGCAAAGATATTCCAATTCGCGGTGAGCGTAATACAAAATCGAACCGGCAGGATTTTCATAAACGCCGCGGCTCTTCATACCGACAAGGCGATTTTCGCAAATATCAACAATACCGATACCATTGCGCGCGCCAATTTCATTCAGCTCAGTTACGAGCGTGACAGAATCTTTTTTGACGCCATTAATCGCAACCGGCACGCCCGCCTCAAAATCAATGGAAATTTCTTCGGGCTTATCGGGCGCGTCTTCCGGCGCTTTGGAAATTAAAAACATTGAATTATTCGGCGCGTTCCACGGGTCTTCCAAATCCGAGCCTTCGTGCGACAAATGCCAAATATTTCTGTCCATGCTGTATTTTTTATTTTCGGTGGCAATGGGGATATCGTGAGCCTTAGCGTATTCAATTTCGGATTCGCGGCTGTCCAGTTCCCATTCACGCCACGGCGCAATTATTTTCAATTCGGGGGCAAGCGCTTTAACCGTCAATTCGAAACGAACTTGATCATTGCCCTTGCCGGTCGCCCCGTGAGCAATGGCCTCCGCGCCTTCAGCCTTCGCAATTTCTACCAATTTTTTCGCGATAATCGGACGCGCAAAACTCGTTCCCAGCAAATATTTTTCTTCGTAAACAGCGCCGGCTTTGAGCGTCGGGAAAATATAATTCTCGATAAAATCTTTGGTTAAATCTTCGATGAAAACTTTGGACGCGCCGGACTTCAAAGCTTTGTCGTGAACAACGTTAAGCTCGTCGCCCTGCCCAACGTCCGCGCAAACCGCGATAACTTCGCAGCCGTAATTTTCCTTCAGCCACGGAATTATTACCGAAGTATCCAGTCCGCCGGAATACGCCAGCACTACTTTTTGAATTTTGTCTTTCGCCATGTAAATTACCTCCAATCAATTAACGGCAAATAGTTTAGCAGAAAAATTTTGGCGCGTCAATTTCAAATAAAAAAAGCCGCCCCACCAAAAAAAGAGGCGCGCACGGACGCGCGCCCCGAACTCCTGCCCGCGCCCCTGCGTGGCTTGCGCAGCAAGGCATGCTCTTTAGTATGAGCTGGAAGCGAATTTCATAGCGCGGGCTAGCTTTCTTTGCTACTTTCTTTGGCAATGAAAAGAAAGTAGATAACAATCACTTAGTTAACTCCACATACATTTTGAAAAGTTCGCCGACGATTTCGGGCTCGGTCATTTTTGCGCTGAAACCGTACGCTCGCATAACCGCCGCGTCATTGGCTTTGTGCGCCGCCCGTAAATCTTTTGGCATCGTCAATTCGTTGTACAAATCCGCCAAGGTTGCCTCGGGATATTTCGCTCGCACGTCTAAGATATTTTGCGCCGCAGCTTCGATTGCGGCTTTTTGTTTGCCGCTGGGACTGCACCACGGAAAATTATTATACACAATCGTATTGGAATAGCGATACCGATTTTCAAGCCGCCCGCACACCGCACGCATCCACGCCATATGTACCGAACTTGTCAACATGCCAAAATGATAAATTGTAGCATTCGGGAGAAACTGAACAGCGTCACTAACAATAATATCTGGCGTCATAAAACCCATTGGAATATAATTTCGTTTTTCAGAACTAACACGCGGAATAACAATATAATCTGTGGTTGGTTGTCTAATTGTTTGAAAAAGCGCCGGAGTATCAGCAATTTTACGAGTGGCGACGGCTTTACTTTTTAAACGAAAAGCTTTGACGGCTTGCACGCGCTTCATAACCAGTTTCATCTTTAGAAGTTCATTCGGCGGACAATCGACCAGCCATAAGCAATACCGCATTTTGTTTTTAAGAAATTCTTCAGCGCCCATATAACGCTTAATATATTTCTGCGCGAGCGGCTCGGCTTTAATAAATTCGTCATAATCAGCGGCTTCGATAATTAAATTTCCGTCGTCAGTCGGACCACTGCCGCGTGTCATTTCCGGCGAATCGCACAGCGGCAATTTGCGCTTGACAACATAAATATTCGGCGCGTCCATAAGGTAGCCGTTGATATTTTGAGCCGTGACGCAGGAAATAATTTCTTTGGGATAGCCCTTGTTTTCGCCCTCGTCATAGCGAATAAGTTTATTTTCGTCGTCGCGCTCATATTCGACAGTGAAAATTTTTTTGGGCGCAGGATTGGGGGCGCGGCTGAAACCGATAACGACCACGTGAACTTGAGCAGAACCGGCGGCTTCGGAATACCATTTGAAAGGCTGATAGGCAAAATCAATGTGAACGCCAAGATTCGTCCAAAGCGGCGCGACCTGCTCGCCCTGGCAAATGGAATTGGTGCTGACAAATGCGGCGCGAATTTTGGTATCGTGAATAAAGTCGTCGGCTTTCTTGTACCAGCCGGTGACATAATCGAGCGCCTTAAAATCTTTGCACAGCGCGATAATTTCGTTTTTCTGCGCGGCGGTTTGCTCCTTCGTGCCCAGAAACGGCGGATTGCTGATAATGTAATTGAGATTTTGCGCGGCGATAACATTTTGCCAATCGGTGGTGAGCGCGTTGGTTCTGTGAATATTGGCGTAAGATTTGAGCGGAAAAACTTCAAGCTTTTTGTGAATAATCTCGGCAGTTTCCTGGAGCATTTTAATTTCGCTAATCCAAAGCGCGACCTGCGCGACTTTCACGGCGAAATCGTCAATCTCGATGCCGTAAAATTGGCGAATAGAAACTTTAACCGGATTAAGAATATCGCCAAGAATAATTTGCCCGTCGCCGTAAATGATTTTCAGCACTTCATTTTCCAATTTGCGCAGTTGAATATAAGATTCGGTTAAAAAGTTGCCGCTGCCGCAGGCGGGGTCAAAAACGGTAATGCTGGCGAGTTTGTCCTGGAATTTGACGAGCGCCTTTTTGTCAGTTTTGATTTTGTTAAATTCTGCGCGGAGGTCGTCGAGAAACAGCGGATTGAGAATCTTGTGGATATTGCGGGTGGAAGTGTAATGCATACCGCCGCCGCGGCGAACAGTTTCGCTTTTAATGGTAGATTCAAAAACCGCGCCAAAAATCGTGGGCGAAATATCCTTCCAGTGAAAAGGTATCACTTCTCGCAAAAGAATATCGCGGGTGGCTGGCGTGATTTTAGGAATTTCAAGATTTTCTTCGTCGAATAAGCCGCCGTTGACGTACGGGAACAGATTAAGTTTATCTTCGTAAGGGTCGCGCAGATTTTGGGGCGTGTTGAGATTTTTGAAAAGGTCGCGCAGTCCGCGGCGCAAATCGCCTTCCGTTTCGAGAAATTTTGTGAAGAGTTTCGTTTTGCCGAAAATGCCGACGGATTCAGCGTACATAAGAAAAACAATCAGCACGCAAAGTTTGTTGAGGCTCTTCAAAGATTCCGGATTATCGGCGTTTCTGTAATTTTTTTTGAGCGTCTCATAAAGCGTGTCAACTCTTTTAGCGACGGCGACGGACAATTCTTCTTCGAGGCGGATATCGTGCTGATTTTTATCGATGATAAATTCGAGCATGGAAAATTTTTGTGGCAATTCGTCAAGGAGAATTTTAATGGGCGGCGTCAATTTTTCCATGTCGTAAATCAGAAATTCGCGGAAATTGCAGGTGATAATCCAGCGCGGGTGCATAGACACCGGCAGAGCATTACCGTAACGCTGAGCCTGTTCGTAGGGCGTTAAAATTGTACCGTCAGACTGTTTCGCGGCGGCTTCGAGATTTTTGTTCAAAGATTTTTGCTCAATGATAATTTTGGTGTCAATGATGAAGGCGTCGATGTAACTTTTATGTTCGAGTTTAACCGGCACTTCAAAATTAATGTAAGTTTCCGGATTATCGACGTTCAAAACATCGCGCAGGAGAGCCAGCCAAAATTTATCCGTTTCGCCCCTCTCGTAGCCGCGATTTTTCCATTCGTTTACAAATTTTTTAATATTGTCCATAAGAAACCCCCGCGCCATAATTACCGTAAAAAAATAACCAACAACCGAAAATAAGAGGCGCTCAAGGATGAGCGCCCCTGTGGCGCGTTTGCGTGGCTTGCGTAAGCAAGGCATGCTCTTTAGTATCACGTGATGTGACAATCCGCGCCACGTTTTTCTTTGCCAGGCGTTTCTTTTTCGCAAAAAGAAATGCCGTCATAAACATTAACAAGTATGGCAAGCGTCGTAGATACCGGCGCGTTTGAGCGTTTCAACAACAGTTTCGCCGATATGAGCAACGGTGTCAGCCACTTGGATACCAACCGCATTGAGCGCCTTGATTTTGTCAGCAGCAGTACCTTTGCCGCCGGAAATAATTGCGCCCGCGTGCCCCATACGCTTACCAGGAGGCGCTTGACGCCCCGCAATGAACGCCGTAACAGGTTTATTCGGCATATTCGCGGCAATCCATTTAGCGGCGTCTTCTTCGGCTGTACCGCCAATTTCACCAATCATTAAAACCGCAAGCGTTTCGTCGTCATTTTTGAAAAGTTCGAGCGCGTCAATAAAATCTGTGCCTTTAACAGGATCTCCGCCGATACCCAGCGAAGTTGTAATTCCGATACCCGCGTTCATCAGTTGAAAAGCTGCCTCGTAAGTCAAAGTTCCACTGCGCGAAACTAAACCGACACGCCCGCGTTTCTGCACATTGCCAGGAATAATACCGAGTTTGCATTCGCCCGTCGTCATAATGCCAGGGCAATTCGGACCAATCAGCCGCGTCTTTTTGCCTTCCATATAGCGGCGAACTTTAACCATATCTTGAACCGGAATATGCTCGGTAATGCAGACAACCAAATCTAAGCCCGCGTCAACGCCTTCCATAATCGAATCCGCCGCGAATCGCGCAGGCACATAAATAACTGAAGCAGTCGCGCCCGTCGCATTAACAGCGTCAACCACGGTATTGAAAACAGGTACGCCTTCAACGGTTTGTCCGGCTTTGCCAGGCGTCACGCCGCCCACAATTTTTGTGCCGTAAGCTATCATTTGTTTTGTGTGAAAAGTCGCCTGCTTGCCGGTTATCCCCTGCACAAGGACTTTCGTATCTTTATTAACAAGAATACCCATAATTTTGTCACCTCACGCCGTAGCTTCATTGACGAGCCGCACAATTTCTTTCGCGCCGCCTTCCATAGTTTCAGCCATAATTACGTTTTTAATCGGCGAATCCTTCAAAATCTGCCTCCCGAGTTCAACGTTCGTGCCTTCCAAACGCACAACCACCGGCACGGGAATTGATTTACCATCTTCAGAAATAATCTTAGCCGCCTCGACAATACCCGCAGCAACCGCGTCACAGCGATTTATCCCGCCGAAAATATTTACGAAAATACCTTTAGCCTGTCCGCCGTCCAACATAATCTTGAAAGCAGTAGCAATTTTTTCGGGCGTGGAATCGCCGCCCACGTCAAGGAAATTCGCAGGTTCGCCGCCGTAATGTTTCAAAATATCTACAGTCGCCATAGCCAAACCCGCGCCGTTAACCATACAGGCAACATTGCCGCCCAAATTAACGTAGCTCAAGCCTTCCAGCGCCGCCGTGCGTTCCTTAGGATCTTCCTCCGATTCGTCGCGCAGAGCCTCAATATCGGCGTGGCGGTAAAGCGCGCTGTCGTCGAAATTCAGCTTAGCGTCAAGCGCGATAACTTCATCTTCCGCCGTAACAACCAGCGGATTAATTTCAGTCAGCGAACAATCTTCACCGACAAAAACATTGTACAACTTCAACATAAAAGCAGACGCCTTGCGAATGACAGCCGCCGGAAAATTCATCCTGTAAGCCATCCTCGACGCCTGGAAGGGCATTAAACCAACCGCGGGGTCAATATATTCGCGGAAAATTTTTTCGGGCATTTCAGCGGCAACTTTCTCAATTTCAACGCCGCCTTCTTCGCTGCCCATCATAACCACGCGCGCCGTTGTCCTGTCAATGACGAAGCTAAGGTAATATTCTTTGCGAATGTTCGAGCCTTCCTCAATGAGCAGGCGATTAACTTTTTTGCCGTCCGGACCGGTTTGATGCGTGACTAAAATTTTTCCGAGCAATTCAGTCGCGTAATTTTTAACTTCGTCAAGATTTTTCGCCAACTTGACGCCGCCGGCTTTACCGCGCCCGCCCGCGTGAATTTGCGCCTTGACAACGACCACAGGCTTATTCAGCTCCTGCGCGACGGCAACCGCCTCTTCAACGCTGAACGCCGGTTTACCATTGGGCACGGGCACGCCATAGCGCCGGAGAATTGCTTTACTTTGATATTCGTGAATGTTCAAGTTGCTCCCTCCTAAAAAATACTTGGTAATATTTTAAACGAAAATTTTAATCTAAGCAAGTAATTTTACTCAAAGCGGCAAATGTAGTATAATGATTTTCGAGGTGGACTTGATGGATTTTAAAATGACGATTTACAATACCTTGACCAGCGAAAACGTCAGAAATTTAGTTCGGCGGGTCGATGGTTTTTGTGCGCGGAAATTGCCCAAATTTCACGAAAAAATATTCTTGCCGGTGAAATTGATGGCGAAATCTGCTTTGCTAAAATTGATAATGACGCCGGAGCCGGAAGAATTGCCGCCGCCCGCTCAGCCCGAACAATCCGGACAAACTGAAAAAATTCAAGCACCGGCGCGCGCGGCTCTTTGGCAATACGCGGAACAGGCGAATGATAAATTTCAGCCGCTCGTCAGCGTCGTTGTACCGAATTTCAATCACGCTGAATATTTGCGCCAAAGGTTGGAAACCGTTTACAGTCAAACTTACAAAAATTTCGAAGTGATTTTGCTGGACGACGCTTCCACCGATAACAGCCTTGACGTCCTGCGCGAATTTTATAATCTGCACAAAAATAATACGCGGCTTTTCCCAAACAAAAAAAATTCCGGCAACGTTTTCAAGCAGTGGCAAAAAGGCATTGACGCGGCGCGCGGCGATTTGATTTGGATTGCCGAATCCGACGACTACAGCGCGGAAAATTTTCTTGAGTCGCTCGTTGGTGCGTTTATCGATGAGTCTGTGCAAATCGCGTTTGTGCGCACGGATTTTATTCAAGACGGCGTGAAAACTTACGACACGGAAAATTATTTGGCGGATATTCCGGACTTCGATTGGCGCGCGAAATTCACCGTGACCGCCGCCAATTTCGTTGCTAAGGGTATGTCGATTAAAAATCTTATTCCGAATGTCAGCGGCGTTATTTTCCGCAAGCCTTCACAGATTCGCGCAGAGATTATCGAAATTTGGCAGGATATGAAACTTTGCGGCGATTGGCTTTTTTACCTTGAAATTATGAAATGCGGCTGCGTCCATTACAACCCCGCCGCCACGAATTTTTATCGCGTCCATCAACAAAGTACATCTCTCAAAATCCAGAAAGAATACCGTTATTACGAAGAACATCAGCGCATTGCCGAATTTGTCGCGCAGAATTACAGCGTCCCTGCCGAAAGTCATGCGCGCCATTTGCGCCAACTTGAGGAACATTACCTAAGTTATTTCGGCGGCAAAGATATTTCCGACCTTGCCGAATATTTCAGCCTTGAAAAAATTCAGCGCGTCGAACGCAAGCCGAATATTTTAATGTGCGTTTTTTCAATGTGCATTGGCGGTGGCGAAACTTTCCCGATTATCCTTGCCAACGAAATGCACCGCAAAGGTTATCCCGTGGCTGTTTTGGATTTTCAAATGTCCGACGATTTGCCCGAAATTCGCAAAAAAGTTCTGCGCGATATTCCATTTTTGCGCTTGAAAAAAATTCCGCCGATTGCTGAAGTTATCGCTCAAATGAAAATCGATATTGTTCACAGCCACCACGGCTCTGTCGACGAGGCTTTGACGCACATAAATTCGCCGAATATCCGTCACATTGTTACACTCCACGGAATGTACGAGGCGACCGTTCAGCCGCATTTGAATAATCTTTTGACGCGCACAAGAAAATCTGTCAGCGCCTTTGTTTATATCGCCGATAAAAATTTGCAACCGTTCATTGATTTTAATTGGCAGCCGGACGAAAATTTTTACAAAATCGGCAACGGGCTTGAGACTTTTCCGATTAAGCCAATTTCGCGCAAAAGTTTAGATATTCCGGCGAAATCTTTTGTTTGCTGCGTGGTAAGCCGCGCCATTCCGGAAAAAGGCTGGCAAGCCGCTATTGACGCCGTTGAACTTGCCAATAAAAAATCTTCGCGCAGGATTGATTTGGTGCTTGTCGGCGCGGGCGAAATGTACGACAGATTGAACGGCAAAGTTTCAAAGTTCGTGCATTTGACTGGCTTTAAAAGCAACGTTCGCGATTATCTTGCGACGGCGGATATCGGGCTGTTGCCTTCGGAATTTGCCGGCGAAAGTTTTCCGCTTATGATTATCGACAGCTTTTTTAGCGGCAAGCCGGTTGTCAGTTCGAATTTGGGCGAAGTTACGAATATGATGAAGGACGCGCAGGGAAATTTCGCGGGCGTGGTTTTTGATTTGGTTGACGGCAAAGTTCCAATCGAAAAGCTCAGCCGGATTTTGAAAAAATTGGCGAATGACGCGGGCGAATATAAAAAGCTCGCCGCGCGCGTTAAAAGTGCCGCTCAAAAATTTTCTATCGATTGCGTTGCTGATAAATATCTCGAAGTGTACAGCGCCGCTTTGCAAAAAAATAGACCGTGACTTTTCAGCCACAGCCTTAAAATTTTATTTGCCGTCAATTTGTTTTTCAAGCTGGCGGATTCTTTTAATGAGTTCGGGAATTTTTTGCATAGACGCCTGCATTCTCAGCCAATCGCCGTGAGGTTGCACCGGAAAACCCGAGCCGAAAAATCCTTCGGGCATATTTTTGGTTATACCAGAGCGCCCCGCGTAAACCGAATTGCCGCCGATTTTTATATGTCCGACAGTTCCGGTTTGCCCGCCGAAAGTTACGTTATCGCCAACGATCGTTGAGCCGGAAATTCCCGTTTGCGCCACGATTAAACAATTCGCGCCGATTTTGCAGTTGTGCCCAATGTGAACGAGATTATCAATTTTCGTGCCGTGCCCAATGACAGTCGAGCCCATTGCCGCGCGGTCAATCCCAACGCACGCGCCAATTTCAACGTCATCTTCCACAACCACATTGCCGATTTGCGGAACTTTCGTGTGGACGCCGCCGGTTGTCGTGAAACCAAATCCGTCAGCGCCGATAACTGCCGAACTGTGAATCACGCACCGCGCGCCAATTTCGCAGTATTCGCGAATCGTCACGTTGGAATAAACAACTGTATCAGCGCCGATTTTCGCGTGCTGCCCAATGTACGTGTGCGGATAAATCACCGCGCCGTCGCCAATCTGCACATTTCTGTCAATGTAAGCGAACGCCATAATCTTGACGTTAAAACCGATTTTCGAGCCAGCACCGATAAAAGCTTTGTTGCTGATACCTTCGGGAAGTTCGACTTTCGGCATAAAAATTTCCATCAACTTTGCGAAGGCAATTTTCGGCTCGGCGGATTTAATGCTGTTCGCGGGAATATCGCCGTCAAAATTCGCGGGAATGATAACCGCCGACGCGTTACAATTTTTCGCCTGCGCAACGTGATTTTCGTCCGCAAAAGTTATATCGCCGGTTTGGGCAGTGTCAATGCTGTCTAAGCCGGTTATTTTTATTTCGCCGTCACCAATCAATTCGCCGCCAATTATCTCCGCAATTTCGCGCAGAGTTCTATTAACGCCGCTCATTGCAATTTCTGAATGACTTCATCGGTAACATCGATACCGCCTTTCAAGATAAGTGGCTGTTCGGTGGTGCTGTCGATAACCACGTCAAGATTTTTTTCCTGCGCGATACCGGCAAGCACTTCGTCGAGTTTGTATTTAAATTGCGTGGCATAAGCTTGATCTATACCCATAATTTTTCGCTGAAGTTCGATTTGAGCCTTTGCAATTTCTTCTTCGGTCCAATCGGGATGATTTTCAAGTTCGGTGGCGGTCTCATTTTGAATCTCCGTCATTTTCTGAGCGCCCTCGTCCATAATGGCTTTAATCTGCGGCGCGTCGCTCATAACTTTTTCGACGTCTATAACGCCGATATTCGCCTCACTGCCGCAGCCGGTCATTAAAAAAGTTGCCACTATCAACGCGGCTAATTTGCATTTCATTAATAACTTCACCCTTTGAATTTTTATTCGCTTATTCTAACAGCACGCGCCGAAATTGTAAAGAAATTTTCACCGCCGCAACGCCCGCAGTAAATCTTTGGTTAAATCTTTGGCGTCTTTGCCGGCAATAATTTTCGCACCGTACGATTTATTTTGCTCCAATTTAAAATTCATATCGGCGTTGTAAAAAAATTTTTCTTCGGCGTAGGAACTTTCACGCTTGATAAAAACCATTTCCAGGCGATACAGCGCGCCCAATTTCAGCGCCGCAACGCCCGCAGTAAATCTTTGGTTAAATCTTTGGCGTCTCTGCCGGCAATAATTTTCGCACCGTACGATTTATTTTGCTCCAATTTAAAATTCATAGCATTATTAAAAAATTTTTCTTCGGCGTAGGAACTTTCACGCTTGATAAAAACCATTTCCAGGCGATACAGCGCGCCCAATTTCCCCGCCTCGTCGACAATCGAATTTAAAATTTCGTTTTCAAGAGCCGCGCGCGCGTTGGAAGTTTCGGTTAATTCGTCAAGAATTTCTTTGCGCCGCCTTTGCCGAAAAGCAATTTCATTCGTCGCCGCCTCCATAATTTCACGGTTTCGCTCTTGCAATTCCCGAATTTTCGCCAGAGCCTCGTTGTTGTACCGGTTGTAACTTTCCTCTGCCTCGCGTTTGATTCGCGCCTCTTCGTCTGCAAATTGTGAATCAACGTAATTATTGATTTCCGCCGTCCATTCGTCAAGCAAAACCTTTTGCGCGTTGTTTCGCCGAATAACAAGGTCGTCGAGCTGTTTTTCCAATTCTTGAATTTGTTCCGGCGTCAAGCGCAGAATATCGGCGTTGCGGAGTTTCATCGTGACGTTGAAAGATTCATTCAAATAATCGTCGCGTATGCCATCTCGCCGCTTGATATAATCCGGCTCAGTTTTTTTCTTGTATTCGTCGGCGGCGCGTTGCTTTTTGGCGCGAATTTCGGCAAGTTGGCTGATTAAATTTTGCATATTTTTTTCGCGGGCGGATTCTTCAAAAGGCGTGATATCAATTTCCGGCAATTTCGGCGGAATGACGGGGCGCATAACTTCCTCAAGTTCCAGGCGAAGGCGAATTTCTTTAGCTTGCAAATTTTTCAATTCGTCGCCTGCGGGGTTATTTTTCTGAATTTGTTCAAGGTCGATTATTCCGAAACCGCGAATAGGATTTTCGTCTTCAACTTGCTTGGGGCGCTCGACTTTAATTTTTGGTGGAGGCTCATAAAAATACAATCCGCCGCCTATTATCAGCGTCATTAACGCCGCCGCTGTCAGCCTGTAATGCGCCAATCCTACCAATCCTTTTGCATAAAAAAAGGAAAGACTTCAGCGCCTTTCCTCGGAAAATATTTTTGCCAAATCGACTTTAACTCTTTTTGAGCTGTGAGATAACATTTTGAGTAATATCCGTGCCGCCGTAAATCACAACCGAATTGTCGATAACAATGCTTAAACCTTTGGAATCCGCAACTTTTTTGATTGCCGCGTCAACAGATTTGGTAATGGGCTCCATGAGTTCAGCTTGTTTTTGGACGAAACGCTGTTGGCATTGTTGGAAATAGTCATTTTTTTCTTCGTCGCTCATACCGGCAGCTTTTTCTTCAAAGTCTTTGGCGATATCCTTGTAAGCGGCTTCCAGCTGAGTATTGACTTTTTGAATATCGGGGTGTTGCGAAACGATTTGCCGATAATTGACGACTCCGACGTTTGCGGAACTTGCCGCCGCGGCAACTCCGCTGCCGGTTTGCGTCAAAGCTATCGCCACCACACTGCCTATGAATACAAGCGCAATCGCAATGCTGATAATTTTCACGTGTCTTTTTTCCAATTTGAGCATTCTATCAAGTCTCCTTCGATTTTCAAAGTTTATTCATTATAGCAGACTGATTTTGACTTTGCAAGATTATTTTTAAATGCGCCAGATTCCGCCCAATAATAAGAAACACAGTACCAAAAGCGCTATGCAGCCCGCCAATAACAATATCCAATCCGGAAGGTATTTCCAAACTATGTCGTTTGTCAATTTTTCAAGCGGTATTTTCGATTCGTAATGAGCCACCGGCAGATAACATACCGCGCCGATTACCACGCCTATCAGCAATATACACAGAAAACCCATCAGTACGTCAACGCGCGGCAGGTACGACATTATGACGTCCAAATCCATTTAACCAACTCCTAACCTCAATTATTCGCTGATTTTTTGAGCCTCGAAATTCCAAATCCAAATCGCGCAGTTCCTCAATATATTCGCCGTCAACCAAAATATCGACAAAATTTAAAAGCTCCATTGCCGCCGCCGGTATTTCTTCAATTTTGTAGCCGGTGTAGCACCAAACATTTAAGCCGAGATTTTTTGCCGCCTTAGCAAGTTCGATAGCCGCCGGTATCTGCAACAAAGGTTCGCCGCCCGTCAAGGTTATTCCCATAAGCAACGGATTTTTTTTTATATCAGAAATAAGTTCAGCTGTGTCAACAATTTTGCCGCCGTCCAATGCGTGCGTCGTCGGATTGTGGCAACCTTTGCAATTTCTCAAACAGCCTTGCATAAAAATCGCGTATCGAATGCCTTCACCGTCAACGTAAGATTCCGGAACTACGCCCGCTATTCTCACCTCCAAATTTATCACCTCAAACGTAGTATAAGCAATAAAATTTTATCAGTCAATATAATCAGTATCAACTTTCTTTCTCAGTCGCCGAAAGAAAGTTGCAAAGAAAGTGCTTGTTTGCCGGATAATTCGCGTCACGCTCATTAACGGCAAACGGGTTCGCCGCCCATCCTTGGGCGGTCTCAATTGCCGGTCTTTAGCCGTCGATATAAAGTGTTCGCTGATTCGTAAAAATTACAAAGCCAGGTTTCGCCCCCGAAGGCTTTTTCACAAATTTGCAAAGCGTATAATCAACGGGAACATTCGACGAGCCGCTCGCTTTAGAAAAATTCACTGCCAATTTCGCCGCATACAACAAAGTTTCAGCTGCCGGTTCAACGCCGCCGCAACGAATTATGACGTGAGAGCCGGTAATGTCTTTGGTGTGCAGCCAAATATCGTTGTCGTCAGCCATTTTGAAAGTCAAGCGGTCGTTCTGCGCATTGTTTTTGCCGATTAAAATTTCTGTACCGTCGGGCGCGGTGAATTTGAAAGGCTCTGATTTTTTGCTAAGCGCGGTGCGTTTGCGATTTTCCTTCAAGTAGCCGCCGCTCAAAAGTTCTGCGCGAATTTCTTCAATGTCAGCCAAAGTCGCGCTCGCCGTCAGCGAATGTTCAATACTTTCAAGGTAAATAATTTCAGCGCGGCATTTGTCGATTTGCTCCAAAATGTGGCTCGTCGAACGTTTCAGCTTGTCATATTTTTTATAAAAGTTTTGAATGTTCGTGGCGATTGTAAATTTTTTATCCAGCGGAATTGAAATTTCGTCGCCGCTCTCGCTGTAAATATTTTTCACGGTCACAATTTCGTCGGCGTGATCTTTGAATTGATACCGGTAAGTCGACAAATTATCTGCGCGAATCCGCCAATCGTCGGCGTTTTCGGCGGCGGCAAGCTCACTTTCCAGCACGCTAATTTTATTCGTGGCGCGGCGAAGTTCATTGTGTACCAGCTTAGAAAATTTTTCCTTATCGGGCGGCGTGTAAGAGCCAATCATCTCGTCCGCCGCCTCAAGCATTTCAGAAATTGTGTCGAAAATTTTCACCGGCTTATCAAAATAATTCAGCTTAATCGCCGAAATTGCCAAAACTTTTCCGCCCTCTTCGACGAGGCACGGCGCAGGTTCGGCGTCACGAATTTTTATCAGCGCGTCAGTCAGATTCGTCAAACCGGTTTGATAAACAACCTCGTTGACGGTTTGCGGTCCGAAGCCTTGACAAACATTCATTATCGCCTTGTCAATTCGCGCAGGAGCGGCATTAATCCTTTCGACGACTTCAGAAATATTTGCCGAAAAAATATCCAATTTGTTTTGGGCGGGCGGCATTTGATAAATCTGATTTGGCAAAACAGTTCGGACGCGGCTTGAATTTGTGCCGATTTTTTTCAGCGCATCGATAATTTTTCCGTCCGAAATTAAAATAATGTTGCTGTACTTGCCGATAAGTTCAACCGCCAGCGTCACGGTTTGAATTTTGCCGCCCGCGCCGATTGTGTCAACGTCGATAAAAATAATCCTGTCAAGCTCAAATTGGCGAATGTCGGCGATTCTGCCGCCCTCAAGATTTTTCCGCAATACCATACAAAAAGTCGAAGGTTCGGGCAAATTTTCCTGCGAATTTTTCACGGCGTAAATGGCGGGATTTTGCGGCGCGATTGAAATTCTTATCGCGTGGCTCTGATATTGGTTGCGTACCGTGAGCGTGAAATTCGCCTTATTCTGCTGAGTAATTTTTTCCACGCGCCCGCCGATTAAAATTTTCGCCAATTCGGCTGTCAGCGCGCGCATTGAAAATCCGTCAAGATTCATAGCTGCACCTCTGCACAAAAAAATAGCTAGCAGTTTTCACCACTAACTTTGAATATTTATCGCCGTTCGATTTGTCGGCGTATCATTTGCTGTACCAATTCTATTGCGCTGCGTCCCAATTTGGTTTCGCGCGAAACTTCCTCGATTGTTTTGCCGGATAAAAGCATATCGCGGATTTTCGCAGAATCTGCGACTTTTTCCAATTTGGTAATTTTTTTCGGTTGAAATGGCACAACTTTTTTTTCGGCAGGTTTTGAAGGGGCGTCGGCTGCCTTCATTGACTGCTCCAAAACTTTTGCGAAATCTTCAGCCTGCGTGGCTCGGACTTCGATTGTTTTTGAAATATCAGGCGGCTCAGCGGGCTTTACGGTTACCGTTGGCGGCTCGATTTGCGGCTGCGGATTTGGCGGAGGTAATTTTTGGACTGCCTGTAATTTTCGCTCGATTAATTCGATTTGTCTTTGCATTAGCGAAACGTCTTCAACCGCCTCGTCGAGCCTGGCAAGTAAATCTTTAATTTCAGTCGATTGTCCTTCCGATTTTTTGAGCAGTTTCTTCAATTCGGCAATTCGCCCTTCCAACTGCGTCCTGTCTCGCGTGGTATCGTCTAATAAATTTTCGATTTGCGAAGCTTGCCCTTCCATTCGATTGATTATTTCGTTTGCCGTGGTTTCCAAATCTTTTTTAAAGCGCTCGGTTGAGTCCGCAACTTCCTTTCGCTCCAATTCCTTAGATTTTCGCCGCCGGTTGCTTATCCACACCAACAAAACTATTGCCGCGCCGACCGCCGTTGTTATCAACATTAATTCGGTTATCACAGCGAAATATCCAATAACCGCCCGCGCCTCGGGTCAACTGCTAATTTTGCTTCGGGCTCTTCGTCTTGTTGACGCCGCTTGGTTGCTTTGTAATAATATCCGCCGCCGCGCCCGCGTCTGTCCGGATCGTCTTTGATTGTGCCGCCTTCCGCGTCAGATTTATTTCGAACTTGCGTCTGTTTTAGTTCAGCGTCCTTTTCCTGCCGCGTGGTTTCAAAACCTTGCTGTACTGCCGCTTCGTGATTTAAATTGTGCTGTACTTGACTTGCATTCGCCGCATTCGCGTAAGTCATTTGCACTCCTACCGGCGCAATTTCCATGTCAATCACCTCTTAATAAGCACCTAAAACAATTTCGCCGTCCTCCAAATGCATTGTGCAATGGTGATATTCTTCCTGAACATTTTTAACTATCGAATTTACCGACAACCGCACGCCTGGATAAATCACATCATCTGCGCGAATCCTGCCGTGTTTCATCTCCGCCAATTTCGCCTCAAGTTCCAATATGCGCTTTTCGTCGCGTTTCAATTGACCGGCGATCGGAAATTGTGAGCGCGTCAGTGCATTCAGCTGATTAAGGCGCTCCTGCGGGATTTTGCTCATATCGATTTTTGAAAGTGTGTTCAAAGTCTGCGTAATGTGCAGCAGTTTTTTCTTGCCTTCCTTGTAACTTTTACAAACGGCGTGATATTCTTTCTGCAAATTTGGATCTACGCCGACCGATACGCGCGTGATAACGTAAGCGTCGTTGCCGATAACTTTTGCCTGCACTTCTTCACCGGAAACCGCCAAGCCGCCCATAATCTGCCCGTGCTTGCCTTCAACGATAATTCTCTTGCCCGCGCGAAGTGTCGAATGTAAAGCCACGTCAACAACGTAAATATCTTTGCCGGCTTCGATAACAGCATTTTCGGCAAAGGCAATTCGAACGTCGCCCTGCGCGACAACTTTACAGCGATTAGCGCCCGTGACGCCGCCGCCTATCGCAACATTGCGCCCTTCGACTTCGCCGCCGTTGACGCTGCCTTTAATCTCAACGTCGCCCGTAGCTTTGACTTTGAAACCTTGCTTGACATCGCCGCCGATAACCACCGCGCCGTCAAATTCAATATCGCCCGTCGCCACGCCAACCGAGCCTTTAATCGTGAGTTGCGGCTCAACGCTAATTTTCGTGCCGGTGTCAACGATTTGCCCGTTTATCGCCGCGATTAGCTGATTTTCGCCCAAAACGATTGTATTTTTACCGTTCGGCATAGGAATTGGACGCCCATTTTGCGCGGGAACATTATCGCCGAAAATATTTTTGCCAGGCGTGCCTTTCGTCCACGGAATACGAATTGCGAGCGTATCATTTGCTTTAACCAAAACAAACAAATTCAGATTTTTATAATCAACGCGGTCGTATTCGTCCATAACCGGACGACCTTTGACGCCCAAATTAAATTTTCTATCAATGTAAGCATTTTCGCCTGGAATTGGAGGGTCGCCTTCAGCTGCCACGAACATTGAAAAATGCTTAACGCCTTCCTCAATCGCCTCTTCGTCGATACCGTAAACAACGCCCTTGCTTTTCAGTTCCGCAAGAACCATTTCAGCCGTCGGCAACTTCGATCCTTTTTTGGTATCAAATTTGACAGTCGCCTTCATTTTGTCGCGCGTAATTTCAACGACCACGCGCGCGTATTCTTCCTCTTCGTCGCCGATAATTTCTTCTTCGACCTGGTTAAATTTTTTTAGATCTTCTTCGCTAATTTCAATAGGTTCAGCGATTTTTTGCGGCTCGCCGGTAGCTTCGCGAACTGTACGCGCCAACAGCGCCACGTCATAATCCAATACGCCGTAGTCTTTCAATATTTGGCGCATATCTGAAAGCTCAAAGAGCAATTCATCTTCGACAGGGTAAACCGTGAGGTATACGCCGTCTTTTCGGAACTCGTATTTATAGCCCGAGTCAGGACTACCTATCGACGGATAATTTGTTTCGGACACTACTTTTCCCCCCTTTATCTGCCTTTAAAATGTTCCTTATTTCGCCCCAAATAATTGCGCAGCCTAATTATCGCCTTCGTATGCAACTGCGAAATTCGCGCTTCGCTTAGGTGCAATATCTGACTTATTTCTTTCAATGTCAATTCTTCATAATAATACAGAGATACTACCGTCCGCTCCTTTTCCGGCAGCCGATCTATCGCCTTTGCCAGCAACTCTTTCTTTTCCAAAAATTCGATGGAGTCTGCAGGATTCGCATCCGCCGCTTCTTGCGTGTCGCTTTGCAGGTATTCTTCCAGCGGTATTACCGTCGCCGCGCTCATTTGCCCTATTAGCACCTGCAATTCTTCAAGCGTTATCCCGAGCGCTTCCGCTACCTCTGCGTCCGTCGAACTGCGCCCTAACTCGTTTTCCAATTTATACACTGCTTGCTCGTATTTGCGAATCTTTTGCCGCAGCGTTACCGGTATCCAATCTTTCGCACGTAAATAGTCTATCATTGCCCCGCGTATCCGCACGCCCGCATATGTTTCAAATTTGATATTACGGCTTAAATCAAACCGGTCTATCGCGTCCAATAACCCGAAAAATCCGCTGCTCATTAAATCGTCGCGGTCTAAATGCGGTGGTAAACTTATTGCTAAGCGCCCACACACTAGCTTTATCAGCGGTAAATAATGCTCCGCCAATTTGTTTCGCAACTCGACGCTTTTAGTCGCTTTATATTCGCGCCAGACCGCTGTTACGTCAAATTTTTCCATAGTTTACCACATGCTTCCTGCGCTTTTCGCGTTATTTTTCGACCTTCGGCAAACCTTTAACATCCATTGCTTGAAACCCCGACGTATTTTCCGCCTTTGACAACTTTTTCGACTGCAATTCACAATATAATTCATACAGCATCATAAAAAAATAACTCGATACCCCCGCAAATGCAAACGAAAATACCGTTCGATATATTATCGTCCCAGCACGCACTACCCCAGACATTAGCCCAGACACAAGCACGATTAGCATACACACCAGCCCGATTACCAATGCTATTATTATCGTTTTCACCGCGCACCACCTAGATTTCCTTCTCGCCGCGGTCTATCGTCTTTACCTTGTACGCCCCACTTTGCAAATCTATCTGAACCGTGCGCCCATAATTGCCGCCCGTATCTTCCGCTATTACCTTGATGCCATTTCGACGCAATATCTGTTTAACTGCCTCCGCATTGCGGTTTCCTACGCGCATAATATCAGTCGCATTGGCAAACGCAAACATCTGCGCCCCGCCCGCCAACTTAGCCACCAACCGAGCCTTCGACGCCCCCAACGCCAATACATCATTCAGCATTAATGGTATACCGGTATCGGCGAATTTAGCCGGATTATCCGACGCCCGCGCCTGCGTACTGTCTGGGAGCATTATATGCAACAGCCCGCCGATTTTCGTTTGAGGATCATACAAACTTACCCCGATACAACTCCCTAAGCCATAGCTGATAAGAGTGGACGGACTGCGACCGACCTTGTAGTCAGCCATGCCGACTTTTATAAGGTCTGCCATTTTCATTCAACTCCTACTGCTTTTATTAACGTCCCCAGTGAACCAGGATCAGGCACTAAGAAAAAGTGACCGTTAATGCCTTCTTCCTCGGCGAGAAATTCGGTTTCGATGACCATGGCCTGGTCGCCCATTTGCCCCAATTGAACTAAAACCACGTTTAAGATAGCGCCCGCCATATCCATAGCGAGGGCGGGGATAGACGGGAGCATTGAGATATGGGTGAAATTGAAAAAGGCGTTGAGGTAAGCGCCGGAGAGGATATTGCCGATTTCCATAAGAGCGGATTGATCCATTTCGTCGAGGGCTTTGGTAGTGCCGTGGGGTCTGCCCATTAGGGCGTCGACGAGGTAAAAGGCGCTGTGTTGGGGCATTAAAAACAAGATATTGGAAGGGGCTTTACCATAGACGCGGAGGAAGATGCCGACGACGATGGTATCGGGGCCGCCAACCAAATCGGGGACGTCCTCAATGGGAATGAAGGCGACTTTGGGGACATTCATATCGATACGTTTATTGATAATTTGAGAGAGGGCGGTAGCGGAATTGCCCGCGCCGATATTACCTATTTCGCGCAGAGCGTCAAGTTGAATGGGCGACAAATTAAATTCATCAGTCATAAAAACAGCCTCCAATCACGCGGGAAGCCCGACGATTTCTTCAAGGTTTAACATAATAACGAGGCGACCGTCGATATTGCCGATACCGCTTAAAAATTTGCCGATATCCTTATCGTTAATAGCCTTTTTGGTATCAACGAGTTTAGAGCGAATGGTAAGGACTTCGGTAACGGAATCGACGAGCATACCGACGGGCAAATCGCCGACGGTAACGGTAACAATGCGAGTTTTATCGGTGTAAGGGGTAGGCTCAAGTCCGAGGCGCTTTTTGAGGTCGATAACGGGGAGGACGGAGCCGCGGAGGTTGATAACGCCCTTAATGTAGCTTGCGGAAAAGGGGACGCGGGTAATATCGACGAGGTTACGAATTTCCTGGACGTGAAAGATATTAACGCCGTATTCTTCGTCACGGAGTTTGAAGGCGACGATTTGCATACCTTCGCCCATGGAAATATCTTCGCCCAAATCGTTAGTAAGAGCTTCTTTAGCCATAGTAACACATCCTTATTGCAACATAGTGGCAACGTCGAGGATAAGAGCGATTCTGCCATCGCCGAGGACAGTTGCGCCGGAGAACATTTTTAAGCCCATAAAGAGGTTGCCGAGGGTTTTGATAACGATTTCCTGTTGCCCGATTAATTTATCGACGACTAAGCCGGCCTTAGCTTCGCCGGAATGGACGACGACGACGAAAATTTCATCCCAATCTTTAACGTGGGGAACGGCAAGAGTTTCTTCCATGCGGATAATGGGAATAATTTCGCCGCGCAGGACAATGACTTCGCGATTTTGAACGGTTTTAATATCTTCGGGCTGAATGGAAATGGTGGAGTCAATTGAGCCGAGGGGAATAGCATACATTTCGTCTTGAACGCGAACCATCATAGCCTGGATAATCGCCAAGGTTAATGGTAATTTTATTTTGAAAATAGAACCTTCGTTAACGTGAGTTTCGACGTCGACGTGACCGGAAAGAGCCTCGATTTTGGAACGTACGACGTCCATACCGACGCCGCGACCGGAAATATCGGAAATTTTATCAGCAGTAGAGAAACCAGGCAGGAAGATAATACGGACGGCGTCCTGGTCGTCCATTCTGTCAACTTCCTCTTGAGTGTAAAGCCCTTTTTCGACGGCTTTTTTACGAATGACATTAGCGTCAATACCCTTACCGTCATCAGTAACCATGATAACGACGTTGTTACCTTCATGACGAGCGATTAATTTAACTTCGCCGACTCTGGGCTTACCTTTTTCGACGCGAACATCGGGCATTTCAATACCGTGGTCAAGGGAGTTACGTAGCAAATGCATAATGGGGTCGCCGATTTCGTCAATGACGGTACGGTCCAGCTCAGTTTCCTCACCTTCGATAGTAAGGTTAATTTCCTTATTAAGTTCCTTAGTGACGTCGCGAACCATTCTTGGGAAACGGTTAAAGACCTGGCTGACGGGAACCATGCGGACCTTCATAACGATATTCTGCAAATCGGTAGTTACGCGATCCATTTGTTCGAGCGTTTCAGTGAGTTCAGCGATTCTGTGCGTTTGCCCAATTTGTTCGATACGTACTTTATTTATAACCAATTCGCCCATTAAATTCATCAAAATATCGAGTTTATCAATATCGACGCGGACGGATTGGCTGGCGTGGCTCTTTTTCTGAGCACCGGCACCACCGGAAGCGGGCGCGGCAGGTTTGGCAGCAGCGGGCGGTTTAGCGGCTGGCGCAGGCGCATTAGCAGGTGCGGCTGGAGCTGCCGGAGCAGGTGCGGCCGGGGCAGTTGCTGCGGGGGCTGCTGCGGCTGGAGCAGTTGCAGCGGGGGCTGCTGCGGACGCCGGTTTTGCGTCGGGGTCGATTATGTAAGTTATAGCATTTTCGACTTCAGAAACATTCATTGCGGCTTCTTTAACGGCTGATTCTTCGCCGTCAGTAATTAATACTACGTCAAATGAGCGGTCGAATTTTTCTTGTTCAAGTTCTTCAGCCGCGGGAACGGATTTTATAACTTCGCCGACTTCGTCAAGAGCATTCATAACCATGTACGAACGCGCGGATTTGAGCAAGCAAGTTTCAGACAGCGTAACGACTAAGTGAATACCGCGAAGTCCGCTTGCCTTTGCCTCGCGAATAACGGATTTTTCGGTTTCAGACAAATCAAGAATAGCATTGGGGTCGTCCGCCGCCGCGGGGGCTGCTGCTGCCGCCGGAGCTGCCGCTGCTGCAGGTTGAGCCGCCGCTGGTTGAGCTGCTGCTACGGGCGCGGGTGAAGCCGGTGCGCCGCCGCCTTTCAAAATCGACGACAATTTTGCAACCAACGCTGAAACGTCAACAAGATCTTCGGGGTCGCCGTTGCCGACGTTGTCAATCATTTGTTCAAGCGAGTCAACGCATTTAAAAAGCGTATCAACAATATCTTCGGTAATTTTAAGTTGTTCCTTACGCAGCGCGTCAAGGACGTCTTCCATTTCGTGCGTAAGTTCGGCAATTTTGTTATACCCCATAGTCGCTGACATACCTTTAAGAGTATGGGCGTTACGGAATATTTCATTCAGAATGGACAAGTCACTGGCGTTATCTTCCAAACCGAGCAGACCGTCGTTAAGAGATTGTAAATGTTCGTGCGATTCGTCCAGAAACATCTCCATGTATTGATTAGTTTCCATTCATATTCCTCCTGTTTAGGTTATAGGCTACAGGCTATAGGTTAGGAACGCTAAAATCCATAACCTAAGACCTAAAACTATTTTTAACGTCGAACAGCTTCAACGATAGCCTCCGCGATTTTGGTAAGCGGTTGAATTTCATCGGCGAGTCCGGCGTCCACTACAGATTTTGGCATACCGTAAACTACGCAGCTCGGCTCGTCCTGCGCGATTGAATAACCGCCGTTAGCTTTAATTTTTTTCATACCTTCGCAACCGTCCGAGCCCATTCCGGTCATAATCACGGCAACTAAATCTTTGCCGAATTGCGCGGCGGAATCGTACATAACATTGACGGCGGGGCGGTGGTTACCGACGGGCGGCTCTTGACTCAAAAGAATTTTTCTGCCGCCGGTTGTCGGAGCAATGCGCAAATGAAAATTCCCGGGTGCAATGTACACTTGCCCGTTTTTGATAACTTCGTCGTTTTCGGCTTCCTTAACGGCAATTTCGCTAATGGAATTGAGCCTGTCAGCTAAAGATTTTGTGAAACCGGCTGGCATATGCTGAACTACCACGACGCCGCAGGGCAAATTCCCGGGCAGGCGCGTTATCACCGTTTGCAATGCTTGAGGTCCGCCGGTTGAAGTGCCAATTACCACAAGTTTTTTTCCGGTTGGGGCTAATGGCGCGGCAGGTTTTATTGAAGTTGTTGTCGGCGTAAATGTAGGAATTTTACTAGTCGTAGATTTTTGCCCAAATATGAATCCGGTTCGCGCTTTAATCTCGGTACGTTTCACAAATGGCGAATCCGGCTCATTTGGTTTCGGTTTATAAATCAAAGGTTTAGAATCTGCGTCATTATGTCTATCACTTTCAACGTGAGCCAACGCGGCTTCACGGCATTTCTCAAGAATTTCCTGTTCAATGGTATCGATTTTGGAAATTGGACCGCCGGCTTTGCTGACAAAATCGACTGCGCCCAAGGCCAACGCTCTAATCGTTGCGTCCGTGCCGCGCTGTGTCATACTGCTTACCATTACCACCGGCAAAGGGCAGTCTTCCATTATCACCGCTAACGCTTCAAGTCCGTCCATTACCGGCATATTCACGTCCAAAGTCAATACGTCCGGCTTGAATTTTTTCACCTTATCGATTGTGTCCTTCCCGTTGACTGCTGTGCCAACGACCTGGAAGTCGCTTTGCCCGTTGAATAAATCGGACAAGACTTTTCGCATAAATGCCGAATCGTCAGCAATCAATACACGAATCATCAGCGTCACTCCTTTTCCTAACGCCCGCGACAATTTTAACAATTATTGTATACTATTCGCCTGTCTTAAAAAAGTTCCTTCATTAATTCAACAAAATTTTAACGAATAGCCTTTGCTGCGTCGCTTAAACTGGCGTAAATCCCTGTACAAAGTTTCTTAATTTCCTCATTCGGCTGATTGGTATCGGGAATCATTATTGCCGCGCAGCCTGCTTTATTGGCGCCGCGTATCCCGTTAAATGAATCTTCAAAGACGTAGCAATCTTCCGGCGGCAAATTTATCGCCTCAGCCGCTTTAATGAAAATATCGGGCGCGGGCTTGCCGTTTTTAATATCGTCGCCGCCAATTATCGCGTCGAAATATTTTCTGATATTGGTTTTAGCTAAATTTTGTTCGACGAGCCACGCGGGCGAAGAACTTGCCACCGCTATTTTTACGCCATTGTCTTTAAATAGTTGCAGAATTTCTTCAACACCGCTCATCAATTCAACGCCCTTGTCAAACTGCGCACGCGCCAATTTCACTATGTACGAAAAAAATTCTTCAACGTCAAGTTCGGGGTAAAATTCGTGTATCGTCTCCCTGCAATATCTATCGCTGCCGCCGCTAACTTTCGAAGCCAATTCTGCGCCGTTATCCTTCCCAAAATGTTTCGCCGTCTCAATCCACGACTGCTTATAAACTTTTTCGGTATCAAACAATAGCCCGTCCATATCAAAAATCGCGCCTTTCTTCATGGTATGCTCCTTTCTAAATTTTTTTTTTAACGCATTTCTTTCTTTTGAAAAAGAAAGAAACGCTAAAGCAAAGAAAGAAAACTTGCCCGCATTAGTCGCATCACGCGACTAGCGCGGGGCGCGCGTCCGTGCGCGCCCTCACTCTCCGCGCAAACATCTTTCTATTTCAGTAATTGTGATTGTACCTCGACGCAAAATTTTCAAACCGTCGGTAACATCAATAACCGTTGAAGATATTCCCACCGCACATTTGCCGCCATCCAATATAATCGGCACTTTGCCACTTAAGCCGTTGAAAACTTCCTGCGCAGTCACCGGCGCAACTTCACCGGAAATATTCGCACTCGGCGCAGCTATCGGACAATCGGCAAGCTTTATCAAGTCCTGCGCGATTTTGTTATCCGGAAAACGAATGCCCACGCCGCCCGAGCTGCCCGTCACAAAATCCGGTACAATATCTTTTTTCGGCAATATCAGCGTCAATGGACCAGGGCAAAAATTTTTAATCAGCCTTTCAGTTGCCGCCGAAATTTCCGCCAATTCCGCTATCTGCGCGAAATCGGCTACGTGCAATGTCAGCGGCTTATTTTCCGGTCTGCCTTTCGCAACATAAATTTTTCGGCAAGCCTCAACATTCAAGCCGTCCGCTCCCAAACCGTAAACCGTTTCAGTCGGAAAAGCAACCAATTCACCGCGCCGAATAAGTTCACCTGCGCGAATTAAATTTTCTGCGGTCGGTTGCAGCATTTCAGTCGTCATTTCTTCCACGCGGCCACAACCCGCTCAATGTTGGCTAAGTCTTTCCAAATTTCAATCGAACTGAATTTGCCGCCCGCCTTTATCAATTTGCTAACAGAGCCGGCTTGATTCTGCCCAACTTCAAAAACCAAAAAGCCGTTATCCGTCAAATAATCGGGCGCGGTGTCAATAATTTTTCTGTAAAAGTCTAAGCCGTCAGCGCCGCCGTCCAGGGCAATGTGAGGCTCTTCGGAAATTTCGGGCTGAAGATTTTTAAATTCGCCGCTCGGAATATAAGGCGGATTCGACACTATCACGTGGAATTTTTGCCCCTTTAAAGGCTCAAGCAAATTTCCTTCGTAAAAATTAATTCTGTCAGCCACGTTAAATTTTTCCGCGTTAAATTTGGCAATGTCCAGTGCATTCGCGGAAATATCCACCGCCGCCGCCGTGATGTGTTCAATGTACTTTAAAATGGAAATGCAAATTGCGCCGCTGCCCGTGCCAATATCAGCCAATTTCAAAGCGCCGCTGTATTCGTGCAAATGCTCAATGACGCCCTGCGCGAGAACTTCGGTATCGGGGCGCGGAATCAAAACGTCCGGCGTCACGGCAAAGTTCATGCCCATAAATTCTTTGCTGCCAACCAAATAAGCTACGGGAACGTGTTCAAGGCGGCGCTTAATCAGATTTTCGTAGCGGGCAATTTGTTCCTCGCTAATATTTTTGGCAATGTGAACATACAGCGCCAAACGACGGGTATTAAGAACATACGCCAGCAAAACTTCAGCGTCCAGGCGCGCGGAGTCGATACCGACGGCGGCAAGTTTCGCGGTAGCTTCACTTAATTGTTTGGAAATGGTCATTTCTTTCAAAATATGTCCCTCCTTAGAAAAACTTTAAATCATATCGTCGCTAATCGATAATTTTTTCGACTGGTCGGCGGTAATAAGCGCGGAAATTAATTCTTCAAGGTCGCCGTTTAAAACGCTGTCCAATTTGTAAAGCGTCAAGTTAATTCTGCCGTCGGCAACTCTATAAAAATTTTTTTAAATGATATCATTGCTGATTGATAATTTTTTCGACTGGTCGGCGGTAATAAGCGCGGAAATTAATTCGTCAAGGTCGCCGTTTAAAACGCTGTCCAATTTGTAAAGCGTCAAGTTGATTCTGTGGTCGGTAACTCTGCCCTGCGGAAAATTATATGTTCTGATTCGCTCGCTGCGGTCGCCGCTTCCAACTTGATTTTTCCTGTCGGCGGCAATGGCCTCATTTTGTTCACGAACGGCTAAATCTTTAACTCTGGCACGCAAAACGCGCATGGCCTTTTCCTTATTTTTAAGCTGAGATTTTTCGTCTTGACACTGAACGACGATACCGCTCGGCAAATGCGTAATTCTTATGGCGGATTCAGTTTTGTTAACGTATTGCCCGCCGGCGCCGCTCGCGCAGTACGTATCGATTCTCAAATCTGCAGGATTAATTTCAACGTCAACTTCTTCAGCTTCCGGCAAAACCGCCACTGTAACCGCGCTGGTATGTATTCTGCCGCCGGATTCAGTGACGGGCACACGCTGCACGCGGTGAGTTCCGCTCTCGTATTTCAATTTGCTGTAAGCGCCGACGCCGTCCACTGTAAACGAAATTTCTTTGAAGCCGCCAATCGTCGTGGCGTTCGAATCGACAATGTCAACTTTCCAACCTTGCCGCTCGCTGTAGCGCGTGTACATTCTGAATAAATCGCCCGCAAACAAAGCCGCCTCTTCGCCGCCAACTCCGCCGCGAATTTCGACAATTACGTTTTTATCGTCATTCGGATCTTTCGGTAAAAGTAAAATCGGCAATTCACGGTCAAATTCGGTTTTAGATTTTTTCAATTCGGCAAGTTCCTCGGCGGCTAAATTTTTCAATTCTTCGTCTTCGGCGGTGTCGATTAAATTTTTATCTTCGTCAATCTGCGCGAGAATTTTTTTATATTGGCGAATTTTTTGAACGATAGGCTCTAAGCCGGAAAGTTCGCGCGTCAATTTTGTAAAGCGATCGACTTCGGCAACAACCGCGGGGTCGCCGAGTTGCGATTCAATTTCACGAAAACGCACTTCAACTTTTTGCAATTTGTCAAGCAAGCGCGTCACCTCTTTTCAAATTTTGTTGTGAATATATTCTACACTTTTCACGGCGATTAGGCAATTATCAATCTTGCTCCGAAAAAAAATCTTGAAACATAACGCGGCAAGAAATATAATACGCGCGGTATAAGTTTTAGTTTTATTTTTGGAAGTGAGGCAGATTTATGGGAAAATATTTTCAAGAGGAAATTGAATGCGCGCCGATAGAGAAAATCCGCGAAATTCAAAATGAAAAACTCGTTAAGCAGGTGCGGCACGTTTGGGATAATGTCGCTTATTATCGCCAGAAAATGCAGGAAAAAAATTTGACGCCGGACGATATTAAATCCATTGACGATTTGCACAAATTGCCGCTTTTGTCGAAGGCGGATTTGAAAGCGGCGTATCCTTATGGATTGTTGGCTTGCCCGCTGAAAGATTGCGTACGTATTCAATCGACTTCGGGGACGACCGGCAAGCGCGTTGTGGCCTTTTATACGCTGAAAGACATTGACATTTGGGAAGAATGCTGCGCGCGGGCGATTGTTGCGGCTGGCGGTACGAATGAAGATGTTTGCCAGGTTTCTTACGGCTACGGTTTATTTACCGGCGGACCTGGTTTGAACGGCGGCAGTCATAAAGTTGGTTGCTTGACGATACCGGCGAGTTCCGGCAATACCGAGCGGCAGATTATGTTCATAATGGATTTGAGCGCGACGATACTTTGCTGCACGCCGAGTTATGCGGCTTACATTGGCGAAACTATGAAGGAAATGGGCTTGACGCCGGAGCAAATTCCGTTGAAGGCGGGGATTTTCGGCGCGGAGGCGTGGTCTGAAGAAATGCGCCGCGACATTGAAAAAACTCTTGGAATTAAAGCTTATGACATTTACGGGCTTACTGAAATTTCTGGTCCTGGCGTTTCCTTTGAATGTTCGGAACAGCGCGGCATGCACATTAACGAAGATCATTTTTTGGCGGAAATAATTGACCCCGACACCTGTGAAGTTTTGCCGGAAGGTACTCAAGGCGAATTGGTTTTCACTTCATTGGACAAGGAAGCTTTTCCGCTCCTTCGTTATCGTACCCGCGATATTTGCACACTTACGCGCGAAAAATGTTCCTGCGGCAGAACTCACGTTCGCATGACTAAACCGAAGGGGCGCTCTGACGATATGCTGATTATTCGCGGCGTTAATGTTTTCCCCAGCCAAATTGAAACTGTTTTGCTCAACAACGGCTACGCGGCGAATTATCAAATCATTGTCGACAGAATTAACAACACTGACACTTTCGATATCAACGTGGAAATGACGCCGGATATGTTCACTGATAATGTTGGCGAAATTCAATCGCGCAAAAAGATTTTGGAAGATGGCTTGAAGTCTATGCTCGGTATCAAGGCGAAAGTCAATCTTGTTGCGCCGAAAACCATTACGCGCAGTGAAGGTAAAGCCGTCCGCGTCATCGACAAGCGCAAAATTTAGTGAAAAGTGGAAAGTGAAGAGTGGTTAGTGATTTTTCCACTAATCCCTAGCCCCTCGCCCCTAGCCCCTAAAAAACGACTGAAAGGAGTTTTTTCCATGAGCGTAAATCAAGTTTCTGTGTTTCTCGAAAATAAACCTGGCACTCTTAACAAAATGACTGAAATTCTCGCGCGCCACAATGTGAATATTCGCGCGCTGTCCCTTGCCGATACAAACGATTTCGGGATTGTGCGAATGATCGTCAATGACGTTTACGAGGCAACAAATATTCTCAAGGAAGAAAATTTTGTAGCAACTTTCACGCCGGTTCTGGTTTATAAAATTTCCGACGAAACCGGCACACTTAATAATCTGCTCAAATCTTTCACCGAGGCTGACGTCAATATCGAATATATGTATGCATTTGCGGGCAAAAAAAATGCGTATATGATTTTCCGCGTCAAAGATACCAAAAATGCTGAATCGGTTTTAGCCGCCAAAGGTTTAAAATCTCTCACTCAAGAAGAAATTGCTGAAGTTTAAAGTTTTATCGGCGTTTCTTTTTTAGAAAAAGAAACGCCTAGCAAAGAAAAACAGCCCGCCGGATAATTCGCTTCACGCTCATTAGCGGCGGGCGGGGTTCGGCGCGCATCCGTGCGCGCTCCTAAGTTGCAGGTGTTGTTGGAGGCTGTATTTTGACGAATAAAATTTCTTTCGCGTCCGATTATCAAGAAGGTGCTCACCCCCAAATTATTGACGCGCTCATTCGTACCAATTTAATCAAAACGGCGGGTTACGGCACTGACGAGTTTTGCCAATCTGCGCGAAATAAAATTCGCACGGCGTGCAATGCTCCAAACGCTGAAGTTCATTTCTTGGTCGGCGGCACTCAGACTAATGCTGTTGTCATAAACGCGGCGCTCAAAAGTTACGAAGGCGTCATTGCCGCGGCGAGCGGGCATATTTCCATTCACGAGGCGGGCGCTATCGAATTTGGCGGACACAAAGTTTTAACCTTGCCGCACATTCACGGTAAAATTTCTGCCAATAAAATTCGTGAGCTGATTGAAAACTTCGAGGGCGACGACAACCGCGCTCATATGGTTAAGCCGGCGCTGGTTTATATTTCTCAGCCGACCGAATACGGCACGCTGTACAGCCTCAACGAATTGGAAAATATTTCGGCTGTTTGCCGCGAAAAAAATTTGCCGCTCTACCTTGACGGCGCGCGGCTGGCTTATGCTCTTGCAACTTCCCAAAACGACGTGACGCTTGCCGATATTGCGCGGCTTTGCAAAATTTTTTATATCGGCGGGACAAAGTGCGGCGCGTATTTCGGCGAAGCGGTTGTTATGCGCAAAAATTTTATTCCGCACTTCTTCACGATTATGAAACAGCACGGCGCACTTTTGGCGAAGGGCAGAATTTTGGGGCTGCAATTCGATACTTTATTCACCGATAATTTGTATATGGAAATCGGCGCGCCCGCAATTAAAGCGGCTGATAAAATCCGCGCGGCTCTGAAAAATCGCGGCTACGAATTGTACTTCGACACGCCGACTAATCAGATTTTTGTTGTGCTTGACGATAAAAATTTGGCGCGGCTGTCCAACGCGGTTGAATTTAGTTTTTGGGAAAAACTTTCGCCCGACAAAACCGTTATCAGATTGGCGACCAGTTGGGCAACTCAAGATTCGGACGTCGAAAATTTAATCAAGCGTTTGTAAACCACGGACGAAATTTTTCTTCGCGTACGCTGGTTGGCGGCGTGTGACCGGAAAACAAAATCGTTTCTTCGGGCAAAGTCAAAATCTTTTCCTTGATATTTTTGAACAAAGCTTGCTCATCGCCGCCTTCCAAATCCGTGCGCCCGTAACTTCCCTTGAAAATCGAATCGCCCACAAACGCCACGCCGTCTTTTTCGCTGTAATACATCGCGCCGTCGGCAGTGTGTCCGGCAACCGGAATAATTTTCAGCTTGAAATTTGGATTCGCGGCTAAAATAATTTCGCTGCCGTCGTCCAGGTACGTCACATTTTCCAAAATAACTTCGGCGTGACTCCAGGCGGGATTTTCTGCATAAAGATAACCATTTTTCTGCATACAAATTGGAATATTCAAAGCGCGCTGAATTTCGGGCGCGGCGCTTATGTGGTCAAAATGCCCGTGCGTCAGCAGGATTTTCTCAATGGTAAATCTGCGCGAATTAATTATGCGCAAAAGTTTTTCGGCTTCGTCGCCCGCGTCAATCAAAAAGCCGTGGCGGGTTTCGTCGTCAATGTAAAAATATGCGTTGGTGTCAATGTGGTTGCCAACTTGAACGGTGAAAATCATAGCGCGTCAATCCTTCCCCAAAAGTTTCTCGGCGTTCGTACCGAGAATTTTATTTTTATCGGCGTCGCTTATCGGCAGATTTTTTATAAAAGCAATGGATTCGTCAGGCGCGCTCCAGGGGCTGTCCGTGCCGAAAAGAATTTTATTCGCGCCGAAAATTTTGTACAGCGTCATAAATCCGTTTTCATCCAAAAGTTTCGAATCCTCCGCCGCCCATTCGCAACCCGCTCGCGCAGGAATTTTGCCCGTCGAAAAAGCCGTATCGACAAAAACATTCGCACCGGCAAGAAATTCGACAACTTCAGTCCAACTTTTCCAGCCGCCCATATGCGCCAACACGAATTTAAAATCGCCAATTTCGCGGACAACATTTCGCGCCATTTTCGGCGTACAGCGCACAACGCCAGGAAAACCGATATCAAGCCCCGCGTGCGTCACGACAATTAAATCTAATTCGGCGGCGCGCTCGATTATCCGCAGAAATTTTTTATCGTCCAAATCGGTATCTTGATAAACCGGATGAATTTTAATCCCGCGCAAGCCCAAATTTTTTATGCGGCTAAGTTCTGCGCGATAATTTGTAAAATCCGGATGAATGCAACCGAAACTGATAATTCCCTGCGCGGCAAAATTTTCAGTGAGCGCGGCTGAACTGTCATTAATTTTTTCAACTTGATGGGTATTGGTGGCAACCGGCAAAACGATTGAGCGGTCAACGCCAAATTTTTTCATAGAATTTAAGAGCTCGCGCAGAGTTCCGTCGGTGAAGGCGCGCGATTTGCTGATTCGGCTGAGCTTGTCGATGACGGCGGCGGCGATTTTGTCGGGGAAAATGTGCGTGTGCATATCGATAATCAAAAAAATCACTCCTGGAGGTAAATTTATGAAGATTGGCTTATTGGTCTTATATTTCGCGGTGCTAATTGGAATTGGGCTTTATTGCCGCAAACACGCCACTGATGTTGACGGATTCGTTTTGGGCGGGCGCAGCGTTGGTCCGTGGCTTACGGCGTTTGCTTACGGCACTAGTTATTTTTCCGCGGTAGTTTTCGTAGGTTACGCCGGACAATTCGGCTGGAAATATGGAATTGCGGCAACCTGGGCGGGTATCGGCAACGCTTTAATCGGCTCACTTATGGCGTGGTTTATTTTGGGACGCCGAACGCGAATTATGAGCCAACATTTAGACTCCGCCACTATGCCGCAATTTTTCGGCAAAAGATTTGGCTCAAACTCATTAAAAATCGGCGCGTCGATAATCATTTTTATTTTTATGATACCCTACACGGCGTCTTTGTACAACGGACTTTCAAGGTTGTTCGGGATGGCGTTCGACATAGATTATTCGGTGTGTATCGTGCTTATGGCGATTTTGACAGCAATTTACGTAATTGCGGGCGGCTACATGGCAACGGCGATTAATGACTTCATACAGGGCTTAGTAATGCTGGTAGGAATATCGGCGGTAATTTACGCGGTGCTGGAGTCGAAAGGCGGCTTTATGGTTGCGCTGGACGGCTTAGCGCGAATCACCGACGAAAAAGTTGCAGCGACGCCAGGAATTTTCGCGTCATTTTTCGGACCAGACCCGCTGAATTTGCTCTTCGTGGTGATATTGACTTCGCTGGGAACTTGGGGCTTGCCGCAAATGGTACAGAAATTTTACGCCATTAAAAACGAACAGGCAATTCAAAAAGGCACGATAATTTCAACAATGTTTGCGTTCGTGGTGGCGGGCGGCTGTTATTTTTTGGGCGGCTTCGGCAGATTATTTTCCGACCAAATCGACATTGCGGCGAACGGCTTTGACTCCATCGTCCCGACAATGTTATCGGGCTTATCGGCGGGAATGATAGCGCTTGTGGTAATTTTAGTTCTTTCGGCGTCAATGTCAACCTTATCTTCGCTGGTTATCGCCTCAAGTTCGACGCTGACAATCGACTTGATAAGCGGCAACATTGTAAAAAATATGAGCCAATCCGCGCAGGTGCTTTTAATGCGAATGTTAATCGTGGTGTTCATAGCAATTTCCGCGGTATTGGCTTTGATACAGTATAAAAGTTCGGTAACATTTATCGCGCAGTTAATGGGCGTATCGTGGGGCGCAATGGCAGGTGCATTTTTAGCGCCGTTTATGTATTCGCTGTACTCAAAGAAAGTAACCACGGCGTCGTGTTGGGCGTGCTTTTTGTTCGGAACAATTTTGATGACGGCGAACATGTTAATACGTCCGGAATTTCCGCCGATAATGCAGTCGCCGATAAACAGCGGCGCAATCGCAATGCTAGCCGGATTGGTAATTGTGCCGATTGTGAGCCTGTTTACTTCCGCGCCGGACAAAGATTTGATTGACAACGCCTTTGCCTGCTACGACAAAGAGACGACCGTTCCGCAAAGCGTTGCACTTGGCAAAAAATAATTTCATACACGAAAAAGAGCGCCCATGGATGGGCGCTCCTGTGGCGCGCTTGTCACGTGATGTGACAATCCGCGCCACGCTTTTCTTTGCAACTTTCTTTTACTATAAAAGAAAGTTGATATTATTTGAGTTGAGCCGCAACTTCAGCCGCGAAGTCGGACTGTTTCTTTTCGATACCTTCACCGAGCTGATAACGCGCAAACGCCAAGACTTTGACTTTGCCGAGAATATCTTGCACGGTTTTTTCGTTGTCTTTGACGAAAATTTGTTCGACGAGGCAAACTTCCTTGTAAAATTTCTTAATACGCCCCTCGACCATTTTGTCAACGATATTAGCCGGTTTGCCCTCTTCAAGCGCCTGTTTGCGGAGAATTTCTTTTTCGTGTTCGAGTTCCGCCGCGTCAACGCTGTCGCGGTCAATTGCTGAAGGATTCGACGCCGCAATCTGCATAGCAACATCCTTGCCGAGTTCGTCAGAGCCGCCGCTGAGAGCCACTAAAACGCCGATTTTGCCGCCCGCGTGAATGTAGCTGGTAACTTTGCCTTCGGTTGCGTAACGCGTGAAACGGCGCACAGAAATTTTTTCGCCAATCGTAGCCGTAGCTTCAGTCACGAGGTCATTAACAGTTTTCTTGCCTTCGATAACGCTTGCATTCAGCGCGTCAACGTCAGCCGGATTTGATTTAGCAATGTGTTCGGTAATTTTCTTGACAAGCGCGCGGAAATTTTCATTGTTAGCCGTGAAGTCGGTTTCGCAGTTAATTTCAGCCACAGCGCCAACTTTGCCGTCCGCGGAAACATACGCCGCGCAAGCGCCTTCAGCCGCGATTCTGCCGGATTTTTTAGCCGCCTTCGCAATTCCCTTTTCGCGCAGATAATCAATCGCCTTTTGCATATCGCCGCCGGTTTCAGTCAAAGCTTTTTTGCAGTCCATCATGCCCGCGCCGGTTTTTTCGCGCAGGTCTCTAACCATACCCGCAGTTATCGCCGCCGGTTTTTCAGCAGGTTTCTCAGCCGGCTTTTCAACGGGTTTAGCAGTTTCAGTTTTAGTGGTCGGCGCAACTTTCTTAGCCGCGTCCTTAGTTTTTTTAGCCATTTATTTTAAGCCTCCAAATTATTCTTGTTCAGCGTCTTTCTCGGCGAAATCTTCTTGAGCAACTTCTTCAGCGTCAACATTTGACGGAGCATAATCAACCGGTCCGCTTTCGCCCTGGTTGCCTTCGATAATCGCGTCGGCAACTTTCGCAGTCAAAAGTTTCACCGCACGAATCGCGTCGTCGTTGCCTGGAATAACATAATCAATTTCGTCGGGGTCGCAGTTTGTATCGACAATGCCGACAATCGGAATATTGAGTTTACGCGCCTCAGCAACGGCAATTCTTTCTTTGCGCGGGTCGACAACGAAAAGCGCGCCAGGAAGTTTATTCATTTCCTTGATACCGCCGAGATATTTTTCAAGGCGGCTCATTTCGTGCTTGAGCTGCATGACTTCTTTTTTGGTGAGCACGTCAAAAGTTCCGTCTTCCTGCATAGTTTCAAGTTCTTTGAGGCGGCGAATGCGGCGTTGAATCGTCTGGAAATTGGTAAGCATACCGCCGAGCCAGCGCTCATTGACGAAAAATTGTCCTGCGCGAATAGCTTCTTCCTTAACGGCTTCCTGCGCCTGCTTTTTCGTGCCGACGAACAAAACCGTTTTGCCCTCTTCAGCAACACTGCGAATGAACATATAAGCCTCGTCGACTTTTTTAACAGTTTTCTGAAGGTCGATAATGTAAATTCCATTGCGCTCGGTGAAAATGTATTTTGCCATTTTCGGATTCCAGCGGCGGGTTTGATGCCCGAAATGCACGCCGGCTTCCAGGAGCTGTTTCATTGAGATAACTGCCATTTGAAAAAATCCTCCTGTTACAATTTCGCGGGACATTTACGCGCCGTCAAACCCAAAGGCACAGGTCGACGCTCCGCCCCGTGTTTTTTTCAACGGCGCAAATTATACCACAACCTATTTTGATATGGCAACAATTTCGGCAAAAAAAATCTCTCGAACGTTTTCAGTCGAGAGGAAACTAACAATAACAATGGTGTATATGATACGCAGACTCGCTCGTCAGCGAATCCGCGATATCAACGAATTTATTTGAACGATTAAATCGGTTGTTTGAAAAAGAATGCGGGTCTATTCCCTCAAGAATAAACTCCGACTATTGGTAGTAAAAAACTTTCAAATATCGCAACCCGACCTCGGGAGTCAAGGTTGCGGTATTAGCGATTTTATAAAACAAATTTAAGATGATTGCAGAGCGGGAAACCGCCTTGACGATTCCCCGCCAATTTAGGTTTGCGTATGAATTATTCTTGACACATTTTAAATTCGTCCGGCTTATATTTTCTTGCCGGCTGTTACATGTTTGTAAATACTACCATAGAGCCTCGCGTTGACTCGGAGTTAATTAAATTACTGGAGCAAGCTGAGTACTGCGCTGGAATTTTGGTTAGCCTGCGCGAGCATCGATTGAGCCGCCTGCAAGAGTACGTTGTTCTTCGTGTAGTTGGTCATTTCCTTAGCCATATCGGCGTCGCGGATTGTGGATTCGGAGGCCTGGACATTTTCGCTTGCCGTCGTCAAGTTGCTGGCGGTGTATTCAAGTCTTGCCTCGATAGCGCCAATGGTTGTCTGCTGATCAAGAGCTTTTTGAAGTGCATTATCGAACGCCGCAATAGCCGCATTTGCCAAATCTTGAGTTGCCACGCTCACGACTCTGCCGTCGTTGCCCTTGAGTCCAAGAGCTTCAGCGCGCATGTCTTTAAGGTCGACTGCGATTGACTGATTCGCCGCCGAGCCAATATGAATTTTGAGCGAAGTGTCTTCCGTGGCTTCATTCGAGGCGAAAATGGAAACTTTCCAGGCGTTGAGTGAGGTATTGATGGATTTGCGAACGTTGCCCTGAGCGTCAGCCACGCTAATTGAAATACCGGAAATTTGCCCGCTCAAACCTTCGTTAGCCGCGGTGACGGTGAGTCCGACTTTGCCGTCCGGAGTTTCGACAACAGCATTAGCCGTATTCAAGCCGACATTTTTGCTGCTGATAACGGCGATATTGCCGCTGCTGGAGCTGTCGCCAAATTCTTGCATTGCGCGCGCCAATTCCGCAGTTTCGCTTGCCGCGGCAGTTTTTGCTTCAAGGTACTTATCGTAAGTTGCGCCGTATTCTGCCAAATCTTGAGTGGTACCGGCACCTGTGGTAGTGTTAGCCGTTGCACTCCAGTTTGCCGCCGACAAGACAGTGGTATCTGTGATACTGCTGTAATCGAGTAAACCGGACAAGTCGCCCCAACTGCCGCCCGTACCTGCTGCCCAATCGCCACTTGGAACTGAATCAGGCGCCGTTGCGGCGTTTGGTACTGAACCAAAATTAGACAAGAAGGCTGCCATTATCGCCGCGGCGTCGCCGTCAGCATTTGCGTTCTGCTCAATGTACGTGGTCAATTGATCGGTGATTGTGCTTGCAAGTTTATCAAGGGCTTCGCTAAATTCTGCGGTTGATTGATTTGAATCAGCGGGATAAAATTGAATAAGTGAAAAATCTGCAGACAAACTTTGTGCAGCAGTATTCGCATTACTGGAAGTATCACGAACGCCAACCCAATCTGTGGCTTGCAATCTTGCTGTGGCTGTGTCGTTTGAAGGATTCGCGGCAAGTTCCAATTGAGCTCTGATAGCGGTGTAAACATCGGTTTCAAGTTCTTCAGCCTGGTTTTTGTATTCGATAGCGTTAACATTGTCCGTGAGAGCCTGTTGAAGTGTCTTAGCTTCGTCAAGTTCGGTTTTCAAATCGTCTCTGGTTTGGAGAGCGTTTTTGTAATTGTCGTAAGCAGTCTGCAATTCGTCGCGCGCAGCCTGAACATTAGCTCTGGAGCTGTTGGTTGCTGAAACTGTACCCCAATTTGAATCGCTGACAGCCAAACGCGCGTCCAGGGCGGTTAAAGTATTTTGTACGGCGGTAAGAACGTTGCTAGTGCCTTTAGCCATGTATGCGCTGTTGCCGTCCCAGTTGCTGTTATCTTCGTCTGAGCCATCGCCCGCGGTGACTGCAAAGGCGTTAACAGAACCACTTCCGCCGTAGGTGGTTACGTCGTTTTTAAAATCACCGATATCGGATTTATCTTCGAAGAACAGGTTAGAATCAGCACGGAGTACGGAAACTTTTTCCAAAGCCGCCGCCAATGCGCCCGCCGCGCCATTTACCAGAGAAGTATCGGTGATTGTCTTTGCAGCGTCAAGCGTACCGTCAACCGTTCCCTGGGTAGACCAGCCGGAGCCATTCACGGAGTTTCTGCCGAGCGCGCCCTGTGCGTCTTCCAGTTGTGCAGTCAATTCTTCGACTTTTGCGTCCGCCGCCGCCTTAGCTGCTGCCAATTGGGCATAAGTATAGCCATTGGACGAACCGGAAACCGAACTTTCAGCCGTCGTTCCGATAGCTCCAATGACGCTTGGATTAGTATAATCGGCAAATTGAGTTCCATCTTCGAGTGTTTCAAGCACAGTGAAAATCCCCTGCAAAGTGGTTTCGCTGACTTGGAATGTGGTTACAAAAGTTTGCCCGTTTTTGACGTAGGACGCGGTAATTCTGTCGGTCGACAAAATTTCAAGCTTTTCACCTTTGCGATTGTAAAGGTCGACAAGTTTGGTTGAGCCTTCGGTATCTTCGCGGAGCTGCTGATTGGTGAAGGCGGTGTACGTTGCCTGTCCTGCTTGAACTTTTGAGCCGTCGACAAGATATTTGCCGTTGTAGGTAACGAGCGCGTTGTCGTCGATTTGGTCAACGAACTGATCAATTTCCTTTTGAATTGTGGCGCGGTCGTCGTCGGTGTTGGTGTCGGTTGCCGCGTCGATAGCTTTTTGTTTGAGCGTCTTGATAATCTCAATTGTATTAGCGACAGCGCCTTCAGCGACTTTCATCAAGCTTGAGCCGTTTTGAGTATTTTGATTAGCTTGATCGAGTGAGCTGATCATAACGCGCATGCGCTCGGAGATAGCGTAACCGGAAGCGTCGTCCTGTGCCGAATTGATTTTCATGCCGCTCGAAACTTTTGCGAGACTTTTCTGGAGAGCGCTCGTATTTTTGTTGAGGGTATTGAGGGTGTTAACCGCGCTCATGTTGTTCTTGACTACCATTGCCATTTTAATTTTCCTCCTTGGTTTGTGTCCAAACGTTTGTATCCTTTTACGGTATCCGTACCGTTTATATAATAAGCACACTCCCGACAAACTTTGACCGTCGCCAAAATCCTTCGTGCCGCCGAGCTCAACTGCGGACGCTGTCGAAGAGTACCTTATTAACTTTTTCGGATACTACCAATAGAGGAAATTGCACTTACCGAACTGTGCAAAACCGCATATATATTTTTATCCTCATTCGCCCGCCTTTATGTTCGAAAACTATTCCTTACGGCTCTGACGCCGCAGAATTTTTTTATCTTTGAATACTATATCGGCGTTTTTCGGAATAACTTAAGTGATTTTTAGGTAAGTTGTTTTTTTTTTTTGATAATTTTACTGCGACCCGCGAGGGGTCTTGCAAAATTCCGCGTTGCGTTCCGGTGCAAGATTTTTTTTACACTAAAAAAGTCGAAGACATTTCTGCCTTCGACTTCGGGATTCGCCAACAAAATTTATTTCACAACGATGTTAATCAGTTTGTTTGGTACGGCGATAATTTTAACAATTTTTTTACCGGCGATTAATTCAGCCACGCGCGGAAGATTCGGCGCGATTTTTTCAAGCTCTGCCCTCGATAAATTATTCGCAACCGTGGCGTGTTCGCGGACTTTGCCATTAATCTGAACGACAATTTCAATCGTATCTTCGACAAGCGCCGCCTCGTCAAATTTTACCCAACTCTGCTTGTGGACATCGCCCGCGAAAAATTGACTCCACAATTCGGCGGAAATGTGCGGCACAAACGGCGCGAGCATTCTGAGCAAATTATTCGCAAATTCGCGCGCCAAATTCGGATTAATCAGTTTGTCCTGGAAAGAGTGAGCCGCGTTGACAAGTTCCATAAGCGTGCTAATCGCCGTGTTAAAGGCAAATCTGTCGTGCAAATCCTCGGTAACTTTTTTGATAGTTTTGTGCAAAGTGCGGCGCAAATCTTTTTCTTCGGCAGTCAAAGTTTCAGCGTCGTAATTTTCAGCGCCCGACTTAATCGCCTTTTCAAAAATTCCCAAAATCCGCCACACGCGATTTAAAAATCTGAATGAGCCTTCAACGCCCTGGTCGCTCCAATCCAAATCTCGCTCAACCGGCGCGGCGAACAGGATAAACAATCGCGCAGTGTCAGCGCCGTATTTGGCGATAATTTCTTCCGGCGAAACCACATTGCCCAAAGATTTACTCATCTTCGCGCCGTCTTTGATAACCATTCCCTGAGTTAACAAATTTGTAAAAGGCTCGTCATAGTCCAACATTCCGGCGTCGCGCAGAACTTTGGTGAAAAACCTGGAGTAAAGCAAATGCAAAATCGCATGCTCAATGCCGCCAATGTATTGATCAACCGGATTCCAATAATTGACTTTGTCGCGGTCGAACGGCTTTTTATCGTTGTGCGGGTCGGCGTAACGCAAATAATACCAGCTCGAACAAATAAACGTGTCCATCGTGTCAGTTTCGCGCCGCGCCTTGCCGCCGCATTTCGGACATTTGACGTCGTTAAATTTTTTGCTGGTTGAAAGTGGACTAAGCGCGCCCTGCTTAAATTCAACATCGTCCGGCAACAAAACCGGTAAATCTTCTTCGGGAACAAGAACTTCGCCGCATTTTTCGCAGTAAATCACGGGAATTGGCGCGCCCCAATATCTTTGACGCGAAATAAGCCAATCGCGCAGTTTGTAATTGATTTTGCGCGTGCCAATTTTTTTAGCCTCGAGCCAATCAACAATTTTAGATTTTGCAGTTTCATTTTGCATACCGTCAAATTCGCCGGAATTAACCATAACGCCCGCGTCGATGTAAGCATTATCCATTTTGCTGAGTTCGAGCGGCGCGGCGGGATTGTCGATAACCAAAATCTTGTCAAGCCCGTATTTCGTAGCGAACATCCAATCGCGCTCGTCGTGCGTGGGAACGCCCATAACCGCGCCCGTGCCGTATTCGTACAAAACATAATTGGTTATCCAAATCGGAACTTTGCGCCCGTTAACCGGATTGACGCAATACGCGCCCGTAAAAATTCCGCGCTTTTCAGATTCGCTCGAAGTGCGCTCCATATCGCTCATATTTCGCGTCGCCTTGATAAATTCGCGAATTTCAGTTTCGTTGGGTTTACCGGCGATAATTTTTTCAATCAGCGGATGTTCAACCGCCAGTGCCATAAAAGTTATACCGAAAATGGTATCCGGACGCGTGGTGTAAACGGAAATTTTTTCTTCGCTGTCAACGACTTCAAGGCTGAACTCCGCGCCTTCGCTGCGCCCAATCCAATTTTCCTGCATAATCTTGACGCGATTTGGCCAGCCCGTTAATTTTTCCAAATCAGCCAAAAGTTCGTCCGCATAATCGGTAATTTTGAAAAACCACTGCGCGAGATTTTTTTTGTGAACTTCATGGTCGCAGCGCCAACATTTTCCGTCAACAACTTGCTCATTGGCAAGCACCGTACCGCAGGTATCGCACCAATTAACCGCCGCCTCTTTTTTGTAAGCAAGCCCGCGCTTGTAAAAAAGTTCGAAAAGCCACTGCGTCCAACGATAATAATCTGCGCGGCAAGTTTCGACTTCGCGCTCCCAATCGTAGGCAAGCCCCATAGCTTTTTGCTGCCGAATCATATTTTTGATATTGGCGAAAGTCCAATCGCCAGGTTTGACGCCGTGAGCGATCGCCGCATTTTCCGCGGGCATACCGAACGCGTCAAAGCCCATTGGGTGCAAAACATTGAAACCAGCCATTGAACGATAGCGCGCAACGACATCGCCGATAGAATAATTTCTTACGTGCCCCATATGCAAATTACCCGAAGGATAGGGGAACATTTCCAGCGCATAATATTTCGGCTTTTCGTTGTCAATATCCGTGCGGTAATAATCGGGGGCGTCCCAAATTTGCTGCCACTTCTTTTCAATTTCCTGGGGATTATATTTTTCCATAAAATTACTCCTTACGTAAAAATTAAGCAATTACGAGGCGCGCACGGACGCGCGCCCCGCCCGCGCTAGTCGCGTGATGCGACTAATGCGGGCAAGTTTTCTTTCTTTGCTTTAGCGTTTCTTTCTTTTTCAAAAAGAAATGCGTTAAAAAAATTATATTTTATGCATAACGTCAAAAATATCCTGGTGTTGTGTTTTAATTTCAACGCCAATTTCTTCACCTTGAGCCTTGAGTGCCGCCTGCAAATCCACCAGCCGAATTTTCGCTTCGTTCGCCTCGGCAAACAAAATCATATTGAAAAAGCCGTTGAGAATATTTTGGTTGATGCTGAGAATATTGACTTCGTTATCAGCGAGAATCTTCGTAACCGCCGCTATAATTCCGATTCTGTCTTTGCCGACAACGGTTATAATCAACTTCATTAAAAATCACCTCGCCGCGTAATATAACACAACCTTGACACCGCCGCAACTTTATTGCAAAATACTTAGCGAATTTTTTTATTGGAGGTAATTGCTTTGAGGAAAATTTTTTTAATGGCGGCGTTGATTTTTTCGCTGATAAGTTGCACAGCCTTTGCCGCGACGCAGGAAGTTAAGCCAAATATCGGCGTATTGGTTATCGGCAGCGCAGAATTTAAGACGCCCGATTATTACAAAATGATAAAAAGTTCCGTGCTGTCAAAGAGCGGCTTAATTGCCGACGTTGGCGAAGATTTTCAAAAAAAATATCAGAAATTCATGGTTGAAAAGTACGACATTGGCAAGCACACGCCGACGAAAAGCGATTTGGTAAATTTCACGGCGAACAGCGGCTACAGAAAACTTTTGGTTATCGTGGTGGATGAAAATCTTGACACGCAGAATAACGCCGATTCACGCCAGAAAAATCGTATCGCAATTCAGCTTGACGTGTACCTTTGCAACCGTTCAGAAATTCTCGATATTGCAAACGCCAGCCGCGAAGACGATTCGAAGGCAAGCATTATGCGTGCGCGTAAAGGCGCTTTTCAAAAAAGCTTAAACGCCGCTTTGAAGGCGCTCAATTTCAACAAAGAATAAAATTTTCTCCCGCAAATAAAAACGCCCTTCAGCAGGAATTTTCCCGCCGGAGGGCTTATTAGTTTCCGCTAAAATAAAATTGAAGTATTATTCTTCAGATTTGTAAAGTGTGAAAGTCAAGCCGAAACCGACCGCAAACGCAATTGCATTAACAAGCAGATACATAGGAATTTGCCCGTTCATGTAAAGGAGCATACCAGGCAGAACCGTAATACCCATACCGGTACCGGCAAGCCCCATAAAGCTGGAGAGAGCGCCGCCAACAGCACCGCCAACGCAGCCGTAAATCAAGGGCTTGAGAAGGCGAAGGTTAATACCGAAAATCGCCGGTTCAGTGATTCCAAGGAACGCCGGAACTGTGGACGAAATGTAAAGCGCACGTTTCTTAGGATCTTGAGTCTTAAGCGAAACAGCAAGAGCCGCGCCGCCTTGTGCAATCGTCGCGCAGGTGATAATTGCGTTGAACGGGTCAGAGCCCTGCGTGCTGAGCAGATAAATTTCCAGCGCGCTGAACACGTGGTGAACACCGAAAACAACGATAACCTGTTGCAAACCGCCGATAATCAAGCCGCCGATAACCGGAATTGTCAAGAAGTTTTGAACAGCGCCGAAAACGATTTGTTCCAAACCGTGCATGATAGGACCAACAACGAGGAAACCAAGCGCCATTGAAGTGAGCAGGGTAAGGAACGGAGTTACGATAAGGTCAATCATATCGGGAATAAAGGTTTTGAGGAATTTCTGGAATTTCGCCGCGAAAATACCAAGAACAAGTGCGGGGAGAACCGAGCCTTGATAACCAACGAGCGGGATTGTTACGAAGCCCAAATCGAGCGGAATAGGGGTTTTACCTGCAAATTCCGGCAAGGCATAAGCTTCAACCCACGTCAAACCTTTGGCAGCAATTTCAGCCGCCGCGCCGCCGACTGCGTACGCATTAGGCAATCCAGGGAAAACTAACATAAGACCAAGGACGATACCAATAACCGCAGTGCCGCCGAATTTGTTCATGGTTGACCAACAAACCAGCGCGGGCAAAAATGCAAACGCCGTATCAGTCAAAACCTGCGTCATTAACAGGAAAGTAGGATCCCATTCACTGCCGAGCGAGAGCATAGCGCCGCGCAGACCCATGAACAAACCTGTTGCAACCAAAACCGGAATAATCGGAACGAAAACGTCGCCCAATGTACGAGAAATTTTCTGTACAAGGCTCATTTCGGCGTAAGCCGCTTCTTTACCTCCGCCGCCGGCAAGCGCGGGTTTGAGCTTGATAAATTCGTCTGTAACTTTGTCGACAAAACCTGTACCGCAGATAATCTGATACTGCTGAGCCGCGAAGAATTGTCCTTTGACGCCTTCGATGTTTTCGACTTTTTTCTCTTGAATCTTCGATTTGTCATTGACAATAAGGCGCAAACGCGTCGCGCAGTGTTCAGCCGTCCTTACGTTATCCGGACCGCCAACGTATTTCATAATCAGCTTAGCAACGCGCTCTTCGTCCGGCAAGCCGTCATACTGAGAATCATCAGCATCTTTTTCGACAGGACCGGAACTTGCTTCAGCCGCGGGCGCTTTCGACGTAATTTCTTGATTTTTCAGCTCGAAAGTAATATCGCCGAAATCCGCGTGATTGGTGACGACAACCGGCGTCGTGGTTTCGTAGCCGGCTTTTTTAATGACGTTGGGGTCAAATTCGAGCAAAAGTTGCCCGCGTTTAACCTTGTCGCCCGCCTCGGCTTTGGAAGTGAAACCTTCGCCGTTGAGTTTAACCGTGTCCATACCGACGTGAATCAAAAGTTCAATGCCGTCGTTGGACTTGAGACCGATAGCGTGCTTTGTCGGGAAGAAAACAGTAATTTCACCGTCGAAAGGCGAATAAACTTTTCCTTCGGGGTTTTTGACGGCTATACCGCGTCCCATTGCTCCGCTCGCAAAAACGGGGTCGTTGATTTCATTAAGCGGTATCAACGTTCCGTTAATCGGGCTGCTAATTCGTATGTTCTTCATTACAATACCTCCTTTAATTTAGAAAAAACATACAGCTTTAGAAAATAAAAAAATTCCTAGGAAATTATATCTTTCAAAACAGGCAACGTCAACTTTTTTATTAGAGCAAGATTAGAAATTTTTAGGCTAAGATTAAGAATCGGCGTCAACACTAGACATTTGCCCCGAATTATTTTATAATACGCACTGTGACATGAAACGTTTTTAGCGGAGGGAAAATTATCATGAGAAACAGAATCGAAATTACCAAAACCAACGGCGTTGTTGACAGGATCCACTTCTACCTGGTATCCGGCGGCAAAAGGTACTACTTGTTCTCACAAAAATTCTCAAAAGGCGTGTACGAATTTTTCAGAGGAGGACGCGCCGAATCTGAATTGTACGGTTACAGGGGCTGGCGTAAAAACCCACGCCTCGGTAAAACAATCGAAAAAATCCCAATGTATATCCGCTACGTTATGAAGGAGGAAATGGCAGCGTAACCCCAGCGAATCCCTACTCATCGTCATACAAAGTTAAAAAGGCTCGACAGGTTGAAAAATCTGCCGAGTTTTTTTATTGAACCATCGGAATAGTATGCTCAAAATCCATGGCGGTTTTAATCGCGTCAATCCATTCTTGCCCGTGATAGACAACGAACCGATGAGAATCCGATTTCGTGTAAATGACAATGTGCTGAGAAATTAACAAATTCAGAGCCAATTTAATGTCGCGGATGTCATTCAAATCAATGGTACATTCGCGCCTGCCGATATTAACTTGATGAGCTTTGAAATATAAATTGCGGTTTGTGAGCAATAATTTTCCGCCCGCAGAAATTATACCGGTAAAATAATTCGCCCAGCCCAAACGAATCGGGCGTTCGCCCTTGCCGAGAAGTTTGCCAAACACGTAAACTCCGGAATATTCCTCAACGTTAATTTCGGGCAAATCTACAGATTTTTCTTCGGACTCGATTATGTAACTCCCGCAATGTTCGCACTGATTTTTTTTCGGATTATAGGGCTCGCCGCATTTCGGACATTTTAAATCCATAGCCGAACACTCCCTTTAGCAGTTGCCGGTGTAAACGTATTTCAAAAAATTTCGCGCAGTTCCGGCAAGATTATAAACCGTTTGAATATCGGTTGCCGCCCTGTCAGTAACTTTGTACCGCGGGAAAAACCTTGAAACGTGCAGCGGAATTTCCGCGTCAATCGACGCCAGCCATTTCGCCTCGTCAATCATATCAGTTTCCGCGTCATTCATTCCAGGAACAATCAGCGTCGTAACTTCCACGTGACAACTTTTCGACGCAATTTCAATAGTTTTTTTCACGGTTTCAAAATCGCCGCCGAGATATTCATAAATTTCTGCGCGAAAACCTTTCAAATCAATGTTCATAGCGTCAATCAGCGGAAGAATTTTTTTCAAAGCGCCGCTCGCCACAGTTCCATTCGTAACCAAAACGGACTTCAAGCCAACTTTTTTCAAAAGCGCCGAAGTATCTCGAACAAATTCATAGCTGATAAAAGGCTCGTTGTACGTAAATGCAACGCCGATATTGCCGCGCGCGCGAAGTTCCAGCGCAGTATTGACAACTTGCTCGGGCGTGGCTTTACGCGTGGGAAAAGTTGAATCAGCCATCGAAATTTGATAGTTTTGGCAAAATGGGCAATTCAAATTGCAACCGTAACTGCCGATTGACAAAATCCAACTGCCGGGGAAAAATCGGTAAAGCGGTTTTTTTTCGATGGGGTCAAGCGCAACGGAAGTCAATTCGCCATAATTCAGCGCAGTAATTTTTTCGCCGTCATTAATGCGCGCCCGACATTTCCCAATTTCGCCGGTTTCCAATTTGCAATGGTGCGGACAAATCTCACAAATTTTCATGGCAGTACCTCAAGACATAGTGTAGCGATTAACCCAGGCAGAATTTTTTTTGGCAAAAGCCCGCAGACGAACAAGCCCCTTGTAGTCCGGCTCATTGCTGCGAATCATATGATAAGAGCCGCCGTATTCGTCGTCAAGAGCCGCCCAATGCCGCGTGTTGATATTCCAAATTTGCCCCGTGATAATTCGTTCCGTGCCTTGCGAAAGATTGACAGCCTTTTTCATAAAACGAATCTCAGCCACTTGACCGGAAATATTTTTAGTTTCCTGCCATTCCCACAAAATTAAATTCGCGCCCTTCATTTGCATAGTCGTAGTATCGGCGGTTAGAGTAACCATTGAGCCGTCGGTGTTGTTGGTACTCCAAAGTTCAATCCAGCGATCTTCGGCGTTTTTGCGCTCAACTTCGCCTTGATAAAAAACTTCGTCGACAATCGCCACGAAAAAATCTTCGTCGAAAGCCTGCGAATTAATTTCTTTGACGTGCCCGTCATTTTGCGACCAAATGACATTGCCGGCGGCGTCATAAAAATCCTCGCGCGCATATTTAATCGTGCGATTTTGCGGATTAATCGTCAAGAGCGCCAGACTATAGGACAAAGTTTTTGGGTCGGGCAAAATATTTGCAATGCCGTAAGCCTTGATTGTGTCTTTTGCGCCGTTATAGGTGTAAGTTGTTTTCGTCCACGCCTCGATCTCGGTGGGAACTTCCTTTTTGCCAATCAGCGCCTGTTTACGAACAACGACAGTATTTGGCGCGTAAAATTTGCTGTACTTGTTATCGGAGGCGAGCCAATACCAGGCGTAATCTTTACCGGGCGGCGGGTTGTCCTGCGCGAAAGTTGCGGTAAAATTAAAAACAAAAATAGCGGTGAAAATCATTGCGAAAAAATTTTTAAACAAAGTCCTCACCCCTTAAGCAAACGAATAATTTCAGAATTAAGTTCAGCGATACCGGCGCCGGTTTGAGCGCTGACGCAGATTGATTTTAAACCGGAAGCCTCATTGACGGCCGCCGCCAAATTTTTGCCGCCGTCCACAAATCTATCGGCTTGACTGACGACGGGAATAATCGCCGCGCCGGTTTTGCGCAATTTACTAATCCAGGCGAGCTCCAATTCGAAAGAATCATTTGGAATGAGCATAAGCGCGACTTCGATACTTTCGGCGGATTTACCGGCGGTAGATTCAGCCACGTCCACGCCGACGGTATCGACGAGCATAATTTTTCCGACGCCGCCAATTTCCATTGAGCTGTAGGCAGTTTCCTTAGTCATTTTGTGATTGGTCAAAGCGTACATGAGCGCAGATTTACCGCTCTTACGTTTGCCAAAAATACCAACCTGTCTCATTTGCGGACGCCTCCTTTGTTTTTTGTAAATTATATCACATTGCCCCTGGATAATGAAGAAATTTTTGCAACAAAAAAGGCGCGTACGGACGCGCGCCTATGCCGTTATAAATCGATAAATTCACGTTGACGCTGATTGAAGCGCAGGATTTTTTTATATCCGAACTTTTTAACATAATCAATAGCCTCGTCGCAGAAATTGCCGCAGTCTTCGGGTTGGTGAGCATCCGAACTGATAATTATCGGCAGATCATACGCCGCCGCAACTTTCATAAAATCTGCGTAGGGCGAAATTTCCTGCACAGGATAACGATATTTTGTGCCGGTGTTGACGTCGACAGCCAAATTATTTTTTTTCATGGCAACGGCAACGCGCTCAAGATAATTCGTCACGTCAAAATCCGGAAAATATTTAAACAGCCGAATATTAAAAGGATGCCCAAGAATATCATAAATTCCGGAGGCGGATAATTTTTCAACTTCGCGCGTGTATTGCTCATAAATTTCGCGCAGGTCGTGACGAGTCCATTCAGATTTAATTTTCGACGCGTCATAGCCCCAGCCCCATAAAAAATGCACCGAGCCAATTATATAATCGAAATTCCATCCGTCCAGAATTTTTTTGACAGCCGCCTGATTTTGGAAATTGCAAACTTCAATGCCGATTTTAACCGCGTGATTTTTCTGCAGTTCACTCATAAAATCAAAATAATCTTTGAGCGTGTGCTTAAATTTATTCGTCTTGAGCCAAATTTTTTGAAACGCGCCGACTTCCGAATCGTCCAAAATCAAATCGTCGTAGTAAAGTTTTTCAAATTCCGGAAAAGTATGCGAATGCTCCGAAATTCCAATTTCACTAAGCCCGCGCTTTTTTGCCGCCGCGAAAAATCCTTCAACCCAATCAAAATCATAATCGCCGTACTCAAAATGCATATGATAATCCAGTTTCATAAAAAAAATCTCCTTCAAAAAATTAACGGTTTTGATTATAATTATTCAGCCGATTGTTGTAAAGTTTTTTTAAGGAGGAAACATTATGCCAAATGAAACAAAGCCGCTCACTCTGCCGCAACTTTTAGAAAAAGACACCGTCAAAAAGCGTTTCGTTGAGATTCTCGACAAAAACGCCAGCGGTTTTATTCAGTCGCTGTTGACGATTTACAACAGCAGTGATTCGCTGAAAAAATGCGACGCGCGCTCGATTTTGGCAGCGGCAGGTTTGGCGGCAACGCTCAATTTGTCAATCAGTCCAAGTTTGGGGCACGCCTATATCGTTCCGTACGGCGGCAAAGCCCAGTTTCAAATTGGCTGGAAAGGTTTAGTTCAACTCGCTCACCAAACCGGCAAATACGTCGCCCTGCACAGCGGCGTTGTCTATGAAGGGCAAATTCGCGATATCGATTGCATAACCGGCGAACTCATTCGCGGCGAAAAAATTTCCGACGAAGTTGTCGGCTACGTCGCTTATATGAAACTGGCTAACGGTTTCGAAAAATCGTTGTACATGACGCGCGCCGAAATGGAAGAACACGCTATGAAATTTTCACAAACTTATCAGTCCGATAAACAAAAAAAATGGTCAACCTGGGCAAAATTTTTCGACAAAATGGCGTGCAAGACTGTTTTAAAATTGCTGTTGAGCCGCTGGGGAATTTTAAATTCGGATTTGGCAACGGCAATTCAAGCGGATCAGTCCGAAGTAACGAAAACAACTTTCACGTACATTGACAACGACGGCAAAACCGTGGAGCGCGATTCGATTTTTGAATTGGACGAGCCGCAAACCGTTGACGCGCCATTTGAAGAAATAATTGACGCCGAAACCGGCGAAGTGATTAAATAATTATCTCAAGCGAATAATCGTAACTTTCGGCTCGATATTCGGCAAAAGTTCCATAATGATAAATGAGTCGCGGTTATCGTCGCGCGGGCGTGAGGCGCTGCCAGGATTCAAAAGTAGCGGCGGACCAATCCGATAATCGACAATGTGAGTATGCCCGTACAGCGCAATATCCGCGCCTTGAGATTCCGCCGCCTCCATAACGTACTCTTGAGTGTAGCGGACGCCGTAATTGTGCCCGTGCGTCATAAAAATTTTGTGCCCTTCCGCCTCGACAATCCGCTCGTAACAAGTATTGCTCATTGGCCAATCGCAATTTCCCGCCACGCCATAAACCGGCACATTAACTAAACTCTGCAAATATTCAGCGTCCGGCGTACAATCGCCCAAGTGCAGCCACATATCCATTTTCTGCGCGATACTTACAACTTTTTCGACGGCAGAATAATTTCCGTGCGTGTCGCTGATAATTCCAATATTCACTCCAATCGCTCCTTTAATTTCGGCACTAATTCACGAAGCGCCGCGCCGCGATGGCTAATCTGGTCTTTTTCTTCGGGAGTAAGTTCCGCCATCGTTTTCGAATCGTTTATGTAAAAGTACGGGTCGTAACCAAAGCCACCTTCGCCGCGCGCGATATTTTTAATCGTGCCATAAATCACGCCCGACGCGGTAATTTCCGTGCCGTCAACGTCGATAAAACACAGAGCGCAGCGATAATCGGCGGCAGATTCAGTAACGCCCGCCTTTGCAAGTTCCTCAAGCAATTTTTGATTATTTGTAACGTCGTGTGCGTGATAGCCGGCAAATCGCGCAGAATATACGCCAGGACGCCCGCCGAGCGCCTCAACCTCTAAGCCTGAATCGTCGGCAATGCACGCAAGCCCAGTTTTTTCAACAAAAAATTTTGCCTTGATACGCGCATTTTCTTCAAAAGTCGCGCCGTCTTCAACAGCGTCCGGAATATCGCCAATATCCGCCAGCGATAAAAATTCCACCGGCAAACCTTCAAAAGCAACCTCCAATTCGCAAAGTTTATCTAAATTTTTCGTAGCGATAACAATTTTTTTCGCCATTCAACCAACCCTCCCTACGCGCCAAACCAATTCGCCCAGCGCGTCTTTTTGCATATCAATTAATTTATTAATGCCAACTTCAGCCAAATCAAGCAGTTCATTCAGATCTTTTCGCGTGAAAGAATTTTTTTCGCCGGTAATTTGAACTTCAACCAATTCGCCCGCGCCCGTCATAACTACGTTGCAATCGGCAAGCGCGCTCGAATCTTCTTCGTAACACAAATCTAAAATTTTCTCGCCGGTTTCGGAAATGCCCGCGGATATCGCCGCGACAAAATCTTTGACGGGAAAAACTTTGCCGCTCTCGTAAATTTTTTCGCACGCCTCAACCAACGCCACAAACGCCGCCGTTATCGCCGCAGTCCGAGTGCCGCCGTCCGCTTGAATAACATCGCAGTCAAGCGTAATTGTCCTTTCGCCAATTTTTGTCAAATCGGTTACATTTCTTAGCGCCCGCCCGATTAGCCGCTGAATTTCCGCTGTCCTGCCGCTAGGTTTTTTGAGTTCCCGCGGCGCGCGCAGGATTGGCGCTGAAGGCAGCATTGAATATTCCGCATTGAGCCAGCCCGTGCCTGTGCCTTTTAAAAACGGCGGAACTTTATCTTCGACGGTCGCCGCGCATATGACTTTCGTATTGCCGATTTCTATGTATGCCGAGCCGTGCGGGTAAATTTGGAAACGCCGCTGCAAAAAAACTTCGCGCAGTTGATTCGGCTTGCGTTTATCCGATCTTGACAAAAAAAATTCCCCCTGCCTTGCGAATTTGAGATACATTGTACACAAAAAATTTCTCAGCCGCAATGTTTGATTAAAATTTTCTTGACAAAATGAAATTCAGCGAATATAATACGCCCTGTCAGTTGAAGTACTGATTGAGACGCGGAAGTAGCTCAGTGGTAGAGCACAACCTTGCCAAGGTTGGGGTCGCGAGTTCGAGCCTCGTTTTCCGCTCCAAATAGTTCTTGCGGAAGTAGCTCAGTGGTAGAGCATCACCTTGCCAAGGTGGGGGTCGCGAGTTCGAGCCTCGTTTTCCGCTCCATTTTTTTGATAAATAAGTTGGCAACCGAACGGTTCAACCGGACCTATAGCTCAGTTGGTTAGAGCAACCGGCTCATAACCGGTCGGTCCTAGGTTCAAGTCCTAGTGGGTCCACCAACTTTAAATAAAAAATATTTGGCCTTGTAGCTCAGCTGGATTAGAGTATTTGACTACGAATCAAAGGGTCGGGGGTTCAAGTCCCTCCAAGGTCATTTTAGTGGATAGAAATTAGTAGTTAGGTTATAGGGAATGGTGCCCTAAATCCTATTTTCTAAATCCTAAATCCTAAAAAACGGGTAGGTGCCCGAGTGGCTAAAGGGGGCGGACTGTAAATCCGTTGCATTTGCTACGATGGTTCGAATCCATCCCTGCCCATTTAAAACAGCGTCGCTTGATTAGGCGGCGTTTTTTAGTTTAGCAATTTCCTAAACTATGGAAGCCGCCACGGATGGCGGCCGAACCCGTTTGCCGCTAATGAGCGTGAAGCGAATTATCCGGCAAACAAGCACTTTCTTTGCAACTTTCTTTCGGCGACTGAGAAAGAAAGTTGAATAACTATGCTAATTTCCTTATCGTACGTGAACGAATCGCGCTGGTTTCAATTTCGTCTAAAGTTTTGCCGAGTTTGGATTCCACCGCCGCAATTACCGCGCCTTCGACAATCGGACAATCTACAATTTTCAAATTTGGACGTTTTAAAATTTCAACAGCCATTTCTGCCGTCAAAATCGAACTGCCAATATCGGCTATCAATGCAACGCCGTCGTCGGAATAAACTTTTTTCACCGCGCCAATAATTTTCCGGCAACTTGTACCCATGCTGCCGTCGTCCATACCGCCCGCCGCGATTATCGGAACTTCCGGCGCCATCATTTTCGCAACTTCAACTACACCTTCAGCAAGGCGGCTGCTGTGCGACGCAACTACAATTCCAACCATAAACATCTCCGCCCTTCCATTCACGCAAATTCTTAAACTTAATCAGATTTTATCAGCGCAAAAATTTTTGTCAATCGAATAGACAGCGCAAATTTTTTTAGTTATAATTTTGTCGTTGCTAAAGTTTTTCGTATTTTTTCTGAGGAGGCTTATTTAATGAAGGGCTCTACTAAACCTATTTACGTTATCGGGCATAGAAATCCGGATACCGATTCGATTTGCTCGGCGATTAGTTATGCTCATTTAAAGCAGGCTATGGGAATTAATGCTGTGGCGGCGCGTTGCGGCAAAGTCAACAACGAAACGAAATACGCGCTCGAATATTTCAAAATGGATCAGCCGCTGCTCGTTCCGGATTTGTACCCGCGTGTCAAAGATGTTGCTCTGGAATGTAAAACCGTCGTTCGTCAGCATGATACTTTGCGCCGTCTCGGTGAAGTTTTGCGCAAAAATGATTTAAAGACGGTGCCGGTTACCGACAGCAACGGCGATTTGGTTGGTATCGTTTCAGTTGGAGATTTGGCTAAACGCTATTTTCTGGAATTGGGCTTGCAAAGTTTAGTCGATATGCGCGTGCGTTACCGTGATATTATTCAAGCAACCGAATCGAAAGTTTTGGTTGCCGGCGACGAAAATGAATTTATCGAAGGCAGCGTAAAAATCGCGGCGGGCAGTGTCGAAACAACTCTATCGACGCTCAAACCGAAAGATATTGTTTTGGTTGGCGACCGCAGCGTTACCACTTTGAAGATGATTTTAAATTCCGGTATTTCGTGTATGATAGTTACGGGCGGCTGTCGAGTTGCGGCGGAAGCTCTGGCTGAAGCAGCTAATTTGAAAATTTTTGTACTTGCCACGCCGTACGATACTTATACTGTTGGCAGACTTTTGAATCAGTGCGTGCCTATTCGCCGCATTATGCATTCTGAGCCAATTTGTTTCCGCCCGATGGATTTACTCTCCGATATCAAAGGCATTATGGATGAATACCGTTTCCGCAGTTATCCGGTTGTCGAAAATAATAAGCTTGTTGGAATTGTAAGTTCGGACGAAATTATGATGCCCGACCGCGAAAAGGTTATTCTGGTTGACCACAACGAGCGCGGACAAGCTGTTGAGGGCATTGAAGACGCAAAAATCGTTGAAATTATTGACCACCACAGATTGGGCGGCGTGCAAACTTCCGAGCCGATTTACATTCGCCAAGAGCCGGTTGGTTGCACTTGCACGATTATTTCAAATATGTATTGGGATTATGACATTGAAATTCCGCCGTCGATAGCGGGCTTATTGTTGTCAGCAATCCTTTCTGATACGGTTATGTTTAAATCGCCGACTTGCACTAACAAGGATAAAAAGACGGCTGAAAAACTTGCTGAAATTGCGGGCGTCGATATGAAAGAATACGGGCTTGCAATGCTCCGCGCGGGCGCCGGAATTGGCGGCAAAACTCCCACTGAAATTGCCAAAAACGATTTGAAAGAATTTAAAATTGGCGATTACAGAATTATCGTCAGCCAAATTTCCGTTATGGATCCGAAAGAAGTTCTTGACATTGAGGGCAAACTTATCGAAGTCATGAAGGAAAATTGCGAGCGTGAAGGTTTCGATATGCATTTGCTCATGGTTACGGATATTCTTGAAGAGGCAACTTATTTGCTGTACGCGGGGTCGCCCAAAACTTTAATTGGCGAGGCGTTCAAGAAAGACGCTAGCGGCACTCATGTTTATCTGCCTGGCGTTATGAGCCGTAAAAAGCAAATTATCCCGCCGCTCAGTGAAGCTGTCAAACGTATTAAACCGCAGTAATGTCGGCATTTCTTTTTTAAAAAAGAAACGCCTAGCAAAGAAAAACGTGGCGCGGATTGTCACATCACGTGACAAGCGCGCCACAGAGCCGCCCGTCCGTGGGCGGCTTTTTCGTGTATAGAATTTTTTATCGGTAAAATTATTTTTTGAAGTAATGTTTCATCAAGCCGCGGAAACCTTTACCATGGCGCGCCTCGTCTTTAGCCATCTCGTGAACGGTATCGTGTACTGCGTCGATTCCGAGTTCCTTAGCAAGTTTCGCCAAATCTTTTTTGCCCGCGCAAGCGCCGTGTTCAGCGGCAATGCGTTTCGCAAGGTTTTCTTCGGTGGATTCGGAAACAATTTCGCCCAAAAGTTCAGCGCATTTGGCGGCGTGTTCAGCCTCTTCAAAGGCGTAGCGGCGGAAAGTGTCCGCGATTTCCGGATAACCTTCACGGTCAGCCGCGCGGCTCATTGCCAAATACATTCCGACTTCGGTGCATTCGCCCGCAAAATTCTGGCGCAATCCGTCAATAATGCGCTGGTCAACGCCCCTTGCAACACCAATCACGTGTTCGTCCGCAAATTCGAGTTCGTCGCCCGCTTCCTGCTTTTTGAATTTTTCAGCCGGAGCTTTGCACATCGGGCATTCAAACGGCGGCTCAGTTCCTTCGTGGACGTAGCCGCAAACCGTGCAGATATATTTTGCCATAAATTAAACCCTCCTAAAAAAAACTACAAAAATTTTTATACCTGCGAAAATATTAAGGCGGCGAATTATTTTTGTCAAGGAATTTTTTTACAAATCGGCTAAAGTTTTCAGAAAACTATTCAGCGTATAAGCGCCTCTGTCTTTGAGCGGCTCGCTGTCGAACACCATGAAATAATTGTAGTTTTCGCCGGAAAGATTTTGCCAATCTCTGCCGAGCGATAATTTATCTTTGCTGTCGTCGCCGTCCAAATGACTGCCCTTAGCCTCAACCAAAATTATTTTACCCGATTCAGTCTTCACGATAAAATCCGGATAATGATTCAGCCAGCCATTTAAATTGAAACCGCGCCGTTCGATATTTCTGTGCCACCAATGAACATTTTCCAGTCCGGCGATTTTGCCGATTAATTTTTGCTCAAAATCGTTCATATCGCCTCCCGCCGCGTACAGCGCTTTATCGATGGTGTCGTTTGGACTGCCGAGGCTGACAGATTTTTTCAAAGTGTAATGCGGCTTGCAGAAAATTTTACCGGTGCTGATTAATTCGCCGAAATGTTTCTTGCGGTAAATCGTTTCAAGGCGCTCAATCGTATTTTTCAACTGCGCGATATACGCGGGCAAAGTTTTAATATTGATACCGGCGCGCTCTTCGTCAGTCATGGCGTTCACCACGCGCCAAATATAATCTTTCAAGTCCTGCGCGAAATAATATTTTTTACCGCGCCACCTTCGCAAATCCTCAAAAATCGTATTGACGAAAATTCTAATCCGTTCAGCCGGAGATTTCACGTCAAGATATTCTTGATACTTCGTCAAATCGTCTTGCGCGAGATAAACCGATTTGAACATATCGCCGCCGCGCACGTCGACTTCAGCGATGTTAAAGTCGAATGAAATATCAATTTCCTGCTCCGACAATTTAAAGCCGTCCAGTAAATTTTTCGCGCTCAAAAGTTCCGCGGAATATTCGCCGCTCTCGAATAAATTATTCTCAGCCTGTTTATCGCGCAGAACTTTTTGGAAAAACTGCGGAATTTTCAGCGCCTCAATATCAGCTTGAAATTTTTCGTTGACGCTGAAAGTTTTCAATTCTTTGCCCCCACTGCTTGAAGTTTCGCCGCGATTTTTTTGTTCCTGTTCGTAATCGTCAATGATTTTTTCGGTGTCGGCGGTAAAATCTGCGGCGCGGCAGTCTTGCTTGTCAAAGCCAATTCCATTTAGCCCGTTAACGACGCTGTCAACCGTGTGCTGAAAATCTTCCGAACAGCTGAAAACGTAAGACGCGTTTAAAATCTTATCGGCGTTATTCGCCGTGTAAGGTTGCCGCAAAATTCGCCCGACAATTTGCTCAACGTCGGTTTGAGAATTTTTATTCGCCAATGACGCCAGAATATACGCGAAGGGACAATCCCAACCTTCCTTGAGCGCGTTGATTGTTATGATAAATCTAATCGCGCAGTCGCGGCTTAGCAAATCGGTATTGCGCAGTTCGTTACTTTTGGCGATTTTAATTGCGATCTCGTTTTCGGGAATGCCGCTTGCGATTAATTCTTTCTTGATTTTGTCGAAAGTGTCGCTGTCCTCTTTGGCGTCGGGCTGAGCTTAAAACAAAACAATCGGGCGAATGTACCTGCCGCTGATTTTTTCTTCAGCAATCGTCGCCAGCTCCAAATTATTTCTGAGCCCAATAACGCTGTCGATTAAATTTTTCTTGTCGTGCGGATTGTAAACAATCACCGGCAATTTAACCATATGCTCCGCCTTCAAGGCAGCCGGTTTAATTTCAACGAGAACATTGCTGAAAATTTTGGGCGTGGCTGTCAATTCCAAAATGAACGACGGATTTAAATTGGTGAGCATTTCGACGCTCAATTTGGAAGTGGCATTGTGGCTTTCGTCAACGATAACCAGCGGATTCATTTTACGAATAATATCAATCAGCGTAAAATCCTCGGCGTTAAGATATTGCGAAAGATTTTCGAGCGCGCCGTTTTCCTTGTAAACGTTGCGAATATCTTTTTTGTTGCTGTCAATTCGGAGCGACGCGTAACTGAGAATGCAAATCGACAGATTATCATTGACAGTTGCCGGAGAAAAATTCTGCGCCTGCAACAGCATTTCTTTGGTATAAATGGCGACGTTGTGATTAAAATTGTTGTCAATGCGTTGGCGGTATGGATGAGCGGTATCGGAAAGGTTAGCTAAAGTTTGCGTCAAAATTGCGTCGCTCGGCACGAGCCAAATCACGAATCGATATTTCGGCGAAAGACAGTCGACAATGTGATTCAAAGTCGCGCACGCCAGAAAAGTTTTACCGCCGCCGGTTGGCACTTTCAAACAGACATTCGCCACGCCGAAATTTTATCGTTGTACTTGGGCGCGTCCTTGCCGTGATATATTTTCCACGCGGCAACAGGATTTTTGCCGGTGTCAATCAGCGCGTCCAAATATCTCTGCAAATCGTCGATAACAGCCCTCTGATAATTTTTTAGCTCCATAGAATAACCTCCAACATTTACAATTTCCCCGAGAAAATTAAACACTTTTTGAAAAGTCGCGCCAATACGCCAAATCGTTTTTTGAAAAGTGCGTTTTGGACTTTTACACCGGTAAAAAATAAAGTTTATCGGAAAAGTCGCGCCAGTACGCGAAGTCCTTTTACACTGGTAAAAAATAAAGTTTATCGGAAAAGTCGCGCCAATACGCGAAGTCGATTTTTGAAAAGTGCGTTTTGGACTTTTTCACTGGGGAAAAACAATCAATAGTTCGGCACGTTGTACGGAATCTGTTTGAAAGTGATATTTCGCTCGGCAAGTTGTTCGTCGCCCAAATTGCAAGCGCCCGCGTAAACCACATAATAATCTGCGCGAGTCTTCATACTGTACAGCAATTCAAAATTCAGCTCCGATTTTTCGCCAAAATAATAATAGGCAATTCCGTTGTCGACGCCCAATAAAAATTTTTCGTCCGTGGCGGGCGGCAAACTTTTTCGCGTCTCCATAAAATAAATGTATTCGCGCAGGACTTCAACCGGAACTTTCGGATTGACAAAATCGCCGTCAAACAAACTTTCGCCCAACTCATAAAAATTAAATTCGCCGCCAACCCGCCGTATCCTTTCAGCCGTGATCGTTTCCGCATAGTCATTCAGCTCAATCAAAATAAATCTGCGTGAGCCGCCGTCGGCTTTGTTCAAATTGATAACCGCGTGCGCCGTCGTCCCGCTCCCCGCAAAACTGTCTAACACAATCGAATCTTTGTCCGTCAAAGTTGCAAGACTGATTATGTATTGAATCAAGCTTGACGGCTTTGGAAAATTAAATTTTTTATCGCCAAAAATTTCCGTAATTTCTTTAGTACCGTCCTGCGTCATTCCAATTTCAGCGGGAAAATGCGTGCTCACCGAAGTTATTCCAAAATTTGCGCCAGCTTTTTTAATATCGTCAAATTTCCAATAACGCATAACCGGTTTAGAAATTTTTAAAAACTCATAATCACCAGGAAAAATTATCTTATTCGCCGCGTAATATTGCGGGAAAGTTTCTTTCGTAATTGCCCAAGTTCGGAGTTTGCTGGCAGGATATTCTTCACCGGTTTTTGGATTTATCATCGTAAAAAAACTATTTGGACGCTCTTCAGCAGTAGTTTGTTTTGTAAGCGGTCCTGTTCGCCACGGCTGATTTGGAAAATCCGGCGTTTCGTAATATTTACGCTCAATATTTCTTCCGGCGCGGAAATTTTTTTTAGCGTAACACATTACATACTCATAATCTTGTGAAATTCCATAAGACACGTCAGATTTTGAAACGCGTTTTCGCCAGGGTATCAAGGCAACAAAATTATTCGCGCCAAAAATTTCGTCGCAGATTAACTTTAAATTCGCCTGTTCGTTATCGTCAATTGAAATAAAAATAGCGCCGTCGTCCGCCAACAATCTTTGCAAAAGTCTAAGCCGCGGGTACATCATACAGAGCCATTTATCGTGGCGGCTCAAATCTTCGCCTTCGCGCCCGACAATTTCGCCAATCCATTTTTGCAAGCGCGGGTCGCTCATATTGTCGTTGTAAATCCAGCCTTCGTTGCCGGTGTTGTACGGCGGATCGATATAAATGCATTTGATTCTGCCTTCGAATTTGGGGAGCAAAGACTTCAGCGCGATTAAATTATCGCCGTGGATAATCATATTTTCGCTGTTGCCGACGGAATATTTTTTTGTCCAGGAAATGAAACGGCGGCTTATGAGCGATAACTTTATCTTTGCCGAGAAAATTGAACGTGGGCAAATTAAAACCTCCTCGAAATTTTTTTTCAATGATAACCGCTGAATTTCCAAAAATCAATATAAAACTTGCATTTTAAAAACGCCTGTGGTAGACTTGCGAAAAACCTTAGCGCAGTTCGGCGAAACTCCAACGCGGACTTCGCTACAGGAATTTACAAATCACAGGAGGATTTTGAAGTGTTAACCAAAGAAACCAAACAGGAAATTATTACAAAATACGGCGTCCACGAAGGCGACACCGGCTCGCCGGAAGTTCAAATCGCATTGTTGACTGCGCGAATTACTTATCTTACCGAACACCTCAAGGAACACAAAAAGGATCATCATTCGCGCCGCGGTTTGTTGAAAATGGTTGGTCAGCGCCGCCGTCTTTTGAGCTACCTTAGCAAGAAAAATATTAATCGTTACCGTGAAATTATCGCGCAGCTCAATTTGCGTAAGTAAGATTAATCGAATACAAAACTTTTTCGGGCGGACTAATGCGGTTCGCCCAATTTTTTAATTAAGCCGCGGTGTAGATTTACCGATATATTTTTATGGGAAAAAATTTGACAGGGAAGTTTATTCGCATTAGGAGGCGTTTCAATTATGATGAGATCTTTGTGGTCGGCGTCGTCCGGCATGATCGCACAGCAGAGGCAAATGGACGTTGTTGCTCACAATTTGGCTAACGTCAACACTTACGGCAACAAAAAAGTTCGCGCAGAATTTCAAGATTTGATTTATCAAACCCTGCGCGACGCGGGCGGAGCTTCGGGCAACGGCACGCAATACCCCGAAGGTTTGCAAATCGGTTTGGGCGTGCGTCATTCCGCAACCAACAGAATTTTTACGCAAGGACCGTTGCAGACAACCGATAACCCGACTGACGTTGGCATTCAAGGCGAAGGCTTTTTCGAAATTCAACTTCCGGACGGCACAAGCGCTTATACCCGCGACGGTTCTTTTAAAATCGACTCCGACCGCCGACTTGTTACCAGCGACGGCTTTTTGCTTGTTCCGAATATCACGCTTGACCAAAACGCCACGATTGACAGCCTCGTTATAAGCAGTGACGGGCGCGTTTCTGATACTCCGGCGGGCGGCGACCAGACTGAAATTGGGCAAATTACGCTCGTTCGTTTCACAAATCCTTCCGGTTTATCTGCTTACGGTAAAAATCTTTTCCTGGCAACCGAGGCGTCCGGCGACCCAATTACCAGTGAGCCTGGCGCGGACGGTGCGGGCGTTTTAACTCAAAATACTATCGAAATGTCCGGCGTTCAGGTTGTCGAGGAAATGGTGAATATGATTGTTTCGCAGCGCGCCTACGAATCCAACTCCAAGGCTATCACTACGTCCGACTCAATGCTTGAGACTGCTAACCAGTTGAAACGCTAATTTTATTTGACATGAAAACGCTATCCATTTTCAAAAATAGGTTTTCAAAAATCCACTTATCCCTTTTCACCCTTCACTTTTCACTAATCCTCGTAATGGCTCTTGCGATTGCGCCGCGTGTTTTTGCAAGTCAATTTATTCCAGGCGAGCAACTTGGCGCAATGGCGACAGACGAAATTAATTCGATGTTGGACAGTCAAGGCGAGACGCGGCGGCGTGATTTGAGTATGCAGCGCAAAATCCCGCCGATAAATTTGCCAAATGGCGTCATTGATATAAAGCTGTACATTCCAAATGTAAATTATTTCGGCAACACGCCTGTTCGGGCGGAAATTTCGATTGACGGCAAATATTACCGCGACGTGAATTTTTTAATGATGTTGAAAGTTTATGACAGCGTCGTTGTGGCGTCTCACAATTTGCGAATAGAAGTGCCGGTTACCGAATCCGATTTTCGCGTTGAAGAAATTCCGATTGACGGGCGCACTGAATATTTGCAGGAAGTTCAATCGGTGGTCGGGCTTGTTCCGCACAGAATGATTAAAGCGGGCGAGCCGGTTGTGCTTGATTATTTTCAGCAGCCAATAGCCGTTAAAAGCAATCAGCCGGTGAAAATTATCGTTCGGTACAAAGGGCTGGAAGTTGCCGCGAGCGGAATTACAATGGCGCGCGGGCGGATTGGCGAAATTATCCGCGTTAAAAATGAGTCTTCCAAAAAAGTTTTGTCTGCGAAGGTGATAGATTCAAATACTGTGGAGGTGACTTATTAAATGCTGAAGAAAATTTTTGCCGTGTTGTTAATGGCGGCGTTTTTGTTGCCGGTAATTTCAAGCGGAAATGTTGAAGCGCGTTCTTTGTGGCGAGATAATCAATGGAGCATATACGCCGACCGAAAAGCCCGCAACGTCGGCGATATTTTAACGATAGTAATATCTGAATCGACAACGCAGACGGCAACGAAGGCGCGCTCAAATTCCAAAGAGGGCAGTGTAAGTTTAGGCGCGGGTACGGGCATTTTCCATTTTCTGGCGGCGGCGGCGGCGAGCGGCTCTGACAGTTTCACGGCTAACGGCAGCGCGAGCGATACAAATAGCGTCAGCGGGCAAATTACGGTTACCGTTGTTGAAGTCCTGCCCAATGACAATATGATTGTCGAAGGCACTCAATCCATTTGGCAAAATCGCGACGAGCATAAAATCACTGTGCGCGGGATTGTCCGCCGCGACGACGTTACCAGAAATAATACTGTGCCTTCAAATTTGGTTGCCGACGCCACTTTGAAATTCGACGGCAAAGGTCCTTTGAACGCGAAACAGCGTCAAGGTATCCTCACGCAGATTTTCAATTTCCTGTTCTAATTTGACGGCGGTGATTAAAATGAAAAAAATTTTTACATTGCTGACGCTCATACTTTGTTTAATGTTCACTGCTTCAACGGTTTTTGCCGAATCAGCACCGGCGCGCATTAAAGACATTGCCAAAATTCAAGGCGTGCGCAGCAACCAGTTGGTAGGTTACGGCTTAGTTGTAGGTTTACAGGGAACGGGCGACGACGACGACGCGCCGCAAATGATCTCTTCGACGGTGGCGTTGCTCCGTAGCTACGGAATTACCATTAACGAATCCGAACTTGACAGCGATAATGTTGCCGCGGTTATGTTGACTGCAACTTTGCCGCCGTTTATACGCGAAGGTGACACAATCGACGTGACGGTAAGCTCAATGGGCAATGCGTCAAGTATTCAAGGCGGAACTTTATTGCAAGCTCCGTTGCGTGCGGCGGACGGTGAAGTTTATGCTGTCGCGCAGGGCGCAATTTCCACGGGCGGCTTTATTGCCGGTAATGGCGGTAACAGCGCTCAAAGAAATTTCCCCACTGTCGGCTTAATTCCGAATGGCGCGATTGTTGAACGTACTGTTGAAGATGAAATTGGTAAGAATGGCACGGTTTCATTGAGTTTGGGAATTGCGGACTTTACGACGGCGACGAGAATTGCCAATGCGATTAATGACGCTTACGGGCAAATCGCGCAGGCGGCTAATCCTGGACGCATTGATATTCGTATCCCGAATTATTATCGTGCTAATGTGGTTGAATTTGTTTCTTCGATTGAAGAATTATCGGTTACGCCGGACAGCGTTGCAAAAATCGTTTTCAATGAGCGCACCGGAACAATTGTAATGGGCGGAAATGTCAGCGTCGACGAATGCGCAATTACTCAAGGCGGTTTATCAATCCGCGTTACCCGTGATATGGAAATTTCGCAACCCGAGCCTTTTTCGTACGGCACGACTATGAAAAAATACAGCGAAGAAACTGAAGTTGAAGAGCAGCCTTCCAATTCAATCGTTATGCCGCCGACTACGAATATTAATGACATAATCGGCGCGCTGAATGCGGTTGGTGCAACTCCGCGCGATTGCATTTCGATTTTGCAGGCCATGAAGGCGGCGGGCGCTATTCACGCTGTTTTGGAAATTATTTGAGGTGATTTGAATGCAGGTTGAAGGCTCGCTTTTAATGCCGCAAATGAATCCGACAAATACCACTCAAGCGGGCTCGCGCGTTATCAGCAAGGAAGCGAAATTTGAAAATGAATTGGCTCTCGCGCAGAAACGGCTTGACAGGGCGGCGAAATCCGGCGTTATGACTGACGAACAGCTTGCTCAGCGCAACAAAGATATTCGCGACGCCAGTATTCAGCTTGAGGCGATTATGTTGAAAATGCTTTATAACGAAATGTGGAAAACCGTCCCGAAGGATAAGCTTTTCGGCGACGATAACACCATGGAAATTTGGCGCGATATGTACAATGAAGAATTGACTAAGCAAATGGCACAAAATGGCGGCGTCGGTCTCGCTGATTTGATTTTCCAGCAACTTACTCAAAAATAAAGTTTATGTCGGCATTTCTTTCTTTTCGGAAAGAAAGAAACGCCTGGCAAAGAAAGAAAACTACCCCGCTGTAGTCACATCACGTGACTAGCGCGGGGCAGGGCGCGCGTCCGTGCGCGCCTTTTTTGTTGCGTAGTTTTTGTTTACAAATCGAAGGAATTTTGCTAAAGTACGGCTGAGGTGTTTGCCGTGACAATAGATGAATTACTTGACAATTACCGCGAATTGAAAATCTCGGAGCGCGGAAAAGGCGCTAAGTTCGAACAACTTATGAAAAATTTTCTGCTCACTTATCCGCCGTACTGCGGAATTGTCGATGAGGTTCTGCTGTGGAAAAATTTCAGCAACGAGCCCGATTTGGGTATCGATCTTGTCGTTAAAACCGTCAGCGGCGAATTTTGGGCTGTCCAATGCAAATTTTACGCCGAAACTACCACCATTGACAAAACAGCCGTCGATTCGTTCATTTCCAACTCCGGCAGAGAATTTGACGGCAAAAAATTTTCTGCGCGAATTTGGATTTCCACTTCCGATAAGTTTAATAAAAATGCTGAAACAATGCTGCAAAATCAGACGCCGCCAATCCAAAGAATTAATCTTGAAATGCTCCGCAAAGCAAGGGTCAATTGGCTGGAAATTTATCTCGGCAACCACGGCAAAAACGCCGTCGATAAACACAAGCCCCGCGATTTCCAAAATGACGCCATCAACAAGGCTATTGAACATTTCAAAGACAATGAGCGCGGCAAGCTGATTATGGCGTGCGGCACAGGCAAAACTTTTACTTCGCTAAAAATCGCCGAAAAACTTACCGATAACCACGGCTTGATTTTGTTCCTTGTTCCGTCGCTGTCGCTTCTTGGGCAAACTCTTGAAGAGTGGGCTGCAGACGCCGAAAAGCCCATTAACTACATTTGCGTTTGTTCCGACGAAACCGTTTCCAAAAATGTTGACGATTTTATTCAAGACGTCGAACTGCCAGTTTCCACAACCAACGACGGCAATATGATTCGCGCCAAAATTCCAATCCTGCGCGACCGCGAGGGTATGACGATTATTTTTTCTACGTATCATTCGTTGGATAAAATTATCGCCGCAAATTTGGAGTTCGATTTGGTTATCTGCGACGAGGCGCATCGTACCGCCGGAAATTCGCAGCAGGACAAAAATACCAGGCTGTTTTCGCTCGTTCACGATAACGACAAAATCAAAGCAAAACGCCGAATGTACATGACTGCCACGCCCAAAATGTATTCTTCCGAGACTAAGAAAAAAGCTAAGGATATCGAATTAACCGTTTGGTCCATGGACGACGAAAAATTTTTCGGCAAAGAATTTTACAATCTCAATTTTGCGCGGGCGATTAGTCTTGGCTGCCTTTCAGACTACAAAGTTTTGGTTTTGACGGTTAACAAAATGGCTTTGCCCAGGGCACTGCGCGAATTGATTAACAATAAAAGCAACGAAGTTCACCTTGACGACGCACTGAAAATAGTTGGCTGTATCAAGGCGCTTTCCAAAAATATGAATGTAACTTCTAAGCCGCTAATGGACGACGACCCTGGATTTATGCATACCGCGGTGGCTTTTTGCCCCCAAATTGCCGATTCTAAAAAACTTGTCGAACGTTACAGACAAATTCAAGAAAAATTTTTTCAAGATATGCCGCCCGAAATGCGCCAAAAATGCGTCCAAATCGAAATGACGCACATTGACGGCAAAATGAACGCTGAACAACGCCGCCCGATTATTGACAGGCTGAAAAATGTTGCTGACGAAAATATCTGCCAAATCGTTTCAAATGTTCGCTGCCTCAATGAAGGCGTCGATGTTCCCAGCCTTGACGCGGTGATTTTCCTTTCGCCAAAAAAATCCGGCGTTGATATCGTTCAGGCGGTTGGGCGCGCCCTTCGCATTGCCCCGCAAAAAAAATTCGGCTACATTATTATTCCCGTGATTATCCCGACGAATACTTCGCCCGAAAAAGCCCTAAATTCCGGCGCTTTCAAAGAAATTTGGCAAATCCTTAACGCCATGCGCTCCCACGACGAACGCCTGGATATCGTTATTCAGCAAATCAAAGCAAACGGCAAGAGCGATAAAATTGTTGTGGACGGCGGCGAAAATTCCGGCGACAACAGCGATGACGAAGAGAAAAATTTGCAGCTCGGTTTTGAATTTGAAGATTGGACTTATCAGATTTACGCGCGCATGGTTGAAAAAGTTGGTGACAGGCTCTATTGGTGGCACTGGACTCTCAAAGTCAAAGAGATTGTCAAACGCCACACCGAGCGCATTGTCGAACTTATCAGTCAAAGCGGCGAGCCTCAACGAACTTTTCAAAATTTCCTGCGCGACCTGCAGCAAATTATCAATCCGAGTATCGCGCAGGAAGACGCCGTTGATATGCTTGCTCAGCATTTAATCACCCGTCCGGTTTTCGAGGCGCTCTTTGAAAATTATTCTTTCGCGCAGAACAACCCCGTTTCCAAATCCATGACGCAGATTCTTAACCAACTCGACAAAGACGGCTTATCGAAGGAACGCGATCAGCTCAACGAATTTTACGAAAATGTCAAGGAGCAGTGCCGCGATATGGGCGACGCCCAAAATCGCCAAAGAATTATTACCGACCTGTACGATAACTTTTTCAAAATGGCGCTGCCCCGCACCGTTGAAAAGCTCGGCATTGTCTACACGCCCGTTGAAGTCGTCGATTTTATTATTCAATCCGTAAGCGACGTCCTGCGCGAGAATTTCGGCAAAACTTTCAACGACGCCGACGTTCATATCCTTGACCCCTTCGCAGGCACGGGAACTTTCATAACGCGGCTCATTCAGTCCGGCTTGATTGACAAAGAAAATCTCCCGCGCAAATATCAACGCGAAATTCACGCCAACGAAATTGTTTTGCTGGCTTATTACATCGCCGCAATTAATATCGAAAACGCCTTTCACGCCGCCGCCCGCCTCGATACCTACGAAACTTTCACCGGTATTTGCCTGGCTGATACTTTTCAATCTTACGAAAATCAATTAGCCCAAATTAAACGCAAAGAAAATCGGCAAATGTATCTTGCGCCGGAATTTGCGGAATTTGAAACGCCGCTTAAAGAAAATGCTGAGCTCATTCAAAAACAACTCGATACCAAAATTGAAATTATTATCGGCAACCCGCCTTATTCCGTCGGGCAAAAATCCGCCAACGATAACGCCCAAAATGTTCATTACAAAAAACTTGAAAGCCGCATTGCCGAAACTTACGCCGCCGGTACTTCCGCCACCAATAAAAACGCGCTCTATGACAGCTACATCAAGGCTTTTCGCTGGGCAAGCGACCGAATTGCCGAAAAAGGCGGCATTATCGGCTTCGTAACCAACGCAGGCTGGCTTGACGGCGCCGCTATGGACGGTTTGCGAAATTGTTTCGCGCAGGAATTTACCAAAATTTATATTTTTAATCTGCGCGGCAATCAGCGTACTCAAGGCGAAACTTCACGCAAGGAAGGCGGCAAAATTTTTGGAAGTGGCAGCCGCGCGCCTATCGCCATTACTATTTTAGTGAAGAGTGGAGAGAGCCAAGCGAAGAGTGATTCAAGCCCCTCTGCACTTTCCACTCAACACTCTGCCCTAATTCCTGTTTCAGTGAAGAGTGGAGAGAGCCAAGCGAAGAGTGATTTAAGCCCCTCTGCACTTTCCACTCAACACTCTGCCCTAATTCCTGTTTCAGTGAAGAGTGGAGAGAGCCAAGCGACGAGTGATACTCTGCCCTAATTCCTGTTTCAGTGAAGAGTGGAGAGAGCCAAGCGAAGAGTGATTCAAGCCCCTTGCCCCTTGCCCCTGACCACTTGCCCCTAATCAAATACTGCGATATCGGCGATTATCTTTCCCGCGAAGAAAAACTTGCCCGCATTGTCGAATATCACTCGGCGCTGAATATGCCCGCCACCACCATTCACCCCAACGACAAAGGCGATTGGATTAATCAGCGCGGCAATTCTTTCGACGAATTTATTATCCTGGGCGACAAAAAAAATCCCAACGCCAAAACTTTTTTCAGCATTTACAGTAACGGTTTGAAAACTAACCGTGACGTTTGGGCGTATAATTTTTCGTACGATGAAATTGTTAAAAATATCAGCACTACAATTAGTTTTTACAATAAGCACACGCCCGCAGATATTGACCCGAAAAAAATTAATTGGACACGTGCGACTGTCAATGATAAACGACGCGGCACTCGATATAAATTTGAAGATGCTAAAATTGTTGAAAGTTTTTATCGTCCGTTCTGCAAAGAATATCTTTGTTATTATAAATGTTTAAATGAAGTGCCTGGTCAATTTCCAAAATTATTTCCGACCGGCGCTGAAGAAAATTTATTAATTTGTATTGTTGTTGGTGATAGAAATTTTTCTGTGATTATGACTGATAAAATTACCGATGTTCAATTTATGTTTAACGGGCAATGTTTTCCGTTGTATTGGTACGAGCCGCCGGAAGAGCAGGTGCAGGGCAATTTATTTGGCTATCATTATCGGCGCGACGGGGTAACGGATTGGATATTGGCTCGGGCGCGGGCGGCGTATGGCGACCTTGTGAGCAAGGCAGATATATTTTATTACGTGTATGGATTTTTGCATATGCCCGGTTATCGTGCGAAATTTTCAGCGGAGTTGAAAAAGTCTTTGCCGCGAATAATTTTGGTGGATTCGGCGGCGGATTTTTGGGCGTTGTCTCGCGCAGGGCGGGCTTTGGCAGATATTCATTTGAATTACGAAACGCAAGAGCCGACAGCGGGCGTTCGGATAATTGGCGACGAAGACGGAGATTTTCGCGTCAAGAAAATGCGATTCAACCAGGAGCGCACGGAAATTATTTACAACGACAAAATCAAAATCGTTGGGATACCGGCGCGCGCGAATGAGTACGTTGTAAATGGGCGTTCGCCGCTTGAGTGGATTGTTGAGCGCTATCAGATTAAGACGGACAAGGCGAGCGGGATTGTCAACGATCCAAATGATTGGTGCGCGGAAAAAAATTCGCCGCGGTACATTTTGGATTTGATAATGAGCTGCGTGACTGTCAGCTTGAAGACGCTGAAAATTGTTGACGCTTTGCCGAAAATAAATTTTGAGTGAGTGCTTGCAAAAGTTTTATCGGCGTGGTAAGATTTGCCCGTGATTCAGATAAATATTGTGTCCATTGGGTGCTATAGGCTTAAAGAAAAACCCCCGAGCCATTCCGGTAAAATGACTTGGGGGTTGCGCCTTTCACGACGCTAAACTGTGCTCGTTACCGCAACTTTTTAAGAAGTTTGTCGAGCCACTTGCAGACGTAATTTGAAATGACGTTTGAGACTACGCCTGCTCCGACCATTTTTAATAAGTCTATTATAGTGTCCATTGTGCGCTATCCTCCTCTCTGTGCCAGATTGGAGTTTGCGGCAACGCGGCTATTCTAGCATAGCCGAATTTTTTTTGTCAACGCGGCTTGCAAAAATGTTATCGGCGTGGTAAGATTTGCCCGTGAAATAGAAAATATATGGCGTCCACGATTATCACAGGCGCAAAAAAAGCCCCCTCGTCATCGCGAACCCAGATGACTTGGGGGTTGCGTCTTTCACGACGCTAAACTGTGCTCATTACCACAACTTTTTAAAAAGCCGGTCGAGCCACTTGCAGGCGTAATTTGAAATAATGTTGGATACGACACCTGCTCCGACCATTTTTATGGATAAGGCGTGAACACTCGCGACTTTAGTCGTGAGATGAAACGCCGCTATTGACATTACTAAAAAAATAAATTAAACTGAATTTAGCGGT